>NZ_JAILXP010000068.1 GCF_020740895.1 Streptomyces sp. UNOB3_S3 | reverse complement strand
GGCCGGGCGGGGCGGCGCGGTGCGCGGGGCCACCCGGGTGCCGGAGCCCTGCCGGGCGGTGAGCCAGCCCTCCGCGACGAGCTCGCCGTAGGCGTCGGCGACGGTGTTGCGGGCGAGCCCGAGGTCAGCGGCGAGGGAGCGGGAGGAGGGCAGCCGGGTGCCGGGGGCCAGCCGCCCGGACCGTACGGCCTCGCGCAGCGCGCCGGTGAGCGCGGCGCGCACGCCGCGTTCACCCGCGCCGGTGCCTGTGCCCGTGCCGGTGCCCGGTCCGGCTTCCGTTCCCGCTTCCGCGTTCGCGTCCGCGCGGGGAAGGTCCAGGTGGAGGTCCACCCCGGAAATGGCCCACGTTTTCTCCATGGGAATGGACCATACCGCTGGGCTATCCGTGGCGTAGCGTCGGTGGCATGACGACGACAGAGAACACTCCCGGCACCCACCAGCACGGTCCCCGCATGGACTTCTACAAGCACGCCCCCGAGGTCCGGAAGGCGATGTTCGCCCTTTCGAAGGCCGCGAACGAGGGCGTGGACCCGGTCATCGGCGAGCTGGTGAAGATCCGCGCCTCGCAGCTCAACCACTGCGCGTTCTGCATCGACATGCACGTCAAGGACGCCCGCAAGGCGGGCGAGTCCGAGGCGCGCATCTACCTCCTCAACGCGTGGGAGGAGGCCACCGGCTACTACACGGAGAAGGAGCAGGCGGCCCTCGCCCTCACCGAGGCCATCACCGTCCTCACGGACGGCTTCGTCCCGGACGAGGTCTACGAGCGCGCCGCGCGCCACTTCTCCGATGAGGAGCTGGCGCACCTCATCGCCGCGATCATCGTGATCAACTCCTGGAACCGCATCAGCGTCTCGACCCGCGTCCAGCCGGGGTCCTACCAGCCCTGATCCGGCCCGGGTAGGCTCGGGCCACGGCATCGCGCGTCGGTCACCGACCGGGTGAGGCGTGGAGGTGTCCGAGATGCCCCGGAGGCATTCACACTTTGTCAGTTCAGCTGAACCACACCATCGTCGCGTCCAAGAACAACCGCGAGTCGGCGGAATTCTTCGCCCACATCCTCGGACTGGAGATCGGTGAGGAATGGGGCCCGTTCATCCCCGTGGTCCTCGCCAACGGCGTGACGCTCGATTTCGCCACTCTTCCGCCCCAGGCGCCCTTCTCGCCGCAGCACTACGCCTTCCTCATCTCCGAGGAGGAGTTCGACGCGGCGTTCGCGCGCATCCAGGAAGCCGGGCTCACCTATTGGGCCGATCCGCGTCAGCAGCGGCCGATGGAGATCAACCACAATGACGGTGGCCGGGGCGTGTACTTCCCGGACCCCACCGGCCATTTCATGGAGATCATCACCCGCCCGTACGGCGGCTGATCCCCTGGCCCCATAGGGCCGAACGGGTGGAGTGGCCCACGTTCTCCGAGGAGAAGTGGACCACTCCACCCGCCTCTTGCGGGCCTACGGTCGTTCGTATGAGAGCGAACGACGCGGCAGTGGCCGCCTTCCGGGCCCGCCATCACAGCAGTGCCACCGACGGTCCGCTCGTGCTGCCCGGCCCCTGGGACGCCGCCAGCGCCCGGGCCTTCGCCGACGCCGGGTTCCGGGCTCTGGCGACGCCGAGCGCGGGGGTCTCGGCATCCCTGGGGTACACGGACGGGGAAGCTCCGGCAGCGGAAATGTTGACGGCGGTGGGCCGGATCGTGCGGGCCGTCGCCGCCGAAGGGGTGGTCGTCACCGCCGACGTGGAGGACGGCTACGGGCTGCCGCCCCATGAGCTTGTCGAACGCCTCCTGGAGACCGGCGTCGTCGGCTGCAACCTGGAGGACACCGACCGGCGGACCGGCCTGCTCAAGGAGCCGGACGAGCAGGCCGACTGGCTGGCCGCCGTCGTGGCCGAGGCGGACGGACGGCTCGTCGTCAACGCCCGTATCGACACCTTCCTGAAGGGCGTCGAGGGCGCCGCCCCCGCTGTCGAACGCGGGCTGCTGTACGCGGCGGCCGGCGCCGACTGCGTCTACCCGATCCTCGCCCCCGCCGAGTTGCTCGCGCCGATCGCCGAGCGCGTCGGACTGCCGGTCAACGCCCTCGCCAAGCCCGGCGGGCCCTCCCCCTCCGAACTCGGCGCGCTCGGCGCCGCCCGGGTCACGTTCGGGGGCGGGCTGCACCGGCGGGCGATGGCGGCGGTGTCGGAGATCGCCGCCGGGCTGCGGGACGAGGCCTGAGCCCTGAAGCCTGTCCGACGGGGCAGACGGTCCGTCGGCTTCGTGACGGTCACATCGCATGCGTCGTATCGCGGTGGGATCCTCTGCCCGTCCGGGGGCGACGAATTCTTGCCATCCCGTCCCGTATCGGATTAAGCCGCACTCTGCGTGGTCATGCTGACACTCGTTGCTATCACTCGCGTGGAAGGAAGCCCGCCCATGAGCGAACCGCAGGCCACCGAGCAGCAGATCCGCGAAGCTCTCGCCGCCTCCGGGTCCATCATCCTGGCCCCCGGCCCCAAGGAGGCGCCCACCAGGATCCCGCCCGTTCCGAGCGACGTCTGGGACCTGCCGGGCGGCACCGCGTGGGTCTACTACGGCGAAGGCAACGACCGGCTGACCAGGCCCGTGATCGCCTCCGACGGGTTCAACACGGGGCCGAGCAGCATCGACATGCTGTGGCAGGCCCTGGACTGGGGGCAGTACCCCTTCCTGAGCGAGCTGCGCCGCCGCGGCCGCGACGTGATCATCCTCGGTTTCCACGAGCGCAGCGCCGCGATCCAGGAGAACGCCGAGGCCGCGATCGCGGCGATCCTCCGGGCCGGCGCCGAGTGCCAGAGCGGCCACTCGCTCGTCGTCGGCGGCTTCAGCATGGGCGGCGTCGTCACCCGCTACGCCCTCACCAAGCTTGAATTTCAAAAGATG
The DNA here is from genome assembly GCF_020740895.1 of Streptomyces sp. UNOB3_S3. GTDB lineage: Bacteria > Actinomycetota > Actinomycetes > Streptomycetales > Streptomycetaceae > Streptomyces. The sequence continues at coordinate 21,263 of NZ_JAILXP010000068.1, read as the reverse complement.
GCGCACCGCACGGGCCTCTACTATTCCTACGACACCCCGCACCGCGGTGCCTGGATCCCCATCGGCCTCCAGGCTTTCGCGCACTACTCGCGGGACCTCAACAGCGCCTTCTCCGATCAGATCAACAGCCCGGCCTCCCGGCAGCTGCTGGCCTGGCACATCGAGGAGTGGGACAGCAAGCACGGCGTGGACGGTCTCCGCCAACAGCTCCTCGACGAGCTGGAGGAGATGGGCGGCTGGCCATCGATCCCCAGGATCGGCGTCGCCAACGGCGTCGGAACCGCAGAGGGCAACGGCATCAAGCCCGGCGACCACGCGGTCGAGGGAAGGGGCCTGAGCATCCTGGGCACCCATCTCTACGCCCAGCGCGGCGGCGACAGCCAACTCGTCGCCAAGCTGCGGCTGGTGACTCCGCCGCCAGCCAAGGAGGTGCGGACCGACGGCCTGCCCGAGATCGACGGGTCCCCCGGCGGCACCCTGGAGGGCTTCGGCATCCTGGCCGACAAGCTCAACGAGTTTTCGCTCCTCGGATTCAAGACGGAAGCCCACATCCGGTACCACTCGTTCGTGCCTTCGGTCAGCGCCGTGGCCATCCGGGACGTCACCACCAACGACGACCTGTACGTCGGCATCGACGGCCTCGACCCGGCAGAGAGCGAGCTCGACGAGTTCATTCTGGCCTCGGAGAACCAGCCGCACACCCTGATGACCGAGCAACTCGGCGGCTGGATCATCGACCGGATCGAGAACCTGGGCTAAGGTCCCGGCCCGGTCAGGAAGCCGCCGGGCGGGCTTCCGGGGGCGCTCCGACGGGCGGCGGCCCGTCCGGCAGGAGCGCCCCCAGCACCCAGCCCATGTGCTCGGCGGCCGCCAGGATCAGCACCCGCTTGTCGCCGTCGCGGCACTCCGCGACCAAGGCCACGTTCTCCCTGTAAATGGAGGGATCCGTGCGGTAGACGGGGCGGACGCGCTCCACGACCAGGGTGCCCGGCACGGTCGTGCGGAGGACGTGGCCGGTGGGGTCGACGGTCGTCGCGAGCAGGCCGGGGCCCGCGACGAGCGTGTGGAACCCCTCCTTGCTGTACGGGACGTCGCCGGTGATCACGCCGACGAAGACCTTTTCCCGAGTGGGGATCAGCGGGACGACCTCGACCGTGTCGGTCTCCTTCCGGCGGTCCCGGAAGACGTTCCAGACCATCACGGCGGCCGCGACGGTCACGATGGGCACAGCGACGTAGCCGGTCCAACGCAGCGCCCCCTCCATCGTGTCCTGGAAGTAGCCGAACGGCGCCCCGGCCGCCGCGATGCCGAAGGCCGCGAGGTTGGGGACCGAGGTCTGCCAGGGCGTGCGCCGCGGCGACTTGGCGGACCGGCGGGCCAGCCAGTACGCCGACCAGAGGAAGGCCAGGGAGAGGGGCGTCGCCACCAGGCCGATGGCGGTGGGGACGCGGAAGTCGTCCGTCGGGTCCGCCTCGGCGTACTGCCGCTCGCCGCGGAAGTCGAACGCCCTGATCTCGCCATTCCAGTACCAGGCGGTCACCTGGTCACCGGCCTTGACGACGCCGACGACCGGGCTCTGCCCCCGCAGCTCGACGAGCGGGCGCGTGCCGTCGCGTCCGGCGACGCGCAGGTAGTAGTGGGGGTCTTCTTCATCTCGTCCCGGACGACCTTGACCACCGTGAACGGCTCCGGACGCAGGCAGTCGCCGGCCGGAGCGGCAGCCGCCGGGCAGGTGGGTGCCGCCCGGAAGTCGCGCCCCTCGGCGTGCTTCGCGGGGACGGTGAAGAGGAGCAGGACGGCGGCGGCTGTCGCCAGGACGACGCCGACGGCCGCGTTGACGGCGGCCGCGCGGCGGTCCTTGCGGAGTGCGCGTGTTATGCACCCAGGGTTGGACATATGGGCATTGTGCGCCTGCGGGTGGGGTGGGGGTGTTGCCCCGGTCCCGCCCTTTCACCGTTTCCCGGGGCCCCGCCCCCGGACCCCCGCTCCTCAAACGCCGGAGGGGCTGATTTTGGCTGCCTCAGCTCATCCACTTCTTCCACTTGTCCGGGTGGCGTTCCACCCACCGCTTCGCCGCCTCCTCCGGCGCGAGCTTGTCCTCGGCGATCATCTGGGCGACCTCGTTCTGGTCGGCCTTCGTCCAGCGGAAGTCCTTCAGGAAGCGGGCCGCCTTGCCGCCCTTCTTCGCGAAGTCCGTGTTGAGGTACTTCTTCAGGGACGTCGTCGGGTACGCGCAGTCGATCGTCGACGGGTCCTTCGCGCCCTTCTCCGCGCACGCGTCCGAGTACTCCGGGAGCTTCACCTCGACCATCGGGACCTCGTTGAAGAGCCACTGGGGCTCGTACCAGTAGGTCAGGAAGGGCTTCTTCTCCTTCGCGAACTGCTTGATCTGCGTGATCTGCGCGGCCTCGGAGCCCGCGAAGACGACCTGGTAGTCCAGCTTCAGGTTCTTCACCAGCGCCTTGTCGTTGGTGACGTACGACGGGGAGCCGTCGAGGAGCTGGCCCTTCCCTCCGCTCTCGGAAGTCTTCAGCCGCGCGGCGTATTTGTTGAGGTTCTTCCAGTCCAGGACGTCGGGGTGGGCGTCGGCGAAGTACTTGGGCACCCACCAGCCGATGTGACCGGTGACCCCGAGCTCGCCGCCTTCCGTGATCGTCTTCTTGTCCTGGACATAGCGCTTCTCCTGGTCCGGGTGGCCCCAGTCCTCCATGATCGCGTCCACGCGGCCCTGGCTGAGGGCGTCCCAGGCCGGGACCTCGTCCACCTGCACGGTGTCCACGCGGTAGCCCAGCTCGTGTTCCAGCAGGTACTGCGCCACCGCCGCGTTGGCGCGGGCGCCGACCCACGACTGCACGGAGAGGGTCACGGTCTTCGCCCCCGCCGCGTTGGCGTACGGGGACCCCTGCTTGGTCATGTCCGCCGCGCCGCAGCCGGTGACGCCGGCGGCCAGCAGGGCCGCCGCCGGGAGGGCGATCAGTGCCTTGCGCTTCATGTCGGTGCGCTTCATGTCAGTTCGCCTCCTTCGTCGGCTGGGTCACCCGGTCGAGCATCAGTCCCAGGCACGCGATGGCCGTACCGGCCATCAGGCCCGTGGCGAGATCGCCCTGCGCGAGGCCGAAGACCACCTCGTAGCCGAGCGCGCCGCCGCCCACCAGGCCGCCGATGATGACGACGGACAGGACGAGCACGACCGCCTGGTTCACGGCCAGCAGCAGCTGCGGCCTCGCCAGCGGGAACTGCACCTGGCGGAGCTGCTGCCCGCCCGTCGCGCCCAGCGAGCGCGCGGACTCCATGGCCGCCGGATCCACCTGCCGCAGGCCCTGGCTCACGATGCGGACGACGGCGGGCAGCGCGTAGACGACCGCCGCCGCGGCGGCCGGGGCGCGGCCCACGCCGAAGAGGGCGACGACCGGGATGAGGTAGACGAACTGCGGCATGGTCTGGAAGACGTCCAGGACGGGGCGGAGCAGGCGCTCCACCCGGTCGCTGCGCGCGGCCGCGACGGCCACGAGCACGCCCAGGAGCAGGGTGACGGCGACCGCCGCGAGCACCTGGGAGAGGGTGTCCATGGCGGGCTCCCAGCGGCCCAGCACGCCGATCGCGGCGAGCGAGAGGGTCGCGGTCAGGGCGGTGCGCCAGGTGCCGATCGTCCAGGCGAGGGCCGCGACGAGGGCGAGGGCGCCCCACCAGGGGAGGGCCTGGAGGCCGTCGCGGAGGGGGTCGAGGACCCAGGCGGTGTAGTGGGCGGCGGCGTCGGCGGTGCCGCCGATTCCGGGGATTCCGCTGTAGAGGTGGTCGACCATCCAGTCCTTGGCGCGGTTCACCGGGGCGGCGATGGTGACGGTCCAGCCGTCGGGCCAAGTCGTGCCGACGAGGCGGCCTGCGGCAACCACCGTCGCGATGCTCGCCACCCACGTGGTGATCGTTCGAGTGCGGCCCGGTGGGCGGTTGTGCCCACCCGTTCCGCCCTGCGGAACGCCTGCCCACAACCGCGGGCGGGGCGAGCCCACAGAGTGGTCTCCCACAGAGCGGTCCAGGACTATGGCCAGCAGGACGATCGGGATGCCCGCTGCCAGGGCGCTGCCCACGTCGACCGTCGAGAGGGCCTGGTAGACGCGGTCGCCCAGGCCGTCCGCGCCGATGACCGACGCGATGACGGCCATGGACAGGGCCATCATGATGCTCTGGTTGACGCCCAGGAGCAGTTCCCGGCGGGCCAGGGGCAGGCGGGCCGTCAGGAGGCGCTGGCGGGCCGTGGCGCCGAGGGAGTCGACGGCCTCCAGGACGCCCTTGTCCGTGCCGCGCAGGCCCAGTGCCGTGAGGCGGGCCATCGGCGGGGCCGCGTAGACGACGGTGGCCAGGACGGCCGGGGCCACGCCGATGCCGAAGACGAGCACGACCGGCAGGAGGTAGGCGAAGGCGGGCAGGGCCTGCATCGTGTCCAGGACCGGGCGCAGGGCCCGGAACGTACGGTCCGAGAGGCCGGCCGCCAGGCCCAGGAGCGCGCCGACGGCGACGGACGCCACGACGGCCACGATCATCAGGGCCAGCGTGCGCATCGTGGGGACCCACATGCCCAGCAGTCCGCACACCGCGAACGACGCCAGGGCCGTGACGCCCGCCCTCACGCCCGCCAGGCGCCACGCCAGCAGTGTCGCGCCCGCCGTCACGCCCGCCCAGCCCAGGGCGAGCAGGACCACGTAGACGGCCCGTACCGAGACGATGATCGCGTTGCTGATGTGGCCGAAGAAGTACAGGAACAGCCAGTGGCTGTCGCGGTTGTCGATGATCCAGTCGTTGGCCCGGCCGAGCGGTCCGGTCAGGTCGACGGTCAGCGCGTGCGGCCAGGCGCCGCTGCCCCAGTGGGCGGCGGCGAACGGCGCCACGGCCGCGGTGACGGCCGCGAGCAGGAGTAGTTTGCGGGCGGCGGGGCGGTGCCAGACCGCCCGTAGGGGCGTGATGTGGGGGGTGACGGTCGTACCGGCCGTGCTCATGCCGCGGTCTTCTCCTCGAAACCCCCTGTGGAAGGTGTGGCAGGCGTGGAAGGCGTCCTGTCCAGGCCTGCGACGACTCCGAGCAGGCTCGTGGAGTCGACGACGCCCAGGCACCGGCCCGCGTCGACGACCCGGGCGGAGCGGCCCGTGCGGGCCACCGCCTCGATGGCGTCGGCGACGGTCGTGGCCGGGGACAGGGCCGGGCCGGTCGCGGCCTCGCCCGCGTCGTGGGCGGGGCGCATGGCGCGGCGGACGGTGAGGACCTGTTCGCGGGGCACGTCCCGGACGAAGTCGCGGACGTAGTCGTCGGCCGGGGAGCCGACGATCTCCTCGGGGGTGCCGCACTGGACGACGCGGCCGCCGCGCATCAGCGCGATGCGGTCGCCGACGCGCAGCGCCTCGCTGAGGTCGTGGGTGATGAAGACCATCGTGCGGCCCTCGTCGCGGTTGAGGCGGACGACCTCTTCCTGCATGTCGCGGCGGATCAGCGGGTCGAGCGCGCTGAACGGCTCGTCGAACAGCAGCACTTCGGGGTCGGCGGCCAGGGCCCGGGCCAGGCCGACGCGCTGCTGCTGGCCGCCGGAGAGCTGGCCGGGGCGGCGGTCCTCCATGCCCGCGAGGCCGACCTTGGTCACCATCTCGGCGGCCTTGGCGCGGCGTTCGGCCTTGCCCACGCCCTGGATCTCCAGTCCGTAGGCGACGTTGTCGAGGACCGTGCGGTGCGGGAGCAGGCCGAAGTGCTGGAAGACCATGGCGGCCCGGTGCCGGCGCAGGTCGCGCAGGGCGCCCTTGTCCATGCCGCCCACGTCCTCGCCGTCGATGGCGATGGTGCCGGCGGTGGGTTCGATGAGGCGGGTGAGGCAGCGGACGAGCGTGGACTTGCCCGAGCCGGACAGGCCCATGACCACGAAGCACTCGCCGGGACGGACGTCGAAGGAGACGTCGCGGACGGCGACCGTGCAGCCGGACTGCTCGCGCAGGGCTTCCGGTGACAGGTCGGCCAGCGGGCCGCCGGGGACGCGGTCGGCCTTCGTCCCGAAGACCTTCCACAGGTTGCGGACGGAGAAGACGGGCTGCTGTCCGGCGGCGGGCGGCGCCTTCGGTAGCGAGCCGCTCGTACTGTCGCCGGGGGCGGCAACGGCGTTCATCGGGCCACCCCCTCGTCCGGGCCCTGCGCGAGCAGCGCGGCGCACTTCTCCCCCACCATCAGCACTCCGATCATCGGGTTGACGGCCGTCATCGTCGGGAAGACCGACGCGTCCGCGATACGGATGCCCTCCAGGCCGCGCACGCGCAACTGCGGGTCGACGACGGCCTGTTCGTCGGAGGACGCGCCCATGCGGCAGGTGCCCGCCGGGTGGTACACGGTGTGCGCGACCTTGCGGGCGTACTCGCTGAGCTCCTCGTCGGAGGTGATCTCCGGGCCCGGGCAGACCTCGCGCTTGAGCCAGCCGGCCAGCGGTTCGGTCTTCGCTATCTCACGGGCGATGCGGATGCCGTCGACGAGCGTACGGGCGTCGTAGTCGTCCTCGTCCGTGAAGTAGCGGAAGTCCAGGGCGGGCTTGACGGACGGGTCGGCGCTGGTGAGGTAGAGGCGGCCGCGGCTGCGCGGCTTGGGGATGTTGGGTGTCATCGACACGCCGTGCTCGGGCTTCTCGTAGCCGAGGCGCTCGGGGTTGTCGGTGAAGGGGATCTGGTAGAAGTGGAACATCAGGTCCGGGCCGTTCGAGGCCGGGTCCCGGCGGACGAACAGGCCCGCGTCGGAGTCCATCGCGGAGTTCTCGGGGATGGGACCGTCCGTCTCCCAGACGATGACCGACTCGGGGTGGTCGAGCAGGTTCTCGCCGACGCCCGGCAGGTCGTGGACGACGGGGATGCCGAGCTCCTCCAGGTCGGCCTTGGGGCCGATGCCGGAGTGGAGCAGCAGCCGGGGCGTGTCCACGGCGCCCGCGCAGACGAGCACCTCGCGGGCCGCCTCGACGAACACCTCCTCGCCGCCCTTGGTGCGGACGTGGACGCCGCGCGCCTTGCCCGCCTCGATCTCCAGCCGGTACGCCCAGGTCTCCAGCATGAGGTGGAGGTTGGGGCGGTCGAGGAAGGGGTGGAGGTAGGCCACCGAGGCGCTGGAGCGCTTGTTGTTCTCGGGGTGGTAGGCGAGGTCGAAGAAGCCGACGCCCTCGTGGAAGGGCTTCTTGTTGAAGCCCTCGACACGCGGGACGTCCGTGGCGCGCTGGGCGGCCTCGACGAAGTCGCGGGCGATGGCGTTCCGGTCCTTCTCGTCCACCGCGACGATGTTGTTGCGGAGCCGGGCGAAGTACGGGTCCATGGACTCCGCGTCCCAGCCCTCGGCGCCGGCCCCGGCCCACTCGTCCCAGTCGCCGGGCAGCGGCTTGAAGGAGATCAGGGTGTTGTGGGAGGAGCAGCCGCCCAGCACGCGGGCGCGGCTGTGGCGGATGTGGGAGTTGCCGCGCGGCTGTTCGACGGTCGGGTAGTCGTAGTCCAGGTCGCCGCCGAGCAGGCCGAGCCAGCGGCGGAGGGTCAGGACGTCCTCGCGGTCGATGTCGGTGGGGCCGCCCTCGATGACGGCGACGGTGACGCCGGGGTCCTCGGTGAGGCGGGAGGCGATGACGGAGCCGGCAGTTCCGCCGCCGATGACGACGTAGTCGTAGACGGGCAGGGGGGTCATGGGGGTGGACTCCTTGTGCGGCAGGAAGGATTCAGCGCGAGGCGGGGGCGATGTTCAGCCCGCGAACCAGCGCACGGGCTTCGGAGCCAGGTTCTGGTAGACGTGCTTGCTCTCGCGGTACTCGGCGAGCCCGGCGGGGCCCAGTTCCCGACAGGTGCCGGACTTGCCGAAGCCGCCCCACTCCGCCTGCGGCAGGTAGGGGTGGTAGTCGTTGATCCAGACCGTGCCGTGCCGCAGCCGGCCTGCCACCCGGCGGGCCCGGCCCGCGTCCTTGGTCCAGACGGCGCCCGCGAGCCCGTACTCCGTGTCGTTGGCCAGGGCCACGGCCTCGTCCTCGGTGTGGAAGGTCTCGACGGTGAGGATCGGCCCGAAGGTCTCCTCCCGGACGACCGTCATGTCGCCGTGGCAGAGGTCCAGGACGGTGGGCTCGTAGAAGTAGCCCTCGGCCGGGCGGGTCTCCGACGGCTCGGGGCGCTTGCCGCCGCAGCGCAGGGCCGCGCCCTCGGCGAGCGCGGAGGCGACGTACGCCTCGACCTTGGCGAGCTGCTGCGCGGAGACGAGCGGGCCGCACTCGACGTCCTTCTCCGTGCCCCGGCCGAGCCTGATCCGCTCGGCGCGACGGGCGAGTTCGGCGACGAAGCGGTCGCGCACCGACTCCTCGACGATGAGCCGGGAGCCCGCCGAGCAGACCTGGCCGCTGTGGATGAACGCGGCGTTGAGGGCCTGGTCGACGGCGGTGTCGAAGTCCTCGTCGGTGGCGCAGGCATCGGCGAAGACGACGTTGGGGTTCTTGCCGCCGAGTTCGAGGGCGACCTTCTTGACGGCCGGCGCGGCGGCGCGGGCCACCTTGGCGCCGCTGGCCAGGCCACCGGTGAAGGAGACCAGGTCCACGTGGGGGTGCTCGGCCAGCCGGGCGCCGACCGGATCGCCGGCGCCGGTGACGAGGCCCGCGACACCGTCGGGCAGCCCGGCCTCGGCGAGCAGCCGCACCAGGTGCACGGTCGACAGCGGGGTGATCTCGCTGGGCTTGATGACGAAGGTGTTGCCCGCCGCCAGCGCCGGAGCGATCTTCCAACTCGCCTGGAGCAGCGGATAGTTCCAGGGCGTGATCAGCGCGCAGACGCCGACCGGCTCGTGCACGACGACGCTGTGGACGTCGTCCGAGCCGGCGTCGACCACGCGCCCGCCGCCCTCGTTGACGACCAGATCCGCGAAGTAGCGGAAGGCGGCGGTGACATCGTCGACGTCGACCCGCCCCTCCTCCAGCGTCTTGCCCGTGTCGCGGCTCTCGGTGAGCGCGACGGTCTCGCGGTCGCGCTGGAGCAGATCGGCCACGCGCCGCAGCAGCGCGGCGCGTTCGGCCACCGGCGTGCGCGGCCAGTCGCCCTCGCCGCCGCGGAACGCGCGGCGCGCGGCGGCCACGGCCGCGTCCGCGTCGGCCGCGCCGCCCTCGGCGACGACCGCGAGGACGGTGGCGTCGGCCGGGTCGAGCACCTCCCGCTGTGCGCCGGACGCGGCGGCACGCCACTCCCCGTCGACGTGGATGGTCTCGGCTGACGCCATGTCTTCTCTGCCTTCCGGTGACGAACGATCCCGTACGTCCCGGCCCTGTCCGGACGAGGCACAGGGCCGGCAACGGGTCGCGCCTAACCAGAAGGGCAGAACGTATGCCTCTCCTTTCACAAAGAGTGACGCGAGTCACTCAGCGTCGCGGGATGGGGTGTTGATCGAACGGGTCATCCGGCGCAGTAGCCCGTCGGGCAGAACGAGCCCACCAATGACCGCATGACCAGGGCTTGTGTGCTCTCGCCGCCCACCGGACCGCCCACCAGCAGGGCGTACTGCCTGCCGTCGGGAGCGGTGTGGGCGTGGATCACCACATGCCGGTACGTGCCGTCGCTCAGCGTGTACGTGTACTCGTACTCCGCGGGGCTGCCCGCCCCGGCGACCGTGCCGAGCCTGGTCTTCCGGTAGTTCTTGTACGTGGAGACGTACTTCTCGGTCTCCCGCAGCGAGTCGTACGGCGTCGCCCCCGGCGGGTTGAGCGTGAACACCTGGATGAGGCTCCGCCCGTCCGCCGTCTTGTAGAACACGCTGCCCCGGTCCGTGCTGCGCGACCAGCCCGCCGGCACGTCCAGCCGGAAGCCGGCCGGGTCCGTGGTCCGTACGAAGCCGGTCGCGGAGCCGCCCGTGGAGCCGGTCGCGGAGCCCGTGGCGGCGCCGCCGTAGGTGCCGTAGGTGGTGGACGTGGGGTAGGGGTTGTAGGTGTTGCCCCCGGAGAGACCGTAGGTCGAGCCGGACGTCGTTCCGTAGGTCGTGCCGTACGACGAACCGTACGACGAACCGTAGGTCGTCGTCCCGGACGTCGTGCCGTACGTCGTCCCGTAGGACGAGCCGTACGACGAACCGTAGGTGTCCGTCCGGCCCGGTGGCGGCCAGGCCGTGGCGGTCGGTACGGGACCGCCGCCGCCCCCGCCGCCGTCGTCGTCCCGGACCAGCGCCCAGATGCCGGCGCCGAGTCCGCTCGCCAGCACCACCCCGGCCACGACGCCCGCGAGGATCGAGGCGTGGGAGGGGCCCGTGGGCAACTCGTCGTCCGGATCCGGGGCACCGAGGGTCACTTCGGGCTCGCCCGTGTCACCGGTCCCGGTGCCCGGCGGTTCCTGCGGCGGCCGCCGGCCGGGCGGCGGTTCGTCCACCCACTTCTGCGCGTCCGCGTCCCAGTAGCTCATGCGCCTCGCCGCCTCACGCCACTAACCGGCTGATCGACTCGACGACGGCGGCCAGCGACGCCAGCCCGCCGACGGCCGTGGCGCCGCTGGTCAGCAGCGTCCGCAGCCGCGTCAGCCGGCTGCGCCGGCACTGGCCGGTCAGCCCGGCCTCCGCCTGGAGCTCCGCGAGCTCCCCGTCGACCTCGTCCAGCCCGTCGCCCGGGCGGCGGACGCAGTGGGACAGCTCCATCCTCATCTCCCGGACGGCCGTGAGCAGTTCGGGCGTCAAGGTCAGCAACTGCCGTGAGGCGTCGACCGCTCGCGCCTCCCTGCCCTGTGCCAGCGCGCCGCCCGACATCGAGCCGACGGCCATGCCGCCCCGGCCCGGGGCCGGCGGCGGGGGCGTCGCGGCCGCCGCGGCGGGCCGCTCGCCCACCCGCTCGGAACGGTCCTCGGCCTGGGCGCCCTCGCCCTGGGCGACGGCGCCGCCGCTCATCGAGCCGATGGAGATGCCGCCACCGCCCGGAGCGCCATCGCGGCGGTGCTCGTCGCCCTCTTCTTCGTGGTGCCGGTCGTTCCCGTGCCGGTCGTTCCTGTGCCGGTCGTCCGTCATCGTCCCCCGCTTCCCGTGAGGTGTTTGGCCTCGGCGCCCGCGCCCTGGGCCACGGCGCCGCCGCTCATCTGACCGATGTAGATCGCGCCCTCGCTGATCTGCACGATCTGCTGCTCGAAACGGTCCGTCTCATAGCCCTGGGAGCGCAGCGCCTCCCGGACCCCGCTCGCGATACGGTCCTGGACCGTCTTCACATAGCGGCTGACGTCCATCTCCTGGAACAGCGAGATCTCCTTCGCCGCCGCCAGCTCCCGCACCGAGTGGGCCGGGCCGTCCGGCGCCGAGCGCCGGGGGTCGGCGAGCCAGGTACGGAAGCCCGACACACCGGAGCGGACCGTGGAGACGGCCGCCGCGAAACCCGCGGCGGGAGCGGTCAGCAGCGCCCGCAGCCCGTCGCGCAGCATGTCCTCCTCGCCCCGGCTCGCGATCACGTCGACCGCGCGGAACTCCGCCCGGACCGGGGTCAGGACGTGCGGGACGACCTCCAGGACCAGCATCCCGCCCTGGGTGTGCACCCTGACCAGCACCGACACCACGACCTGCTCGTCCCATGCGCCGACGCGCACACGCAGGAAGTAGCGGCGCGCCTCGCCGCCCTCGTTGACGGCCTCGGCCAGATGCATCCGCACCGTGCGCTCGTCGTAGGACACCATGGGCCGCTGCGGCCCGACCGGGAGGTAGACGAACTCGTCGATCTCCAGGTCCTTCAGCCGGTCCCGGCTGGTCGCGGCGGCGGCCTGCCGCAGGGCCTCCAGCCGGGGCCGGATGAGCTCCACGACCGTGCGGCCGGTGAAGGGGGCACCGGCCGCACCGGCCGCCCCGGCTGCCCCGAGGGGCGTGTCATTGGTCGCGCCATTGGCGGTGCCGTTCGACGCGGACGGGGACGGGGGCGCGGACGGGGACGCCTTGGCGCGCTTGAGCTCCAGGGCGAAGGACCAGGGCTCGTAGGGGACGCCCATGCCGATGAACGGCCGGGAGGGGTCGTAGATCGTCAGCCCCGCGTACTGCTCCCGGTCGATGGACCGGGCGATACGACGGTGGTACGCCGAATCGGGAAGGGGCCGGTCCTCCTCGGTGAAGGCCTTCCGGCTCAGCTCGTCGCGCATCACGGCCGCCACGCGCGCCCGGTGCATCCACACCGGCACCACGAGCAGCAGCGGGAAGATGATCCCCGCCCAGTTGCCCGCGCCCTGCGCGAGCGCCCAGAGGGCGAAGAGCCAGTAGGCGAGGGTGATGAGGGGCAGGCCCGGCAGCAGGGCGCGCAGGGCGCGCTGGGCGCCGCTGCCCTGGAGGGCCTCCCGGAGTGTGCGCCGGTCGACGACGTACGTGGCCGAGCCCCGCCCGGCGGCGGCGTGCGCGCCCCAGTGGAGCAGACAGACCGCGGCGTACGAGAGGGACCAGAGGCCCCCGAACGGCGGGCCCTCCGCGCCCTCGGGGGCGGAGGCGAAGTCGACGGCGATGAAGCCCACCCAGAGGGCGAGCAGGAGCAGGGCGGTCAGGGTGTCCTGACCGCGGGCGCGCAGTGCGTGGGTGAGCACCGGCACCACATCGACCCCCAGGGACGGGGCGATGGGTCTTTCCTCATGTTCCACCAGCTCTTCGATGACACGGCGGCGGAACTCGATGTCGAGGTAGGTCCCCGCGCAGAGTAACCGGGTGGCCTCTGACGGGGATCCTTGGACGGAATGGCTCATTTCGATCCCCCGATCCGTCGAACTCACTTTTGAACTAGCTGAGTTGACGTATTTTCGGAAGAACCCAGAATAAGCCAGCGGGCCCGCCATCGACCCCCCTTGGAGGTGGATGGCGGGCCCGAAATCGTCGGGCACGGGCGTACGTCAGCACACCCGTACGAAGACGGTGGGTCCGGCTCGGCTCAGATCAGGCCGAGGGCGCGCACGGCGTCGCGCTCCTCCGCCAGCTCCTGGACGGAGGCGTCGATGCGGGAGCGGGAGAAGTCGTTGATCTCCAGGCCCTGGACGATCTCGTACTTGCCGTCCTTGCAGGTGACCGGGAAGGAGGAGATGAGGCCCTCGGGGACACCGTAGGAGCCGTCCGACGGGATGCCCATGGAGGTCCAGTCACCGGCGGCGGTGCCGTTGACCCAGGTGTGGACGTGGTCGATGGCGGCGTTGGCGGCCGAGGCGGCCGAGGACGCGCCACGGGCCTCGATGATCGCGGCGCCACGCTTGGCGACGGTCGGGATGAAGGCGTCGGCCAGCCACTGCTCGTCGCCCACGACCTCGGCGGCGTTCTTGCCGGCGACCTCGGCGTGGAAGATGTCCGGGTACTGGGTGGCGGAGTGGTTGCCCCAGATCGTCAGCTTCTTGATCTCGGAGACCGCGACGCCGGTCTTCTGCGCGAGCTGGGAGATCGCGCGGTTGTGGTCCAGACGGGTCATCGCGGTGAAGCGCTCGGCCGGGACGTCCGGGGCGGCGGCCTGGGCGATCAGGGCGTTGGTGTTGGCCGGGTTGCCGACGACCAGGACCTTGATGTCGTCCGCGGCGTGGTCGTTGATGGCCTTGCCCTGCGGCTTGAAGATGCCGCCGTTGGCCTCCAGCAGGTCGCCGCGCTCCATGCCCTTGGTACGGGGGCGGGCGCCGACGAGCAGCGCGACGTTGGCGCCGTCGAACGCGACGTTCGGGTCGTCGGTGATCTCGATGCCGCGCAGCAGCGGGAACGCGCAGTCGTCGAGCTCCATGGCGGTGCCCTCGGCGGCCTTCAGGCCCTGCGGGATCTCCAGCAGACGCAGCTTGACCGGCACGTCCGCGCCGAGGAGGTGACCGGAGGCGATGCGGAAGAGCAGCGCGTAGCCGATCTGACCGGCGGCGCCGGTAACGGTGACATTGACGGGAGTGCGGGTCATGGCGATCTCCTGCGCGAGCTTTGGTGGGTGTCCCTGCCCAAGGTGTGCGGATCTCTCTCGGTATCAAGAGATCCGGCGTCAGGCTATCCGACCGGACCGGCCGTGTACTCCCGACCCGGTGTGGGACGCCTCACCGCCCCCGTGTCGGGGGCCGGGGCTCCGCCCCGGGAAACGGTGAAAGGGCGGGAGCGGGGCCCCCTTCCGCCGCGACGGCGCTCGGCCACGGCGGTGCGGGGCGGCGGTGCCAGGCCGGGCGCGGCCCGGTGGGGGTGCGCACCCGGCCGGTGCAGGCTGGGCCCGTGGAGCGGGTGCGGCCCGGTGGGCCGGTTTGTGCCCACCCGTTCCGCCTTGCGGAACGATTGCCCACAAACCGGTGTCACCCTTCCGGCGCCCGCTCCGCCGTCCGCGCCGTCGTGCAGCCCTTGCGGCCCGAGACGAGGGCCGCGCAGGCGGAGGCCTGGTGGGAGTCGGAGACGGGGATCATGCGGGTGTGCCCGTCGGCGCCCTTGTCGACGCGGCCGCTCTCGGTGACGGCCCGGGTGCCGGTGCCGCTTATGCGGAGGGTGTCGCCCGGCGCGGCCTGGGTGATCCGGGCCCACGCGGCGCCGCACGCCTTGCTGTACCGGACCTCCAGGAACGACGCCCCCACCGTCGCGGAGCCCGCTGTCGTGGCGTGCGCGCCGCCGCAGCCCATCGTCTCGGGGTCCTTACCCGCGCAGGCGGCGCCCGTGCACTTCACCCCGTCGGGCAGGCTCGACGGGCTGCCCGCGCTCGGCGTGGCGATCGCGCCCTGGGCCACCTGCCCGTCGTCCCGGCTCGTGCCGAGCAGCAGCACGCCCGCCGCGACGACGAAGAGGGCCCCGACGGCGCCCACGGCGAACAGAACGGCGTTACGGCGCGTGGAGGCGGGGGCCTTGGCCGCCTTGGGGCCCTGCGGCCCCTTGGACGCCTTGGGCCCCTTGGGTCCCTTCGGCTTCCGGACCGGGATGGCCATGTCCCGTACGTCCCGCGCCCCCGGATCGCGCGGCAGCCCGGAATCCGGCATCGAGGGCCTCGGCGGCACCGGGTCCACCGGAGGCGGTGCCACGCTCTCCTCCCGCAGGACCGTGCGGGCCTCCGCGGCGGGGGCCGGTGACGGCGCGGCCTGCTTCCTCGCCCGCCCGGCCTTGGCCGGCTTCCCCGGCGGCGGCCCGAACTCCCCCAGCGCCGCCCGCGCCTCCGCGACGCGGATCGCCTCCATCGTCACGTCGTGCCGGAGCTCGGAGCGGCTCCACGCCCGTTCGGCCAGCTCCCACATCGTGCCCAGATGGCCGACGTCGGTGCCCGTGACCTCGGCCAGCGCCTCGGCCGCCCCGCGCGGGGGCAGCAGCCGGCCGTTGAGATAGCGCTCCCAGGACGTCTTGCTGTAGCCGGTGCGGTCCGCCACGGCGGCGATGCCCAGCCCGCTGTGCTCGACGAGTCTGCGCAATTGTTCGGCGAACTCGCGTACCTGCGGGTCGAGTTCCTCCGGTAGCGCCCTCCAACGAGGCATTGCCCTCCCCTGTCCCCCCGTACGTAAGCGTCTGTCCCCGTGCCACTCGCGCCGCTGCCCGCCCTTTCCCTGCCCCGCCGCGCCGGCGGCCCCGCTCCCGGCTACCCACGGGGATGCCCGAAACCAGCATGTCAGTTCCCAAAGGGGCGGCGCACGGTGGCACTTGGGGTTGATCAAGGCCATGGGGCGCACGCCCCGGGGGCGCGCCCGGCGATCTCCGCCGGACGCCGGTTCCCGTACCCGCCGCCGCGTGGTGACCGTACGGTGACATGACCGGGCACTTTGGTACGGAAAGGGGACCCGGTACCGGAACGGTCACGCCCGTGCCACAGCGGCCCGGCGGACCTTGATCCGGATTGTCGCGGTCATGATCCTCATTGGGTGAGCAGCGGGCGGTCCTCCCACGGGGGTGGAGGACCGGCCGCCGGCTCTCCTCCACCCGTCTTCTACCCACATGTCGCCCGTCACACGCGGCATCAGCCACGCGGAGCGGGTGATTGCGGAACAAAGCACTCCGGGCTGCCGCCCATGGGCAGTACGCAGGCCCGCGCCTTGTCCGGGTCCCTGGTGGCCGTCATGGCGGTCGACAGATAGACCTCCGTGTCCCGCTGGCTCGCGGCCTTGAGCTCCTTGGTGTCGGTGCCGGGCAGCGAGAGCGCGACCCGGTCGCCGAGGCGCAGGTTCATGGACCTCACCCACACGGCCCCGCACTTCTCGCTGTAGCGGATCTCGACCCGCTGGCCGCCCGCCGCCCGGCGCTGGAGCAGGGTGACGAGCATGCCCTGGGCGCCGCAGCCCATCTGGGTGGGGTCCGCGCCCTCGCAGTCCGCCCCCCGGCAGCCGGGTTCGTAGGACTGCGGATAGGAGGACGCGGCGAGGGGATCGGTGCCGGCGTCCCGTCCGCCGGCCCCGGACCCGCCGCTCGTCAGGACCAGCGAGACCACCACGCCCGCCACGACGAGGACGGCGGCGGCGCCGGCCGGCAGCACACGGCGGATGAAGGAGGGCTTCCGCCGTCCCGGTTCCTCCGCCACGGGCCCGTCCTCCCGTTCCGGGCGCTCCGGTCGTTCCGGGCGCTCCGGGCCGGGCGCGGCGGCGGCCCGTCCGCTCCACGACTGCTCGGCGAGCTCCCACAGCGCCAGCATCCGGTCCGCCGGTTCACCCGCCAGCCGGCACAGCGCGTCGACCGCCTGCCGGGGCGGCAGCTTCTTGCCGTTGAGATAGCGCTCCCAGGACGACTTGCTGTACGGGGTCCGCTCGCCGAGCGCGGCCAGGCTCAGGCCCGTACGGTCCTTCAGCTCCCGCAGTCCGGCGGCCAGGCGGCCGCACTCCGCGGGGACGAGCCGTTCCCCGCTCACCGGCGCAGCTCCTGCCAGGTGTCCGGGCCGACGATGCCGTCGACGACCAGGCCGCGGGCCTTCTGGAAGGCCTTGGCGGCGTCCTTGCTCCGGTCCCCGTAGGAGCCGTCGGCGATCCCGGGGTCGAAGCCGTGGTACCGCAGCAGGCACTGGGCCTCCAGGACCTCCCAGCCCGAGGTCTTGAGGTCCATGAGCGTGGTCCGGGTGGCGCTGTAGCCGGCGCGCAGGTCGCCGTCGTGCCGCTGGACCTCGCAGGGGCGCGAGCGGCCCTGGACGAAGACGAAGGGTGCCGGGGTGTTGCCGCCGCTGGCTGCGGCGTGGTCGTGGGCGCCGGCCGTCCGGTCGTCCTGCCATGGACGGGTTACCAGCAGGACGGCGACCAGGGCGGCCGTCAGGGCGACGACGGCCGCGGCGAGCACGACGGTCGTCGTACGGCGCGGGCCGGGGCGCGGGTCCGGTCCGGCGGGGGGCGTGGTGGGCGTGCCGGGCGCCAGGAGGCCGTCCTCCGCGGCCTCTTCCGTCTCCGCCGCCTCGTCCGTCCACGCCTCCTCCGCGACCTCGTGCAGAACCAGCAGCCGGGTCGTGTCGGCGCCGCAGACCCGGGCAAGCTCCTCGACGGCGTCGCGCGGCGGGAGTTGCTTGCCGTTGAGATAACGCTCCCAGGAAGAACTGCTGTACGAGGTCTTGGCCGCCAGCGCGGCCAGACTGAGCCCGCTGCGGTCCTTGAGCCTTCTGAGCTGTACGACGAACTGCCGCACCCGCTGATCCAGCGAGGCGGGTAATTCCTTCCAACGCGACATGTTCCACCCCATACGCGTCACAAGAGTCACCCGAGGCGATGAGTCGCCTCTTGCCGCACATCATGGCGAGGCGAACGCGCCGATTCCCGCGACCGGGGCCGGGAGCCGTGGTTTCCGGCCAGCCCCGGGGCCTCTCCCCCGTCCCACCACGACCTCGTGGGACCCGGCGTCCTCGCAGGTGGGGACGTGGGACGTCCCACGGTGGCCCAATTCCCGGCGATCCTTTGGCAGGAGGGGATGTGGCGCATCACAGTCATTCCTGCAAGCCGGGGGGCGGCACGGTCCACCCCGTGCCGCCCCCACCGCTCACCGACGGGGAGGAACCCGGATCATGAACGTACGCAGGAGTATCGCCGTCTCCGCCGCGACCCTCATGCTGGGCGGCGGGCTCGCCCTGGCGGCCCCGGCCGCGAACGCGGCACCGGCCGCGCAGGGCACCACCGCACAGGGCGCCACCGCGCAGGAGCACTGGCGGAATCTGTGGAACGCCGACATCTCCGGCGACTACCTCGGCACCCACGGCAAGAAGTGGGTCTCCGGGCTCACCCTGGTGCCCTCGGGGGCGAACATGGCCCGTGGCGTCTTCACCTGCTGGGGCGGCGGCGAGGCCAGCCTGACCGTGAAGGTCGTGGGTGGCGGTTCCAACACCAAGACGCACCGCTGCAACGGCGTCAAGCACTACGCGACCGCCGCCGCCAAGCCCGGCCAGGCATTCAACCTGACCCTCAAGGGCAGCAAGAACACCCATGTCGAAGCGTGGGTGAACGGCTGACCCGAGCGGTCGCGAGGCCCGGTGGTCCGTCCTCTCACGGGGGAGAGGACGGGCCACCGTCATGCGTCACGCGTCATGCGTCACGCCCACCCGGCGGCTACGCCGCCACCCGCTGCCGCAGGTTCTCCTCCAGGGCCGCCAGGAACTGCTCGGTCGTCAGCCACGGCTGGCCGGGGCCGATCAGCTGGGCCAGGTCCTTGGTCATCTGGCCGCCCTCCACGGTCTCGACGCAGACCTTCTCCAGCGTCTCCGCGAACCGGACGACCTCGGGCGTGCCGTCCAGCCTGCCGCGGTGGCCCAGTGCCCGGGTCCAGGCGAAGATCGAGGCGATGGGGTTGGTGGACGTCGCCTTGCCCGCCTGGTGCTGCCGGTAGTGGCGGGTGACCGTGCCGTGCGCGGCCTCGGCCTCGACCGTGCGGCCGTCGGGGGACATCAGCACCGAGGTCATCAGGCCCAGCGAGCCGAAGCCCTGTGCGACGACGTCCGACTGGACGTCGCCGTCGTAGTTCTTGCACGCCCAGACGTAGCCGCCCTCCCACTTGAGCACGGCGGCGACCATGTCGTCGATCAGCCGGTGCTCGTAGGTCAGGCCCGCCGCCTCGAAGCTCTCCCGGAACTCGGCGTCGAAGACCGCCTGGAAGATGTCCTTGAAGCGGCCGTCGTACTTCTTGAGGATCGTGTTCTTGGTGGACATGTACACCGGGTAGCCGCGGTCGAGGCCGTAGCGGAACGAGGCGCGGGCGAAGTCGCGGATCGAGTCGTCCAGGTTGTACATGGACAGCGCGACGCCGGCGCCCGGGAACTCGTAGACCTCCAGCTCGATCGGCTCGGAGCCGTCCTTCGGGGTGAAGGTCATGGTGAGCGTGCCCTCGCCGGGGACCTTGAGGTCCGTCGCACGGTACTGGTCGCCGAAGGCGTGGCGGCCGACGACGATGGGCTTGGTCCAGCCGGGCACCAGCCGCGGCACATTGCTCATGATGATCGGCTCGCGGAAGATCACTCCGCCGAGGATGTTGCGGATGGTGCCGTTGGGCGAGCGGTACATCGCCTTGAGGTTGAATTCCTCGACGCGCGCCTCGTCCGGGGTGATGGTCGCGCACTTCACCCCGACGCCGTACTCCTTGATGGCGTGGGCGGCGTCGGCCGTCACCTGGTCACCCGTGGCGTCGCGGTTCTCGATGCCCAGGTCGTAGTACTTCAGCTCGATGTCGAGGTGGGGCAGGATCAGTTTTTCCTTGATGAACCGCCAGATGATGCGGGTCATCTCGTCGCCGTCGAGCTCGACGACGGGGTTGGCGACCTTGATCTTGGCCATGAGCCGGAACACCCCTTCTCACGATGTTCGTGGGGCCGGCGCACCGGACAGCCCCACGTCACGCACCTTGCCCTACTGCACGGTGAAGTGCAGCACGTCCTCCAGGAACGGGATCTTCAGCCACGCGTGCGGCTGGGCCATCAGGGCGAGCAGCACGATCGCCAGGCCCAGCCCGCCGTACAGGAAGAGGTCGGTGAACCGGGAGCGCACGGCCAGCATGCCCACGGACGGCAGCGTCCAGCGCAGCACCGCGCCGCCGATCAGCGCCAGCCCGATGATCAGCGCACCGACCCGGAAGGCGTCGAAGGCCACGATCAGCAGGCCCAGGCCCGTGGCCCCCAGGACCGCCAGCAGCGGCCACTGACGGGCGGGCGCCGGGGCGCGCCCGGGCGCGGCGCGCCCGCCGCCCTCGGGGCGCGCGGTGTCCCGGGTGACCTGCGGGGGGCGACGGGTCGCCTTGCCGGCGGCCTTGTCGGCGTCCTTCCCGTCAGTCTTGCCGGAAGGCTTGCCGTCGGCCTTCCCGGCCGCCTTGCCGGAAGGCTTGCCCGGCCCGTCGGCCTCAGCCCTCATCGCCGGTTCCGCCGCGCCGCGAGGCATCCCGCTCGGCGGCCTCCACCACGTTGACCAGCAGCAGGGCGCGGGTCATCGGGCCCACGCCGCCGGGGTTCGGGGAGATCCAGCCCGCGACCTCGCGCACGCCCGGGTGGACATCGCCGACGATCTTGCCGTTCTCGTCACGGCTGACACCGACGTCCAGGACGGCCGCGCCCGGCTTGATGTCCTCGGGCTTGATCAGGTGCGGCACGCCCGCCGCGGCCACGACGATGTCGGCCCGCTTCAGATGGGCCGCCAGGTCCCGGGTGCCGGTGTGGCACTGCGTGACCGTGGCGTTCTCGGAGCGGCGGGTCAGCAGCAGCGGCATCGGGCGGCCGATGGTCACACCGCGCCCGACGACGACCACCTCGGCACCGTTGATCTCCACGCCGTGGCGGCGCAGCAGGGTGATGATGCCGTTGGGGGTGCAGGGCAGCGGGGCGGGCTCGTTGAGGACCAGCCGGCCGAGGTTGGTCGGGTGGAGCCCGTCGGCGTCCTTGGAGGGGTCCATCAGGCCGAGGACGCGGTTCTCGTCGATGCCCTTGGGCAGCGGCAGCTGGACGATGTAGCCGGTGCAGGCGGGGTCCTCGTTGAGCTCCCGGACGACCGCCTCGATCTCCTCCTGGGTGGCGGTCGCGGGCAGCTCGCGCTGGATGGAGGCGATGCCGACCTCGGCGCAGTCGCGGTGCTTGCCGGCCACGTACTTCTGGCTGCCCGGGTCCTCCCCGACCAGGATCGTGCCCAGGCCGGGGGTGATGCCCTCGGCCTTCAGCGCCTGCACACGGGTGGAGAGTTCTGACTTGATCGCGGCCGCGGTGGCCTTGCCATCGAGAATCTGGGCGGTCATGGTGCACATCCTCGCGGATCGGGTGGGGTTGGTTCCACTCAGGTCGGAGTCGTCCGCGCGACGCCGCGCGGTACGACCGTATGTCTACGATTGCGCCGCCGTGGCCAGGGCCACGGCCGTCCCCGTACGAACCCAGCCACCGCTCGAAGGACATGTCCAGGTGACCCACCCGAACC
>NZ_JAILXP010000679.1 GCF_020740895.1 Streptomyces sp. UNOB3_S3 | reverse complement strand
CCCGGCGATCGTTCGCCAGTACGTACCGCCCTGTCCGGAGCTCGGCCAATCGGGGCGGAATGTAGGGCTCCTGTCCCCCTTTGAGGGAGAGAGTCACCCGTATGGGCTAAACCTCTGTGAGCAGGGCGGACGAGGGCGCGGCACCGGCCTACCGTCGCCGGGATGATGACGAGCAGGCCCGAGCCCCCCACGCATGCCACCGGCGCGCACCGCGCACCCAGCAGTGCGCCGCGCGCGGCCCAGCCCCAGGTCGTCGAGAGCACCACCGAGCACATCGAGTACGCCGAATACGCCGACCGTGCTGAGGAATACGCCGACCACGCCGTCGAGGAGGAAGATCCCGAGAACAGCCCCCACCTCGACGGCCTGTTCACCTACTGCCTGTCCGTGCTGTGCGACCACGAGTCCGCCGTCGCCGCCCTCGGCGAGACCCTGGCGCTCGCCGAGCGCCGCGCCGACCGCGCCCCAGCCGCGCAGGAGGCGCACCGCGCCTGGCTGTACGCCCTCGCCCGCTGGGAGTGCCTGCGCAGGCTCGCCGAGCGCGGCACCGGCGACCCGCCGCCCGCCCCCGACGCGGGCGCCCGCGCGGAACTGGCCCTGCTCGCCTGGCCCGAGGCCGCCGGCACCACCGCCGAGCAGCGCGAGGCCCTGGAACTGGCCGTACGCCACGGGCTCGCCCCCCACGAGGTCGCCGCCGTGCTCCGCCTGGACCTCGACGCGGCGCGCGTCCTGCTCTCCAGCGCCGCCTGCGAGGTCGAGCGCACCCGCACCGCGCTCGCCGTCGTGGAGTCGGGCCGCTGCCAGGTGGTCACCCGCTTCGTGGGCGACCGGGAAGTGCTGCTGGGCGCCGCGCTCCGGCGCGAGCTCGTCCGCCACGTCGACGAGTGCGCCGACTGCCGCCGTACCGCCGAGCGGGCCGTCGCGGGCGAGCCCTGGCCCGGTACGGCCGCGTCCCCGGCCGCCGCCCTGCCCGTCCTCCGCGCCCCCCGCGCCGCCGCGCACGCCGCGATGCGCGGCGCCCTGGACGCACGCCCCCCGCGCCGGCGCGCGAGCGCGCAGCGCGCCGCCACCCCGCGCTTCGACCGCGGCGGCTTCCCCCTCACCCCCAAGGACCGCGCCGCCCGCCGCAGCAGGCTGCGCAGCCGGGCCGTGACCACCACTGTCGTCGCCACGGTCGTCGCCGCGCCCATTCTCGCCCTGTGGGCCGCCTACCGGGGCACCCCGCTCGGCGAGGGCACGGGCGCGGCCCCGGTGTCCGCCACCGAGACCGACAGCCTGGGCGGCAGCCCCCACGAGGGGTTCTACGAGGGCGCCTACGCCGATCCGTACGAGGCGACCGCCCCGGCGGGCCCCACCCGGCGCGTCAGCGGCACCCCGGGGCCGTCCATCGGCCATCGCTTCCCGGACGTCTCCGTGGCCGTCCTCGGCCCGGACGGCGGCCCCGCCCCGGCCACGCGGTCCGGGCCGAGGACGGCCACGGAGA
>NZ_JAILXP010000678.1 GCF_020740895.1 Streptomyces sp. UNOB3_S3 | reverse complement strand
GGCATCAGGCGGCCGCCCCCAGCCGGGCCGGAACCGGCCGGACGGGCCTGCGGCGCAGCCGGCGCAGCCGGGCGGCCCGCTCCTCGTCCATGGAATTCAGCGCGTCCGTGACGAGTTCCCGGGGCATGCGCCGCAGGGCGTCCGCGCTCAGGGACCGCAGCGCCCGGGCGACTTCGGGTTCGAATCGTTCGATGGTGCCCAACTGGTGGGACATAATCGCGCAGTACGTTCGGACGGCCTTGGGGAGAAGCTTTTCCGCCTCCGGGTCCGTCGCCGTTTCCTCGATTACCTGATCGAATGCGCGCAGGAAATGGAGCTGACGTACGTCGCCGATCTGTGTGAGCGACGTGGCGACCCCCCGGCGGTAGAACACCCCGAGCAGTCCCGTCACCGCGAAGGAGCGCGCCTCGCGGTGCAGCCGCCAGATCCACGGCCGGTCCTCGGCGGTGCGCAGGCCGTTGGTGAAGTGCAGCAGGCCTTCGTCCAGCAGCCGGCGGTGGTAGATGCCCGCCCAGGCGTAGGCGTAGTCGACGGACGTGGAACGGTCGGCCGGCAGTATGGCCCCGCGCGGCGACAGCGCCACCCCCCGTCTTCCGACGGGCACCCGGTGGACCGTCCGCGCCCGGCCCGTGCACTGGACGTGGTCGGCGCGGACGAAGTCGACCTCCAGCTCCTCCGCCACCGCGAGGAGCCGCTCGTAATACCCGGGGGCCAGCCAGTCGTCGCCGTCGAGGAAAGTCACGTACTCCCCGCGCGCCCGGTCCAGCCCGGTGTTGCGGGCCGTGGCGAGGCCGCCGTTCTCCTCGTGCCGCACCAGTACCGCCCCCGGCACCTCGCGCTCCGCGCGCCCCAGGATCTCCGGTGTCCCGTCCGTCGAACAATCGTCGACGAGAATGAATTCGAAGTCCTCGCGTGCGTTCGCACTCAGACTTCTCAGTGTGTCGGGAGCGTATGTCTGCACGTTGAAGAACGGCACGATGACCGAGAGCTTGACCACCTGCGTGACGCTATGTGGTGCCCCGGCATTCGTTCTGACGAAGGGCACAATGAGAGGTGAACGAAGCACGGCGGATCGATGAACCGCCCTTGCGCGTCAACCGCTTCGCCGATCGTCGGTGTGCTGTTTACCGGCTGTTGAAGTCCCGTTGGGCAGCCAAACGGAATGCATTTCTATCGTCGGCGATGTGCCATCACGCAATGAATCCCCGCCCCGGGTGGCCGTCCTCGCGGACTCCGACACCCGGTGGAAATGGGGAGCGCTCACCGCACACCGGCTCGCCCCGGGAGGCGCGCTCGACGGCTTTCTGCTCAGGGGTCGCGCCACCCCCACGGTCCGCCAGCTCGCCGAGGTCGGCGTCCGCGCGGACGCCCTGCGCGAGGTCACCGGGGCGGAGTTCACCCGGGCGGCGGGCCGGGAGCGGTACGACGTGATCGTCCTGGCCTGCGTCGGCGGCGCCGTGCAGGCGATGCTCCACGGACTGGCCCACGCGTGGGGCCCGGC
>NZ_JAILXP010000677.1 GCF_020740895.1 Streptomyces sp. UNOB3_S3 | reverse complement strand
CACCCCCAACTGGAAGCACCTGCCGATCGGTTACCACGGCCGCGCCGGCACGATCGTGGTCTCGGGCACCGACGTCGTTCGCCCCCAGGGCCAGCGCAAGGCCCCCACCGACACCGCACCCACCTTCGGGCCCTCCCGGCGCCTCGACATCGAAGCCGAGGTCGGCTTCGTCGTCGGCACCCCCGCCCCCGAGAACACCCCCGTGCCGCTCGACGCCTTCCGCGAGCACGTGTTCGGCGTCTGCCTCGTCAACGACTGGTCGGCCCGCGACCTCCAGGCCTGGGAGTACGTGCCACTGGGCCCCTTCCTCGGCAAGTCGTTCGCCACGTCCGTCTCCGCGTGGATCACCCCGCTGGACGCCTTCGACGCGGCCCGCACGCCCGCGCCGGAGCGCACCCACCCGCTGCTCCCCTACCTGGACGACGCGACGGCCGAGCCCGGCGGCATCGACCTGCGCATCGAGGTGAGCGTCAACGGCGAGACCGTCTCCCGGCCGCCCTTCTCCGCCATGTACTGGACGGCCGCCCAGCAGCTGGCCCATATGACCGTCAACGGCGCCTCGCTGCGCACCGGCGACTTCTACGCCTCCGGCACGGTCAGCGGCCCCGAGCCGGACCAGCTCGGCTGCCTGCTGGAGCTCACCCAGGGCAAGGGCCCCTGGCTGGCGGACGGCGACGTGGTGACCATCACCGCGTGGGCGCCCGGCGCGAACGGCGCGCGCGTCGGCCTGGGCGAGGTCACCGGGCGGATCGCACCGGCGCGCGAGGCGGTTCCAGGGCCATGAGCGCCGGTCCCGCCGCCGGCCTCACCCTGCCCGAGGAGCTGATACTCCTCTCCCACGAGCCGTCGTACGGCGTGCGGCTGTGTGCCACGCGGCATCTGGCGTACGGCCTGGCCGGGGCCGTCCTGGCCGAACTGGAGCTGCGCGGGCTCGTGGCGGAGGACCGCGGCGGGCCCGTCAGGGTCGCCGGCATCCCTCCGGCGGACCAGCGGCTCGCCCTGCCGCTGGCGAGCCTCCCCGAGCTCGGCAAGCCCGGGTCGAAGGGGCGTTCGCGGCTCTTCCGGACGGGCACCTCGACGCACCGGTGGATCCGGACGGCCTCCCGGCATGTGGAGGAGCCCTGGATCGTCGGCCTGGTGGAGCGCCGGATCCTCACCGCGAAGGCGCCCGAGCGGTTCGCCGCGGTCCGGCGGCTGCGCTACCCCGTGGGGCCGAACGATCTGACCACCGCGGTCCGGCAGCGTTTCGAGGCGGCCCGTAAGGCCGGTTTCCCCGGCCGGCGGGACCGGATGCTCGCCGGGCTGATATCCGCGACGGGCGTCGCCAAGGACCTGTATCCGGGCTGGAGCCGCCGGCACGACCGCAAGGAGCTGCGGCGGCACATGCGTAACGAGTGGACGGCCTACGGCGTGTACCGCAACGTCTCGCAGGACTCCTCCTCCGACGGGAGCGGCGGCGGTGGCGACGGCGGCGACGGCGGTCACTCCGGCGGGCACAGCTGCGGGGGCGGCGCC
>NZ_JAILXP010000676.1 GCF_020740895.1 Streptomyces sp. UNOB3_S3 | reverse complement strand
GACGAGAAGACCACAGGCGTCACCACCGTCTACAAGGTCCAGGGCATGACCTGCGGCCACTGCGAGACCGCCGTCACCAAGGAGGTCTCGGCCGTGGCGGGCGTGACCGGTGTCCGCGTCGACGTCGCCGCGGGCCTGGTCACCGTCACCACCGGTGCCGAGCCCGACGACGCTCAGATCGCCGCCGCCGTCGACGAGGCCGGCTACGAGCTCACCGGCCGGGCCGAGAACCTCTCCGCCCGCTGAACCTCGGCCCGGCGGCGGAGCGCTCGCGCGACCGTCGCCCGCCGACAAAAACCCCATCCGCGCACGAGGAGCATCATGAGCATCACCGCCCCTGCCTCAGCCGAAGTCGAGTTGGCGATCGGTGGCATGACCTGCGCCTCGTGCGCGGCCCGGATCGAGAAGAAGCTCAACCGCATGGCCGGCGTGGAGGCCACGGTCAACTACGCTACGGAGAAGGCCAAGGTCGTCTTCGAGGCGGGCGTGGAGGTGGCCGACCTGATAGCCACCGTTGAGCAGACCGGCTACACCGCCGCCCTCCCCCAGCCCCCGGCCACCCCTGAAAACAGCGCGGACGACGCCGAGCCCGAGCCGGACGCCCTGGCGCCGCTGCGGCAGCGTCTGATCACCGCGGTCGTCCTGTCCGTACCGGTGATCGCCATGGCGATGGTGCCCGCGCTGCAGTTCACCAACTGGCAGTGGCTCTCCCTGACGCTGGCCGCCCCGGTTGTCGTGTACGGCGCCTGGCCGTTCCACAAGGCCGCGTTCACCAACCTGCGCCACGGTGCCGCCACCATGGACACCCTGGTCTCGGTCGGCACGTCGGCGGCGTTCCTCTGGTCCCTGTGGGCTCTGCTCTTCGGTACCGCCGGCATGGCGGGCATGACCCATCCCTTCGAGTTCTCCCTGTCCCGGAGCGACGGCGGCGGCAACATCTACCTCGAAGCGGCCGCAGGTGTCACCGCGTTCATCCTGGCCGGACGCTATTTCGAGGCCCGCTCCAAGCGCCGGGCCGGCGCCGCGCTCAAGGCGCTGATGGAGCTGGGCGCCAAGGACGTCACCGTGCTGCGCGACGGGCGCGAGCTCCGCGTCCCCGTCTCCGAACTCACTGTCGGTGACACCTTCGTGGTCCGCCCCGGCGAGAAGATCGCCACCGACGGCGTCGTCGAACACGGCACCTCGGCGGTCGACGCGAGCATGCTGACGGGTGAATCCGTCCCGGTCGAGGTGTCCGTCGGCGACGCGGTCACCGGCGCGACCGTCAACGCCGGGGGACGCCTGGTCGTCCGCGCCACCCGAGTCGGCTCCGACACCCAGCTCGCCCGCATGGCCCGCATGGTGGAGGACGCCCAGAACGGCAAGGCCGCCGCCCAGCGCCTGGCCGACAAGATCTCCGCCGTCTTCGTCCCCGTCGTCATCGTCCTGGCCCTGGCCACCCTCGGCTTCTGGGTCGCCACCGGCGAAGGCTGGACCGCCGCCTTCACCGCGGCCGTCTCCGTCCTGATCATCGCCTGCCCCTGCGCCCTG
>NZ_JAILXP010000675.1 GCF_020740895.1 Streptomyces sp. UNOB3_S3 | reverse complement strand
GCGCCTCGGCCGCGCGGAGGGCGTCGTCGGCCACGCGGTCGGCCAGGAAGGTCAGTTCGGCGGCGGCTTCGGGCGAGAGCGGGGTGGCCCCGAGGGCGGATCCGTACCGCAGGAGCATCAGTTCACCGCCGCGCAGCATGTGGTAGCCGGCCAGCATGGCGATCTCCCACGGCGGGTCGGTGGTGCGCCTCGGCAGGCGTTCGCCCCGGTACTGGCAGTACGAGGCCTCGGTCAGGAGCATGGCCGCGCGGACCGCGCGCAGGGGATCGGCGGGTGCGGGGCGGCCGCAGAGGAGGTCCGTGACGCCCCGGCACCCGGCGGCGCCGGCGGCCAGGAAGTCGGCGACGGTGCGGCGCAGTTCGCCCCCGGCGCCGCGCGGCCAGGCGAGCAGGCTCGCGAGGACGCCGATCGCGCCGCCGACGAGGACGTCGACGAGGCGCACGGCGGACAGCTGCCACTGCGGGGTGGAGAGCTGGGCGAACATCAGCACGATGACGACCGTGAACGTCCCCTGCCCCCACGCGGGCCCGAGCAGCGTGGCCACGGTGAGGCCGACGAGGAGGACGACGGGCAGCGCGGCCGCGTAGAACAGGGGGACGTCACCGACGACGCGGAGCGCGAGGGCGGCGAGCACGGCCCCCGCGGTCGTACCGGTGATGGCGGGGCGCAGAGCGGCCCGGGTGTCGGACGCCGAGGTGCGCATGAGGCTCAGGGTGGCCAGGAGGACCCAGAAGCCGTGCGGGAGGCCGAGGGCACCGACCAGGAGCCGGGCGCCGGCCATGGCCGCGGCGACCCGGAGGGCGTTGCGGAAGTGGACCGAGCGGAGCGTCAGGTGCAGCCGCATCCGGTGCCACCACAGCTCGGGGGCGGGCACGGTGGCGTACCAGAACGGTCCGTCGCGCTCCGCCCCGGCCGTGGCGGGGCGGGCGCCCAGGGCGATCCGCGACGCTCGGGTGGCCAGCCGCGCGCCCTCGGCGGCGGACCGGACGACGGCGTCGCGGCGGAGTCGCTCGGGAGCGGCGCCGGGGAGCCCGTCCGCGCGGACGGCGTCGAAGGCGACGAGCGCGCGGCGCAGCTCGTCGCCCTCGCCGTCGCCGTCGCCGTCGGGAGGCGGGGTGCCGTCGGTCAGACCGGTGGCGACGGGGCGCAGGGCGGTGGCGGTGCGCTCCAACAGGGCGGTGGCGGCGGGCTCGCCGGACCCGGTGGGTCCGCCGTGGGCGCGGTAGAGGCGGTCGAGCTGGTCGTGGACGTGCCGGACGGCCGCACGGGTGTGCATGAGGGCCCGGTCCCGGGCGGACGGCGAGGTGGGGCGCTCGGCGGGCGGTATCCGGGAGGTACGTGCCCCCTCGAGTGCCCGGTCGGCGGCGGGCCGGACGTCCTCGCCGCCGCGCGCGGCGGCGGCGCAGCTGTCGGCCACGGCGGCCGTCGCGCGGCCGAGCCGCTCCCGGTACGGGACGGGCGGGGGCTCCCGCCAGCCCAGGCCGTCCAGCAGCCGGTCGACGGCGGCGGTGAGCAGGATGCCGGCGGTCAGCCC
>NZ_JAILXP010000674.1 GCF_020740895.1 Streptomyces sp. UNOB3_S3 | reverse complement strand
GGAGGAGACCGCCCCCGTCGCCCCGCCCGCGCCCGTGGTCGAGGCCGCGCCGGCCGAGCCCGAGATCGAGGTTCCCGAGCCCACCGCCGGCCGGCTGGTGCGGCTGCGGGCCCGGCTCTCCCGTTCCCAGAACTCCCTCGGCAAGGGTCTGCTGACCCTGCTGTCCCGTGAGCACCTCGACGAGGACACCTGGGAGGAGATCGAGGACACCCTCCTCACCGCCGATGTGGGCGTGGCCCCCACCCAGGAGCTGGTCGACCGCCTGCGTGAGCGCGTCAAGGTCCTCGGCACCCGTACCCCCGAGGACCTGCGCGGCCTGCTGCGCGAGGAGCTGCTCGCCCTGATCGGCACCGAGGCCGACCGCAGCGTCCACACCGAGCCCGGTGTGGGGACGAACGGCGAGGAGAAGCCCGGTGTCGTGATGGTCGTCGGCGTCAACGGCGTCGGCAAGACCACCACCACCGGCAAGCTCGCCCGGGTGCTCGTCGCCGACGGCAAGTCCGTCGTCCTGGGCGCGGCCGACACCTTCCGTGCCGCCGCCGCCGATCAGCTCCAGACCTGGGGCGAGCGCGTGGGCGCGCGCACGGTCCGCGGCCCCGAGGGCGGCGACCCGGCGTCGATCGCCTTCGACGCGGTCAAGGAGGGCATCGCCGAGAACGCGGACGTCGTGCTCATCGACACCGCCGGCCGGCTCCACACCAAGACCGGTCTGATGGACGAGCTCGGCAAGGTCAAGCGCGTCGTGGAGAAGCACGGCTCGGTCGACGAGGTGCTGCTGGTCCTCGACGCCACCACCGGCCAGAACGGCCTGGTCCAGGCCCGGGTATTCGCCGAGGTCGTCGACATCACCGGTGTCGTCCTCACCAAGCTCGACGGCACGGCCAAGGGCGGCATCATCGTCCAGGTCCAGCGCGAGCTGGGCGTCCCGGTCAAGCTCGTCGGTCTCGGCGAGGGCGCGGACGACCTCGCGCCGTTCGAGCCGGAGGCATTCGTCGACGCGCTGATCGGAGACTGATCGCGAGCCGCGTCACGACCGATACGAGCCCCGTCGCGCAGTACATCGCGACGGGGCTCGCCCGTACCCGGAACCGCGCCCCGAAGGGGCGCGGGGAACTGCGCGACCGGCCACCGACGACCCGCAGTCGAATGACCGCGATTCCGGCGAAGCGCTCAGGCGCCGGCGGACCGGTGGCACACATACGCCAGCGTCCCCAGGAGCAGGCGGGCCTCCGGGGGGCAGCCCGCCGTGTCGAGGGCGGGCGGCAGCAGCCAGCGCATCGGCCCCAGGCCCGCGTAGTCCGACGGGGGGGCCGTGATGTGGTCGCCGCGGCCCAGGCCGCGCAGATCGAGCCGGGCGTCGTCCCACCCCATGCGGTAGAGCAGCTGGGGGAGCTCCGCGGCCGCGCCGGGGGCGACGAGGAACAGCGCGCGGCCGTCCGGGGTGAGGGCCACGGGGCCCAGCGGCACCCCCATCCGCTCCAGCCGGGCCAGGGCGTGCCGCCCGGCCGCCTCCGCGACCTCCAGCACGTCGAAGG
>NZ_JAILXP010000673.1 GCF_020740895.1 Streptomyces sp. UNOB3_S3 | reverse complement strand
GGGGAAGGGCGCGGGCTGTGGTCAGCCCTTGTCCTCCGCCGCCTCTTCCGCTTCCTCCTCCGCCAGGGCCGCGTCCAGGCGCGCCCTGGCGCCGTCCAGCCAGCGGCGGCAGACCTTCGCCAGCGCCTCGCCCCGCTCCCACAGGGCCAGCGACTCCTCCAGCGTCGTGCCGCCCGCCTCCAGCCGGCGCACCACGTCGATCAGCTCGTCCCGCGCCTGCTCATAGCCCAGCGCGTCGGTCCCGCCCGCGTCCGTTGTCGTCGTCGCCATGGCCCACAGCCTAGGCGGGCGGTGTGACAGCGGGCGGCGGCACGGCCCGCACCGCGAACTCGCCTTCCGCGACCCGCGCCCTCAGCTCCTCGTCCGGCCCGACCTCCGCCGCCGCGCGCACGACCCGGCCGTCCCCGTGCTGGAGCACCGCGTAGCCGCGGCGCAGCGTCGCCGCCGGGGACAGGGCCACCACGCGCGCGTGGGTGTGCGTCAGCTCGGACGCCGCGCGGTCCAGCAGATGGCCCAGCGTGCGGCGGCCGCGCGCGGCGAGCGCGTCGATCTGCTCGGCGCGCTCGTCCACCATCCGGTGCGGGTGCTCCATGCAGGGGCGCGCCCGCGCGGCCGCCAGACCCCGCTCCTCGCGGTCCAGCAGCGACTCGACGCAGCGCAGCGCCCGGTCGCGCAGGTGCCGGACGCGGGTGAGCTCCTCGCCCACGTCCGGGACGACCCGCTTCGCCGCGTCCGTGGGCGTGGACGCGCGCAGGTCGGCCACCAGGTCGAGGAGCGGGGTGTCCGGCTCGTGGCCGATCGCCGACACGACGGGGGTGCGGCAGGCGGCCACGGTGCGGACGAGCTGTTCGTCCGAGAAGGGGAGGAGGTCCTCGACGCTGCCGCCGCCGCGCGCGACGACGATCACGTCCACGTCCGGGTGGGCGTCCAGCTCCTGGACGGCCTCGATGACGCCCGGCACGGCGTGCACGCCCTGGACGGGGACGTTGCGCACCTCGAAGCGGACGGCGGGCCAGCGGTGGCGGGCGTTCTCCAGCACGTCGCGCTCGGCGGCGGAGGCGCGGCCGCAGACGAGGCCGATGAGCTGGGGGAGGAACGGCAGCGCGCGCTTGCGCTCGGCGGCGAACAGGCCCTCGGCGGCCAGGGACTTCTTGAGCTGCTCCAGGCGGGCGAGGAGCTCGCCGACCCCGACGGGCCGGATCTCGGCGGCGCGGAGGGAGAGCTGGCCGCGGGGGGCGTACCACTCGGGCTTGGCGTGCACGACGACGCGGGCGCCCTCGGAGACGACGTCGGCGACGCGGTCGAAGACGGCGCGGTAGCAGGTGACGGAGAGGGAGATGTCGTGGGAGGGGTCGCGGAGGGTCAGGAACACGACGCCGGCGCCGGGGCGGCGGGAGAGCTGGGTGATCTGTCCTTCGACCCAGACGGCGCCGAGCCGGTCGATCCACCCGCCGATGAGGCGGGACACCTCCCCGACGGGGAGGGGCGCGTCGGGTGACGTTTGGGCGGCCATGCGGTTGAGCGTAGCGGTGGGGGGTGGCAGGGG
>NZ_JAILXP010000672.1 GCF_020740895.1 Streptomyces sp. UNOB3_S3 | reverse complement strand
ATCCTGCGCAACGACGTCCACAGCACGACCCGCCCCCTGCCCGCCTTCCACCGGGGCCGGGTCGCCCTCCTCGGCGACGCCGCCCACGCCATGGCCCCCAGCCTCGGCCAAGGCGGCTGCCAGGCCATCGAGGACGCCGTCGTCCTCGCCCACGCCCTGCTGGCCACCGGCGACCACTGCGACGCCCTGGCCGAGTACACCCGGCAGCGCCTGCCGCGCACCACGGCCGTCGTCCGCCGCTCGGCCCGCGTCGCCCGCCTGACCCGCCTCTCCTCACCCCTCGCGTGCGCCCTGCGCACCGCCGCCCTCACCACCGTCAACCGCTTCGGCCCCCGCGTCGCCCTGCGGAGCCTCGACGGCGTGGCCGACTGGCGCCCGCCCGTACGGCCCGCGCGTCACACGTCTGCGGACTTCCCGACAAGCCGGATGAGCAGCTCCACGACCCCGTAGAGAACCAGCACCGTCAACGAGGCGTAGACGGCCCAGTCGCCGGCCCGGACGTACGGGCTGGTGCCGCGCGCCAGGGGCACGTCGTAGACGGCCGCGGCGCTCCGGTCCGTGCCCAGCCGCTCGCCGACGATCCGTCCCCGCGGATCCGCCACCGTGCTCACGCCCGTCAGTGTCGCGTGCACCATGGGCCGCCAGGTCTCGGCGGCCCGCAGCGCCGCGAGCGAGGCGTGCTGGGCGGG
Source organism: Streptomyces sp. UNOB3_S3 (assembly GCF_020740895.1). Lineage (GTDB taxonomy): Bacteria > Actinomycetota > Actinomycetes > Streptomycetales > Streptomycetaceae > Streptomyces. Next base: position 868 of record NZ_JAILXP010000672.1, on the reverse strand, counting down.
CGCCCAGCTCTGCTGAAAGGTGGACGTGGCCGACTGCGCGACGAGCAACTGGGCCCCGTCCCGGGCCAGCTGCCGGCTCATGTCCGGGAAGGCCGACTCGAAGCACACCAGCGGCCCGACGAGCAGCCCCCGGCCCCGGGTGTCCGGCAGCCGCATCACCACCTGCGCCTCGCCGCGCCGCCGGTCCTCACCGGCCGCCTTCCCCACGGACGTCGCCCAGCCGAGCAGCGAGCGGGCCGGAACGTACTCGCCGAAGGGCACCAGCCGCATCTTGTCGTAACGGTCCCCGGTCGGCCCCTCCGGCCCGACCAGCACCGAACTCTTGAAGATCCCCGGCCGGTCCGAACGCCGCGCGTCCACGTTCACCAGCAGGTCAGCGCCGACGGTCCGGGAGAGCGCGGCCAGCCGGTCGCGCAGGTCGGGCCGGCTCCCCAGATCCTGCCCCACGCTGCTCTCGCCCCACACGACGAGATCCACCCGCTGCCCGGCCAGCCTCTTGGTCAGCTCCTCCTCGCGATCGAAGCGCCGCTGCACACTGCCCACTCCGTCGACGATCCCGGGCTGAACGACCGCCACCCGCACCGTCCCCGCGAGCTCCGGCACCGGCGCCCACCCCCACACCCCGGCGACCGCCGCCGTACAGGCGAGCACGCCCGCGACGGCCACCGTACGAGCGCAGGGCGCCGAAACCAGCGCGACGACCGCGGTGTTCACCGCCACCAGCACGAACCCCACCAGCCAGACGCCCCCCACCGACGCCATCCGCAGCGCCGGGGCGACCTGCCACTGACTGGCCCCGAGCAGCCCCCAGGGTCCGCCCAAGTACTCCCAGGACCGCACGAGTTCGACGCCGATCCACCCGGACGGC
>NZ_JAILXP010000671.1 GCF_020740895.1 Streptomyces sp. UNOB3_S3 | reverse complement strand
CACCGACACCACCGCCGCCCGCGCCGCCGTCACCCGCATCGCCCGCGCCGCCCGCCGCGGCAACCCCCACCTCGAAGTCGAGACCTCCGCCGCCGTCCACGAACTCCTCGTCGCCCTGCGCCGCTCCCGCGCCGACACCACCGGCGACACCGACCCCCTCCTCCACGCCCTCGCCCGCGACGCCTTCCTCCCGCTGTCCGTCGCCCAGCACGCCGCCCGCCACGGCATGACCCCCGCCGAACTGCGCACCGCCGTCCGCCGTGGCGCCGGATGCAGCCCCAAGGACTACCTCCTCGGCATCCGCCTCGGCCGCGCCAAGGAGCTCCTCGCCGCCACCGAGCTCCCCGTCGCCGCCGTCGCCCGCCGGGTCGGCTACACCGACCCCGCCTACTTCAGCCGCATCTTCACCCGAAGGGTGGGCACCGCCCCCGTCCGCTTCCGCGAACGCCAGGGCAGGTCCGTACCGGGCGGCTGGAGCGGCACCGTCCCCGATCCGGAGCACCCACCGGTCATCGGACCACGCCCGTCCGCATAGGGTCGTCACCGTGGAGAAGAACAACAACGTCATCGACGAGTCCGTACGCGCCGAGCTGGGCCGGCTGCGCGACAGCATCGACAACATCGACGCGGCGGTGATCCACATGCTCGCCGAACGGTTCAAGTGCACCCAGCAGGTCGGCCACCTCAAGGCCGAGCACAGGCTGCCGCCCGCCGACCCCGCCCGCGAGGCCCGCCAGATCGCCCGGCTGCGCGAGCTCGCCGAGAACGCCAAGCTCGACCCGGCCTTCGCCGAGAAGTTCCTGAACTTCATCATCGCCGAGGTCATCCGCCACCACGAGACCATCGCCCGTGCCTGACCCACCTGGCCTACGGGCCTCACCGGGCCCGGCCCGGCCCGCGGACAGCCCGGCCCGGAGACGACAAAAGGCTCCCGCACCCCCTCACAGGGGCGCGGGAGCCTTAAGGCCTATGGCTCTGCTGTCGTCAGCCGCGCGCTTCGCCCGCCGCCGCGTCCGACGCCTTCGCCGTCCGCAGGTCCTCCAGGTAACGGTCGACGACGCCGCTCTGCCGGGCGTAGTCCGTCATCGACTCGCCGACGATCTTGCCCGCCAGATCCGTGGCCAGCGAGCCCACCTGCTCACGCAGCTCGGCCTCGGCCACCGCGCGCTCGGCGTCGATCACCGCGTGACCCGCGGAGATGATCTCCTCACGCTGACGCTGACCCTCGGCACGCAGCTCGGCGATGATCGCGTTGCCCTGCTCGACGGACTCCTGGCGCAGCCGGGCCGCCTCGTGACGGGCCTCCGCCAGCAGCTCCTGGTACTCGGCGTGGACCCGCGCCGCCTCGGCGCGCGTCTCCTCCGCCTCGTCCATCCGGCCGTCGGTGGCCTGCTCGCGCTCGACGAGGACCTTGTTGATCCGGGGAAGGATCGCCTTCGCCATCACGGCGAAGACGATGAAGAACAGCACCAGGCCCAGAGCGAGCGGGGCGAGATCGGGCTTCAGGGGCCCTACGTCGAGAGCGAAAGTCATGGCCATGGTGTGCACATTACCTTGCGGCAC
>NZ_JAILXP010000670.1 GCF_020740895.1 Streptomyces sp. UNOB3_S3 | reverse complement strand
GCTGGGGGTAGCCGTAGCCGGGCTGGCCGGGGGCGCCGCCCTGGCCGTACGGGTTGGGCGGCGGCTGCTGGCCGTACGGGCCCGGCTGGGGGTAGCTCATCAGTTCCTCTTCGACGCAGTTCTCTCACGCGACACGCGACAGCTCCGCGCCATCTTTCCCGATGGCTTATTCCGGCTTTACCTCGGGCCCGCAACGGTTTCGGAACAAGTCCCGTATGTGCTACTGCGAGACGGCCGTGCGGGTGTCGTGGCGGAGGCCGGCGGTGAGTTCGGCCGCCCGGTCGAGGGGGATGTCACGCCCGTAACGGGCGAACGACGCGTCGGCCAGGGAGACCGTACCGACCGTGTCGTGGTCGGCCCACACGCACAGCGTTCTGATGTGCGTCGGCTTGTCGTCGGTGCCCGCGAGGGTGAAGCGCGTGCCCTGGCACTTCAGCACCGTGTCCCGGTCGAGGCCGTCGGGCGTGAGCCTCTGCGGGCGGCCCGACCAGGTGAACGTGCTGAGGCGTTTGTCCTTCTTCGCCGCCGTCGCCGCGCTCAGGAACAGCATGTCGACCGAGCGTTCGGGGTCCTCGACCCGGCCCCAGATGCCGGTGAAGCTCATGTTCTTGCGGAGCTCAGTCGTGTACACGGCGTGCACCCGCTGTCCGTTCGTCACCCCGAGGAGGAACATCGCCCGGCTCACCTGGTCCCCGGCCACGTCCTTGTCGTCCCCGTCCCCGGGTGCCTTCTCGTAGCGGCCGTCCAGGATCGTGTCCGGTGTCGTCAGGCGGTAGTGCCGCGATGGGCTTGGCGACGTTGTGGCAGTGGCAGACGGAATCGCCTTCGCGGGGCTCGCGGAGTTGTGGTCGGCGCTGTCGCAGCCTGCCAGGGCCGTCAGCGTCAGCAGGGTCAGCAGGGCCGTCCCCGCCGGCGTCGCCGCGGCCCGCACGCGACGGCGCGTCACTTCGTCAGCTCCACCCGCGTGTCCTTGCGCACCTTCGACGTCAGCTCCGCCGCCTCCGCCAGGGGGACCTTCTTCCCCGCCAGGACCGCCGCCGTGTCCAGGCTGAACACCGCTTCCGTCGTGCTGTGGTCGGCCCAGACGCACATCTGCATCGTGATGGGCTTGCCGCCCGGGGCGGTGGTGCCGACCAGGTGGGTGTGCTGGCACTTCATCACCGCGCCGTCGTCCAGCCCGGAGGGGGTGACGCGCTCCGCGGTGCCCTCGAGTTCCATGCGGCCCTCGCCGTCGCCGTCGTCCCTCTTGAGCGCGGCGCCCAGCGACGCGAACATGCCGTCCACGACGCGTTCCGGGGTCTTGATGCGGCCCCAGGCGCCGGTGAAGCGGACCTTCTTCTGCGTCGGCCCCGGGCTGCCCGTCTCGTACGCGCCCGAGATGGTCTCCGGGTCGGCGACGCCCATGTGGCGGAGGTCGGCCTTCTCGTCCGAGCCCAGCACCGGCAGGTCCGCGCCGGTCTCCTTGCGGTACTCGCCGGCCAGGATCGTGTCGGGGGTGACGAGCTTGTGGCGCGGGCCCGCCTCCGTGACCGGGCCGCCGCCGTCCTTGCCGCCCCCGCCGGTCCCACCACCC
>NZ_JAILXP010000067.1 GCF_020740895.1 Streptomyces sp. UNOB3_S3 | reverse complement strand
GCCCCTAAGAGCCCTCTCAGACAGCGCATGCCATCGTTGGGGACACGCACAAGATCCCGTACGTACCCCGCCGGAGGCGCCCCGTGTCCGAGCCGACGTCCGTCCTCGTCGTCGACGACGACCCCGACGTCCGGGCCGCCGTCGCCGACGGCCTGACCGTGGAGGGCTACGCGGTCAGAGCGGTCGGCGACGGCCTCGCGGCCCTCTCCGCCGTCGCCGCCGCCCCGCCGGGGGCCATCGTCCTCGACCTCGCCATGCCCGTCCTCGACGGCCTCGCCGTCTGCCGCCGCCTCCGCGAGCTCGGCGACCGCACTCCCGTCCTCGTCCTGACCGCCCGCGACGCCGTCTCCGACCGCGTCGCCGGCCTGGACGCCGGGGCCGACGACTACCTCGTCAAACCCTTCGCCCTCGACGAGCTCCTGGCCCGCCTCCGGGCCCTGCTGCGCCGGGCCACCCCGGCGACCGGCACCGCCGACGCCCCGCACGAGCTGGCCTTCGCCGACCTCACCGTCGACCCCCTCACCCGCACCGGCGAACGCGGCGGGACCGCCCTGGAGTTCACCCGCACCGAATTCGCGCTGCTGGAGGTCTTCCTCCGCCACCCGGGCCAGGTGCTGCCCCGCGAGGTGATCCAGGAGCGGGTCTGGGGCGCCGACTTCGGGCCGGAGTCCAACTCCCTCGCCGTCTACATCGGCTACCTGCGCCGCAAGCTGGAGGCCGGCGGCGCCCCCCGTCTCGTCCACACCGTGCACGGCGTCGGCTACCGGCTGGCCGAGCAGTGACCGGCCTCCTCCGCCACCGTCTCCTGCGCCACCGCCCCCTGCGCGCCCGCCTCGCCCTCGTCACCTCCGCCGCCGCCGCGCTCGTCGCGCTCGGCGTCCTGGGCGCGGCCTACGTCGTCATCCGCTACGAACTCGTCCGCCAGCTCGACCTCCAGCTCAAACAGCAGGCCGGGCTGATCTCCCAGCAGACCCGCGGCGGCGCCGACAGCGGCGTCCTGTACGACCAGTGCGCCTGGCGCGCCGCCCCCGCCTGCGCCCAGATCGTCCGCGCCGACCCCACCGCCCCCGGACAGCGGGGCCTCGCTCTGCCCGTCACCGGGGCCACCCGCCGCGTCGCCGCCGGCACTCTCGGCGCGTACTACAGCGACATCGTCCACGACGGCCGGCCCATGCGGATGCTGACGACGCCCCTGCAGGGCCGGGAAGGCCGCGCCCTGCAGGTGGCCGCCCGCTCCGACGCCGTCGACCAGGGCGTACGCCAGGCCGGCTGGTACCTGGGCTGGGTCGGCGGCGCCGGGGTGCTGCTCGCCGCGGCGCTCGGCTATGTGGTCTCACGGACCTCGCTGCGGCCCGTGACCCGGCTCACGGCCACCGCCGAACGCATCGCCGCCACCCGCGACCCGGCCCACCGCATCGAACTGCCGCCTCACGAGGCGGGCCGCGACGACGAGATCACCCGCCTCGCGGCCAGCTTCAACACCATGCTCGGCGAACTGGAGGAGGCCGTCGCCGCCCAGCGCCGCCTCGTGGCCGACGCCTCCCACGAACTGCGCACCCCGCTCACCGCGCTGCGCACCAACGCCGAGCTCCTGGCCCGCGCCGAGCGGCTCTCGCCCGCCCAGCGGGAACGGGCCGCCGAGGCCCTGGGCCGGCAGATGCGCGAGGTGACCGGCATGGTCAACGACCTCATCGAGCTCGCCCGCGACGAGGAGCCGCGCCCGCTCGTCGAACAGGTCCGCCTCGACCTCCTCGCCGAACGCTGCGCGGCCGTCGCACGCGGCCACTGGCCGGGCGCGGTCTTCACGACGGACCTCGCCGAGGCCACGGTCCCGGGCGTACCGGCCCGGCTGGCCCGGCTGCTGTCCAACCTCCTCGACAACGCGGCCAAGTTCAGTCCGCCGGGTGCCGTGGTCGAGGTCCGTCTCGCCCGCGCCGGCGGAACGCTCGACCTCACCGTCCGCGACCACGGGCCCGGCATCTCCGACGAGGACCTGCCGCACGTCTTCGACCGCTTCTACCGCTCCCGCCAGGCCCGCGCGCTGCCGGGCTCCGGGCTGGGCCTGGCCATGGCCCGCCAGATCGCCCGCGCCCACGGCGCCGAGCTCTTCGCCGAACAGGCCCCCGGGGGCGGCGCGTGCTTCCGCCTGAGCTTCCCCGCCCAGGAGGGGTGAAACGGCGAAGGGGGTGAAACGCCGAAGGCCCGGTCGGAATCGACCGGGCCTTCGTTCTCTGAGCGGACGACGAGACTCGAACTCGCGACATCCACCTTGGCAAGGTGGTGCTCTACCAACTGAGCTACGTCCGCATTCGCCCCGCGCTCTCGTGCGGTGCGGACACCACTATAGCCAACCTTGGGCGCGTGCGATGCGCGCCGCCGCGTGACGGTTCTCCGCGCCCAGCTTCGCGGTGGCCGCCGAGAGGTAGTTCCGGACCGTCCCCTGGGTCAGCGAGGCCCGCTCGGCGATCTCCGCTATGGGGGCGCCGTCCTCGGCCAGTTCCAGCAGCTCCGCCTCGCGGGCGGTGAGCGGGGAGTCGCCCGCGCTGATCGCGTCGGCAGCCAACTCGGGGTCCACGTAGCGGCTTCCGCCGTGCACGGTCCGGATGATCTCGGCGAGCCGCTGGGCCGAGACGGTCTTCGGCACGAACCCGCGCACCCCCGCCCCGAGGGCCCGCTTCAGATGCCCGGGGCGGCCGTGACCGGTGACGATCATGGTGCGGCAGTCGGGCAGTTCGGTCCGCAGGGATGTGGCGACCATCACACCGTCCATCCCCGGCATCTGAAGATCCAGCACCGCGACGTCGGGCCGGTGGGCGCGGGCCATCGCCAGCGCCTCGGTCCCGGACGCGGCCTCCGCCACGACCTGGAGATCGTCCTCCAGCCCGAGCAGCGCGGCCAGCGCACCACGGATCAGGTGCTCGTCGTCGGCGAGCATCACGCGGATCGGCGCGGTCATGCGTCCGTCCTCTCGGGGACGAGGGCCACGGCGTCATGGTCCGGCGGCGCCGAACCCGCCCCCGTCCCGGAATCCACCGGCACCCGCGCCGTCAGCAGGAACGTCCCGTTCCCCCCGTGCTCGTACGCCAGCGTGCCCCCCAGCACCGCCAGCCGTTCCCGCAGCCCCGCCAGGCCCGAGCCACCACCCCGCGTGGCGGCGGCCCGCACCCCGTCGTTCTCCACCGTCAGTACCGCCCGCCCCTCGGCCCACCGCAGCCGCAGCGCACAGCGCCCCGCGTCCGAGTGCCGCAGCACGTTCGTCGTGGCCTCGCGGACGACCCAGGCCAGCGTCGACTGGACCGCCGGCGACAGGTCGTCGGCGGCCCGGGCGTCGATGCGGCACTCGATCCCGGCGGCGGTCAGGATCCCCCGGGCCCCGGCCAGTTCGGTGTGGAGATCGGCCTCGCGGTAGCCGCGGACGACCTCGCGCAGCTCGCGCTGGGACTCCTGCGCGATGCGCTGCGCCTCGGCCATCTGGTCCACGGCCGCCTCCGAGCCGCGCCGCGCCAGCTGCACGGCGAGCTCGCTCTTGAGCGCGATCGCCGCGAGGTTCCGGCCGAGCACGTCGTGCATGTCGCGTGAGAAGCGCAGCCGTTCCTCGGCGACCGCGAGCCGCGCCTGCACCTCACGGGCCGCGTCGACCTCCAGCATGATGGAGAGCATCCACCCCGAGACGCGCGCGATCAGCAGGACCCACCCGGTGAGGAACAGCCCCCCGAAGACCATGCCCACCAGCGTCGGCACCGGGAGGCCCGCCACGGCGAACGGCACCAGCGCGACGAGCGAGCCCGCCGCGCACAGGCCCCAGTAGACGCGCTTGCGCACGATCAGGCAGAGGGCGCCGAGAGGCGTCATCGCGAGCCCCATGAGCATGGTGGACACGCTCTGCGCGAGTTCCTTGCTGCCGCGCGTCGCGATCAGCGCCAGCAGACAGAGCGCCACCGCCAGCAGGACGAAGGAGAGCACCAGCCGCGCCCGGAGGACGGTCTCCCGGCCGAGATAGCGGTCGAGGGCGCGGCGCAGCAGGCCCACTCCGGCCGTGGCCTGCACGATCGCCACCACGAGCAGGGCCGCTCCCAGGCCCAGCCCCCGCCGGTCCGGGCCGGCGGCCAGGCCCAGCAGCGCCAGGCCCTCGATCACGATGAACAGCCAGGGGCACGCGTACAGCGCGCCGCGCATGTACATGTCGATCTGCTGGATCTTGCTGTGGTCGCGGAACTTCCGCACCCGGCTGATCACGCGCTCCACCCCCCTGGTCGTTCTCGTGGTTCAGCGCCGGGGCTCCCAACGGAACCACCGACGTACAGCAAACACCGCGAGCGCCGTCCAGACGAGGGCGGCCCCCAGATGACCGAGGGTCCCGGCCAGGTCCGCGCCGCCGAGCCAGCCGTCGCGCATCAGCTGGACGACCGGGGTGAGGGGCAGCAGCTCGCAGAACCGCGCGACCCCGTCCGGCAGCCCCTCCAGCGGATAGAACATCCCCGAGCCCAGCATCGAGACCATCGTCAGCGGCATCGCCGCGAGCTGGGCGCTCTCCGCGGTCTTGGCGAAGGCCGTGGACGCGGCGGCCAGCGGCGTCAGCATGGCCAGGCCCAGCAGCACGCCCGCCACCAGCAGGTCCGGGCGCGCCGGCAGACGCATGTGCAGCCATGCCGCGCCCGCCGCCACCAGGAGGACGCACTGCGCGACGGCGATCGCCAGCGAGGGCAGCGCGGTGCCGGCGAGGATCTCCACGTCGCCGGCCTCGCCCGTCCGCAGCCGCTTGAGGACCAGTTCCTCGCGCCGGGCGGTGAAGACGCTCATGAGGTTGTAGTAGACGACGAAGAGCAGGACGTACCCGAAGGCGCCCGTCATCGTCGCCTCCTTCAGGGACATTCCGGTGCCGCTCAGGTCGAGGCTCTTGGTCGCCGTGCTCATCGCGTAGACCATCAGCACGGGCATCAGCAGGACGGTGTAGAGCGCCATCCTGTTGCGGCCCAGGAGCGTGAGCTCCGCGCGGCCCAGGGCCAGGGCCCGTCCCATCACGTTCGTCGTGCCCGCCGGGATCCCCGTACCCGGCGTGCTCGTCGTCCGCGTGGCTGTCGTGTCCGTCGTCATCACTCGCCCCTCTCCGACGTCGCGGCCCCGGCGATGGCCAGGAACGCCTCCTCCAGCGAGGCGGTCCGCGCGTCCAGTCCCTCCAGCTCGACGTCCTTGTCCCGGGCCCACAGCAGCAGCCCGGTCAGCGTGCGCTGCAACTCGGCCGTCTGGAGCTCCACCCGGCCGCCGTTCTCCTCGTGCCGCAGCACCCCCAGCGCGGCCAGCGGCGGCAGATCGCCGACGAACCAGCCCGTCGGCATCGCGAAGCGGATGCGCGCCGGATGGGCGCCGATCACCTGGCCCGGTGTGCCGGTGGTCACGATCCGCCCGTCCCGCATGATCGCCAGCCGGTCGGCCAGCGACTCCGCCTCCTCCAGGTAGTGGGTGGTGAGCAGCACCGTCGTGCCGTCCTCGCGCAGCCGCCGCACCAACTCCCAGGTGGTGTGGCGCGCCTCGGGGTCCAGCCCGGTCGTCGGCTCGTCGAGGAAGAGCACCTCGGGCCGCCCCAGCAGGGCCAGCGCGAGGTCGAGCCGCCGGCGTTCGCCGCCGGAGAGCTGCTTGACCCGTACGTCCCGGCGCGGGCCGAGCCCCACGAGTTCCAGCGCCTCCCCGACGGGCCGCGCCCCGGTCGTGCAGCCCGCCCACATCCGCACCGTCTCGGCGGCGCTCAGGTCGGAGGGGAAGCCGCCTTCCTGGAGCATCACCCCGATCCGGGGCCGCACCAGGCGGCGTTCCGCGTACGGGTCGTGGCCCAGCACCCGGACCGTGCCCCCGGTCGGCCGGGCGAGGCCCTCCAGCAGTTCGACCGTGGAGGTCTTGCCCGCGCCGTTCGTCCCCAGCAGCGCGAACAACTCCCCGCGCCGCACGGTGAAGGACACGTCCCGCACCGCCTCGAATCCCTTGTCCCCCCGCTGGCCATACCTACGGCGCAGCCCTGAGACCTCGATCACACCGTCCCCGACATCCATGTATCCAGGCTCCCGGCGAATTCCGCCGGGGATCAGTGCGGGCTGTCATGACTTCGAATGACGGATGTCATGAGGAGGCGATGCGCATACGACGAAGGCCCCAGTCGCGATGACTGGGGCCTTCGTTCTCTGAGCGGACGACGAGACTCGAACTCGCGACATCCACCTTGGCAAGGTGGTGCTCTACCAACTGAGCTACGTCCGCATGCCTCCGACCGACAGCTTCTCAAAGAGAGGGGCCACCGGGCGGCGCGTGCACCACTCTACCTGATCCACAGCGGTGGTCGGTAAAGCGATGAGAGCGGGTGACAGGAATCGCACACTGCGCCTCCCCCTTGGAAAGGGGGCGCTCTACTACTGAGCTACACCCGCGCGCCCATCCAGACGATCCACTGACGTGGACCGTTGAACGGTCAGAGCGGGTGACAGGAATCGCACACTTGCGCCTCCCTCTTGGAAAGAGGGCGCTCTACTACTGAGCTACACCCGCGCGTCCATCCAGACGATCCACAGATGTGGACCACTGGCTGGTCAGAGCGGGTGACAGGAATCGCACACTGCGCCTCCCTCTTGGAAAGAGGGCGCTCTACTACTGAGCTACACCCGCGCGTCCATCCAGACGATCCACAGATGTGGACCACTGGCTGGTCAGAGCGGGTGACAGGAATCGCACACTGCGCCTCCCCCTTGGAAAGGGGGCGCTCTACTACTGAGCTACACCCGCATGACCCCGAAGTTCCGGCCGGTTTCCCGGCGTTGCCCCTCGGCGTGATCCAAACTCTAGCTGATCACCCGGGGCGGTTGGCAAATCCGATGATCGACGGGCCGCGCACGACGCCGGGCGCGACCCACGAGGGGGGTGCGGGCGCCGGCTCAGGCACCCGCGTTGAAGGCCTCGTAGACCTTCTTGGGGATGCGGCCGCGCGGCGGCACCTCCATGCCGTGCGAGCGCGCCCAGGCGCGGACCGCCGCCGGATCGGGTGCGACGGACGTACGGCGGTAGACGCGGCCCGACCGGGACTGCTTGCGGCCGGCGTCCATGTAAGGCTCGAGGATGCCCCGCAGTTTCTTCGCATTGGCAGAGTTCAGGTCGATCTCGTACGACTTGCCGTCGATCCCGAAGATGACGGTCTCCGCGGCTTCCCCGCCGTCGATGTCATCGGAGAGTGTGACCACTACGCGCTGCGCCACGAAAATCGGTCCTTTCGACCAGTATCACCGCTCTGACCTGCGGTGACGTGTTGGTTCCGGTTGTTCTCGGGCCATACTTATTCATGTGTGCGACAAAGGGCAATGCATGATGCGACCCAGTTAATTCCGTCGCCCCACCCCACCGCAATCGTCACCGGGTGTTCCCCCGGGATTTTTCCCGGAATTTTCCCGAGTGGACCGCGTGGCGGCCGAGCAAAATGCGAAGGATAAGCCCAGCATATCTATGCGCGTAGATTTTCCGGGACTGTACGCTGGCGGTACCGCTTCAGCTCACGCACCACACACCGGGAGTGCCAGTGGCACGCGTCGTAGTCGACGTCATGCTCAAGCCGGAGATCCTCGACCCGCAGGGCCAGGCGGTGCAGCGCGCGCTGCCACGCCTGGGTTTCGAGGGGATCGCCGACGTCCGTCAGGGCAAGCGCTTTGAACTCGAGGTGGAGGGCCCGGTCGACGAGGCCGCCCTCGCCCGAATCCACGAGATGGCGGAAACGTTTCTCGCCAACACCGTGATCGAGGACTTCACCGTGCGGGTCGACTCGTGACCGCACGCGTGGGGGTCATCACCTTCCCCGGCACCCTCGACGACCGCGACACCCAGCGCGCCGTCCGGATCGCCGGCCTCGAAGCCGTGCCCCTCTGGCACCGCGACAAGGACCTCAAGCAGGTCGACGCCGTGGTCCTGCCCGGCGGCTTCTCCTACGGCGACTATCTGCGGGCGGGCGCCATCTCCCGCTTCTCGCCGGTCATGGAGACCGTCATCGACCAGGCCAAGGCCGGTATGCCGGTCCTCGGCATCTGCAACGGCTTCCAGGTGCTCACCGAGACCCACCTGCTGCCCGGCGCGATGCTGCGCAACAACCACCTCCACTTCATCTGCCGCGACCAGAAGCTCCGCGTGGAGAACGCGGACACCGCCTGGACGGCCGACTACGAGGCGGGCCAGGAGATCTCCGTCCCGCTGAAGAACATCGACGGCCGCTACGTGGCCGACGAGCACACCCTCGACGAGCTCGAGGCCGAGGGCCGTGTCGCCTTCCGCTACCTGGACGGCAACCCCAACGGCTCGCTCCGCGACATCGCGGGCATCACCAACGCCGCCGGCAACGTCGTCGGCCTGATGCCCCACCCCGAGCACGCCGTCGAGCCGGGCGTCGGCACCGGCCGCACGGACGGGCTCGGATTCTTCACCTCGATCCTCAAGAAGCTGGTCAGCGCCTCATGAGCCTCGACACCGTCAAGCACGCCAACGAGACCCCCGACGACGCCCAGCCCTGGGACGAACTCGGCCTCAAGCAGGACGAATACGAGCGCATCCGCGCCATCCTCGGCCGCCGCCCCACCGGCGCCGAGCTCGCGATGTACTCGGTGATGTGGTCCGAGCACTGCTCGTACAAGTCGAGCAAGGTCCACCTCCGCCAGTTCGGCGACAAGGCCCCGGAGGCTGATACACCGGGAGGGGGCGCCCTCCTCGTCGGCATCGGCGAGAACGCCGGCGTCGTCGACGTCGGCCAGGGCTACGCGGTCACCTTCAAGGTCGAGTCGCACAACCACCCCAGCTACATCGAGCCCTACCAGGGCGCGGCCACCGGCATCGGCGGCATCGTCCGCGACATCCTCGCGATGGGCGCCCGCCCGGTCGCCGTCATGGACCCGCTGCGCTTCGGCGCCGCCGACCACCCCGACACCAAGCGCGTCCTGCCGGGCGTCGTCGCGGGCATCGGCGGCTACGGCAACTGCCTGGGCCTGCCCAACATCGGCGGCGAGGTCGTCTTCGACTCCTGCTACCAGGGCAACCCGCTGGTCAACGCCCTGTGCGTCGGTGTGATGAAGCACGAGGACATCCACCTCGCCAAGGCCTCCGGCGCCGGCAACAAGGTCATCCTCTACGGCGCCCGCACCGGCGGCGACGGCATCGGCGGCGTGTCCGTGCTCGCCTCCGAGACCTTCGACTCCACCGGCCCCGCCAAGCGCCCCGCCGTCCAGGTCGGCGACCCCTTCCAGGAGAAGCTCCTCATCGAGTGCACCCTGGAGATCTTCCGCGAGGACCTGGTCGACGGCATCCAGGACCTCGGCGGCGCCGGCCTGTCCTGCGCCACCAGCGAGCTGGCCAGCGCCGGCTCCGGCGGCATGCGCGTCGAGCTGGACCGCGTACCGCTGCGCGACGCGACGCTCTCGCCCGAGGAGATCCTCATGAGCGAGTCGCAGGAGCGGATGTGCGCGATCGTCGAGCCCGGCAAGGTCGACCGCTTCCTGGAGCTCTGCGAGAAGTGGGACGTCATCGCCACTGTCATCGGTGAGGTCACCGACGGCGAGCGGCTGGAGATCTTCTGGCACGGCGAGCAGATCGTGGACGTCCCGCCGCGCACCGTCGCCCACGAGGGCCCGGTCTACGAGCGCCCGTACGCCCGCCCGGAGTGGCAGGACGCCCTCCAGGCCGACGACGCGAACAAACTGGCCCGCCCGGCGAGCGCCGAGGAGCTGCGCGCGCAGCTCCTCAAGGTGCTCTCCTCCCCGAACCAGGCCTCCAAGTCCTGGATCACGGACCAGTACGACCGTTTCGTCCAGGGCAACACGGTCCTCTCCCAGCCCGAGGACTCCGGCATGGTCCGGATCGACGAGGACACCAACCTCGGTGTCGCCGTCGCCACGGACGGCAACGGCCGCTACACCAAGCTCGACCCGTACACGGGCGCCCAGCTCGCGCTCGCCGAGTCGTACCGCAACGTGGCCGCCACCGGCGCCCGCCCGCTGGCGATCTCCAACTGCCTGAACTTCGGCTCGCCGGAGGACCCGGCGGTCATGTGGCAGTTCGCCGAGGCCACCCGTGGCCTGGCGGACGGCTGCCTGACCCTGGGCACCCCGGTGACCGGCGGCAATGTCTCGCTCTACAACCAGACGGGCGAGACCGCCATCCACCCGACCCCCGTGGTCGCGGTCCTGGGCGTCATCGACGACGTCGACCGCCGGACGCCGATGGCCTTCGCCGACGAGGGCCACCTGCTCTACCTCCTGGGCGACACCAAGGAGGAACTGGGCGGTTCGGCCTGGTCGCAGGTGATCCACGACCACCTCGGCGGGCTGCCGCCGGCCGTGGACCTGGACCGCGAGAAGCTCCTCGCCGAGATCCTGATCGCCGCCTCCCGCGACGGCATGATCGACGCGGCGCACGACCTCTCCGACGGCGGCCTGGTCCAGGCCCTCGTGGAGTCGTGCCTGCGCGGCGGCAAGGGCGCCCGGATCGTCGTTCCGGACGCCCTGGACCCGTTCGTGTTCCTCTTCTCCGAGTCCGCCGGCCGCGCGGTCGTCGCCGTGCCGCGCAGCGAGGAGCTGCGCTTCACCGACATGTGCGGGGCGCGGGGGCTGCCGGCGACGCGGATCGGCGTTGTCGACGGCGAAGAGCTGGACATCCAGGGGCAGTTCACGGTTCCGCTGGCGGAGCTGCGCGCCGCGCACGAGGCCACGATTCCCTCGTTGCTCGTGTAACGCTCGCTCAACTCTCTTCACCAGTACGGGACGGGCCCGGCCGGTTGTGCCGGTTGGGCCCACCCGAAGCCTGGCCAAGGATTAGGCTCGCGCCATGCCTTCCGCACCGCGCAAGCCCCGAGTTCGCTGCTTCGATCCCGCCAAGGTGCGGGCCGCCCTGGAGGGGCAGGTCCGTGCCGTGCGGGACGTGGTTGCCGTGGTGTGCGCCGAACCGGACGCCGAGGCGCTGCTCGCCGCGCCCTCCGGGGTGGGCAAGTGGACGGCCGGGGAGCTGATCACGCACCTCACCGGCGCGTTGGAGATGTTGCCGCTGCACATCGAGGCGCAACGGTCCGGTGAATCCCCGTCCGTACGGGCCGAGATCACCCTGCCGGAGTACGCGGCGGGCAGCGGCGCGCGGGCCGCGGAAGTGGCGGAGAGGGCCGTCGCCGCTGCCGAGGCGCTCGCCGGCCAGGAGCCCAACTCCCTGGTGGCCGCGCTGGATCGGGCCGCCGAGCGGCTGTTCGCCGCGCTCGCGGACACGGGTTCCGTCAAGGCCGTCCCCACGGTTCTCGGCGCCATGTCGCTGCCCGACTATGTGGTGACCCGACTGGTGGAAGTCGTGGTGCACGGCGACGATCTCGCGACCGCCACGGGCACCGTCGTACGCCATGACCGCCAGGCCCTCGCGACCGTCACCCGGTTGCTCGCCGACGTGTTGGCGGCCAAGGCCCCCGGCGGTTCGGTGGAAGTACGTATCCCGCCATTCGCCGTGACCCAGTGCGTCGCGGGTCCCCAACACACGCGCGGGACGCCGCCGAACGTCGTCGAGACCGACCCGATCACCTGGATCCGGCTGGCCACAGGCCGTCTGACCTGGGCCGACGCACTCGATTCCACCGCCGTGACGGCCAGTGGCGAACGTGCGGACCTCTCCGCGCAACTTCCTTTGCTCACTTGAGCGAAGCTCACCCGTGCGCGTGACCGACCGCAGGGATCCGGCCACGAACAGGTGATTCACCGTGCCCACCGAGTGGCTTTCCGTGGTGTGAGATTTCCCGGCCGTCCCCGGTTCGGATGAACCTCGTCCCTGCCATAGACTCAAGGTGTGCCTCGTGGTGACGGACGACTCAACCACGACCTGCTCCCCGGCGAAAAGGGCCCCCAGGACGCTTGCGGCGTCTTCGGTGTCTGGGCTCCGGGAGAAGAGGTCGCAAAACTCACCTATTTCGGGCTGTATGCGCTGCAGCACCGTGGACAGGAGTCCGCGGGCATCGCGGTGAGCAACGGCTCCCAGATCCTCGTTTTCAAGGACATGGGACTGGTCTCCCAGGTCTTCGACGAAACCTCCCTAGGCTCCCTCCAGGGCCATATCGCGGTCGGTCACGCCCGCTACTCCACCACCGGAGCCTCGGTGTGGGAGAACGCGCAGCCGACCTTCCGGGCGACCGCCAACGGCTCCATCGCCCTGGGCCACAACGGGAACCTGGTCAACACCGCCGAGCTGGCCGAGATGGTCGCCGCGCTCCCGCGCGACAACGGCCGGGCCACCCAGGTGGCGGCGACCAATGACACCGACCTGGTCACGGCCCTGCTCGCCGGGCAGACCGACGACGACGGCAAGCCGCTGACCGTCGAGGAAGCGGCCGCCAAGGTCCTCCCCGACGTCAAGGGCGCCTTCTGCCTCGTCTTCATGGACGAGCACACGCTCTACGCCGCCCGTGACCCGCAGGGCATCCGCCCGCTGGTCCTCGGCCGGCTGGAGCGCGGCTGGGTGGTCGCCTCGGAGACGGCCGCCCTGGACATCTGCGGTGCCACCTTCATCCGCGAGATCGAGCCCGGCGAGATGATCGCCATCGACGAGAACGGCGTGCGGACCTCCCGCTTCGCCGAGGCCAAGCCGCGCGGCTGCGTCTTCGAGTATGTGTACCTGGCCCGCCCGGACACCGAGATCGCCGGCCGCAACGTCTACCTCTCCCGGGTGGAGATGGGCCGCCGCCTCGCCGCCGAGGCCCCCGTCGACGCCGACCTGGTGATAGCGACCCCGGAGTCGGGCACCCCCGCCGCCGTCGGCTACGCCGAGGCCAGCGGTATCCCGTACGGCACGGGCCTGGTCAAGAACGCCTACGTCGGCCGGACCTTCATCCAGCCGAGCCAGACCATCCGCCAGCTCGGCATCCGGCTCAAGCTCAATCCGCTCAAGGAAGTCATCAAGGGCAAGCGCCTGGTGGTCGTCGACGACTCGATCGTCCGCGGCAACACCCAGCGGGCCCTGGTGCGGATGCTGCGCGAGGCGGGCGCCGCCGAGGTCCACGTACGGATCTCGTCCCCGCCGGTGAAGTGGCCCTGCTTCTTCGGCATCGACTTCGCCACCCGCGCCGAGCTGATCGCCAACGGGATGACCGTCGAGGAGATCGGCAAGTCGCTGGGCGCGGACTCCCTCGCCTACATCTCCCTCGACGCGATGGTCGAGGCGACCACCATCGCCAAGCCCAACCTGTGCCGGGCCTGCTTCGACGGCGAGTACCCGATGGCGCTCCCCGACCCCCAGCTGCTGGGCAAGCAGCTTCTGGAGACCGAGCTCGCGGGCGGCGCGGACGCCGCCGACGCGCTCCGTCGTCCGTAACGCTCCGTAGTACAAGACGACACGAAAGATCTCAACGTCATGTCTGAGACCACCGGTGCCAGCTACGCCGCTGCGGGCGTCGACATCGAAGCCGGCGACCTCGCCGTCGACCTCATGAAGGAATGGGTGCGCAAGGCCACCCGCCCCGAGGTCGTCGGCGGCCTCGGCGGCTTCGCCGGCCTCTTCGACGCCAGCGCCCTCAAGCGCTACGAGCGCCCCCTGCTCGCCTCGGCCACCGACGGCGTCGGCACCAAGGTCGACATCGCCCGCCGGATGGGCGTCTACGACACCATCGGCCACGACCTGGTCGGCATGGTCGTGGACGACCTGGTCGTCTGCGGCGCCGAGCCCCTGTTCATGACCGACTACATCTGCGTCGGCAAGGTCCACCCCGAGCGCGTCGCCGCCATCGTCAAGGGCATCGCCGAGGGCTGTGTCCTCGCGGGCTGCGCCCTCGTCGGCGGCGAGACCGCCGAGCACCCCGGGCTGCTGGGCGCGGACGAATTCGACGTGGCCGGCGCCGGTACGGGCGTGGTGGAGGCGGACCGGCTGCTGGGCGCGGACCGCATCCGCGAGGGTGACGCCGTCATCGCGATGGCCTCGTCGGGACTTCACTCGAACGGGTACTCACTGGTCCGCCATGTGCTCTTCGACCGGGCCGGCTGGAAGCTGGACCGGGAGGTGCCGGAGCTCGGCCGGACGCTCGGCGAGGAGCTCCTGGAGCCCACGAAGATCTACTCGCTGGACTGTCTCGCCCTCACCCGTACGGCGGAAGTCCACGCCTTCTCGCACATCACCGGCGGCGGCCTGGCCAACAACCTCGCCCGGGTGATCCCGGACCACCTCCACGCGACCGTCGACCGCGCCACCTGGACGCCGGACCCGGTCTTCGGCCTGGTCGGCGAGCTGGGCGGGGTGGCACGCCCCGAGCTGGAGAAGACGCTCAACATGGGCGTCGGCATGATCGCGGTCGTCCCGCAGGAGTCCGTGGACGTGGCCCTCGCGACCTTCGCCGACCGCGACGTGGACGCGTGGGTGTGCGGCGAGATCGAGACCCGTGGAGACCACGCGCAGGCCGTCACCCTCAAGGGCGACTACGCGAAGTGACCCACGCGCCGCGTGTGGGCAGTCGTGCCGCCTGGGGGCACCTCCCAGAGGTAGCTGGGGGCGGCACGGGTGGGCACACGCGGCCCGCACCCGCACGACGGCATCAGGACAGCGCAGAACCCGGTCCGGGGCCGAAGAGGCCCCGGACCGGGTCAGAAAAAGCTATGGCTGCCGCGTCAAGCGCGACGACGGTACGCGGACTGGTCGGACGGCTGCTCGTCCTCGTCCTCGACCTCGTCGTTGTAACGCGCCGCGTACTGAGCGTACGGGTCGTCTTCCAGCTCGTCCTCGAGCGGCTCGCTCTCCGGCGGCGGCTTGATCGCTGCCGGTTGCGTTGCGCCCAGCTCATTGGCCAGACGTGAGAGGTCGGTCCCGCCGCTGTTGTACTTCAGCTGGCGGGCGACCTTTGTCTGCTTGGCCTTGGCCCGGCCGCGCCCCATGGCTCGACCCCCTCATTGACGGGGCTCGACGGCCCCAGAGTCTTGACACGCGTTCACGTTCATGAGTCAGAGCGGACCCCTGTTGAAGGTGTCCGGCCTGTAGAGCTTCAACGGTACCTGCTTCCGCCGTCATACGGTACGTCGCCCGCATGACGTGCCACGGAGCCGGACCCGGAGGGGGTCCAGTACTCGCTGGTCAGCCACGATTTTAACGTGTCCCGAGCGCCGACCCGCCGAGGGGTGGTGAGAGATCTCTCCTTCCGCCGCCTTCCGGTCACTCTTCTGTGGGGATCGCTGCGCGGATCACCGTGGAGATCGCCGCCCGGGGGCCGGTCGCCCGCCCGGGCGGGAAGATCACCCGAGCGGGGCAACGGGGACACGAGGAGTCACCGGGCGGGCGCCGGGACGGTGCTCACCGCCTCCTGGGCCGCCTTCGCCCTGGCCTCGGCCATGCGCTGCTCGGCGAGCCGGTCCGCCGCGACGGCCGGCGGAATGCCGTCCGCTCGTGCGCGATCGAATATGGCCAAAGTCGTGTCGTAGATCTTGGTCGCCTTGGCCTTCGCCCGGTCGAAATCAAAGCCGAGCAGCTCATCGGCGACCTGGATCACTCCACCGGCGTTCACCACATAGTCCGGCGCGTAGAGCACGCCCCGGTCGGCGAGGTCCTTCTCGACCCCCGGGTGGGCGAGCTGGTTGTTGGCCGCGCCGCAGACCACGGACGCGGTGAGGACGGCCACGGTCGTGTCGTCCAGCGCGCCGCCGAGGGCGCAGGGGGCGTAGACGTCGAGCGGCGTCCGGACCAGCGCGTCGGCGTCGGCCACGGCCGTGACCTGCGGGTGGCGGGCCAGGATCCGCTCGACCGCAGCGGCTCTGACGTCCGTGATCACGACCTCCGCGCCGTCCTGGACCAGGTGCTCCACCAGGTGGTGGCCGACCTTGCCGACGCCGGCGACGCCCACCCGGCGCCCGCGCAGCGTGGGCTCGCCCCACTGGGTCCGCGCGGCGGCCCGCATGCCCTGGAAGACGCCGAAGGCGGTGAGCACGGAGGAGTCGCCGGCGCCGCCCTGCTCGGGCGAGCGTCCCGTGGTCCAGCGGCTCGTCCGGGCGACCACGTCCATGTCCTGTACGTAGGTGCCGACGTCGCACGCGGTGACATAGCGGCCGCCCAACGAGGCCACGAAGCGTCCGTACGCAAGCAGCAGCTGCTCGGACTTGATCAGATCGGGATCGCCGATGATCACAGCCTTTCCGCCGCCGTGGTCGAGCCCCGCCAGGGCGTTCTTGTACGACATACCGCGTGAGAGGTTCAGCGCGTCCCGTACCGCGTCCTCGTCGGACTCGTACGGGTGGAATCGGGTGCCGCCCAGCGCCGGGCCCAGGGCCGTGGAATGCAGGGCGATCACGGCCTTGAGGCCGCTCTCGGCGTCCTGGCAGAGCACGACCTGTTCGTGGCCGCCCTGGTCGGAACGGAAGAGGGTGCGCAGTACGCCGTCGTCGGCGCCGCTGGTGGGACGTACGTCGGTCACGGTGGTGACTCCCATATGCCGCGGAGGTCGCCCTCGCGAGGGGTGGGCGAGGGCCGGTTGGCACGAGGGTAGGGCCTGACGGCCCGGCCGGCCGGGCCCGTGCCGAGGATCACTCTCCCGGGCTCCGGCGCCATGGGACGATTCGGACGGTATGGGGAGGGGCACCCGCAACTCCCCGGGGGTGACCTACGGCTTGAGGGAGCGAGCGTGGGCGTGGCGTCGTCGGTGACCGTGCCGTACGCGGCCTATCTGCGGGTCTACGAGCCGCTGGCCGCGTTCCCGGAGCCGGAGCGGTCCCACTGGCTGCGGTACGCGCGCCGGGAGAGCCTCCCCGGCGCCCAGGACGAACTGCGCCGCTCGCTGGCGGATTTGCTGCCCACCCCGCCCGTCCCGGTCCCGGTGCACGAGAGCGGCGACGCCTTCGTCGCGGTCGTGGACGGCGTGGTGTGCGTCTGCCCCTGGCGCACCCGGCTGCGGGGCTGGCTGGCGCTGCGGGAGCTGGCGGAGCGTTTTCCCGCGCCCGTGCTGGACGCGGCGCTGCCGCCCGTGGTGCGGCGCCAGGCCGCCGCGGACTACGAGCGCTGGGCGGCCCGCAACCCGGACGCCCGGCCGTGGATCAGGACGGCCACCTGGCAGGTGCCGCTGCGCTGGTTCGTGCTCTTCTCGGACGACGAGCGCGAGTACGGCAAATCCGTGCCGGAGGGACCGCAGGGGCCGGAGGGTGGCGGGGGACTGCTGCTGCGCTACCGGACGCCGATGGTCCAGGCGCGTCGGCGGGTGGCCCGCGGATTGCGTACGCTCCGGGACGCGATGGAGGAGGGGCCGCTGATCGACGGGCTGGTGGAGGTCGGGCGGTGGCTGGAAGAGTTCCATCCGCGGTCCCTGGTGGAGCTGGACTACGGCGGACTTGTGCATATGGTTCCCGAGGCACAGCTGGCCGAGGACCGCTCCGCCGCCGACACGGCGGACGGGCTGGCGGCGCTTCGGGCGGGTGACGGGGCGCGGGCCGGTGCGGCGTACGAGCGGCTGACGGAGCGTTGGAGGGCGGTCCGCGACCGGCAGTTCGCCAACTGACCGCCCGGCACCGCCGGCCGGCCGGTGCTGTGATCGGGACCTAGGTCCCGATCCGGGCCATTGCGGCAACCGTGACCTAACGCACTTACGTTAGGTCTTGCGCCCATCGCCCATCCTCATGGCAAAATAGGACAAGGAGTCTGGGAAGGGTTCCTTCCGCCCAAGTAAGGGCGGATAGTTCGGTATTGCACTCCTTGGCGGATCTGGTGACCCCTGATCTGTTTGATCCCGCTGTGACTGATCGTCACGGCGGGGTGACTGTCCGCTATGGCATGGTCCATCGGGTTCCGTCGAGGTTGAACACCTGAGAGGGCAATTCCATCGGTTTGGCCGACGTGGCTGGACAGATGGTGTAGTTGTAGTGCCGAGGACAAGCCGTTCGTCCTATAACCGACTCGGCCCGCGTCCGCCATTTCGGGCAACGCGGGTCAAGGTGCAGAATTTAGAGGAAAGAACCGACGTGATGGTTCGGTTCTCCCGAGGAGGCCGCTCATGACCGCTCGCACCCCTGATGCCGAGCCGCTGCTGACCCCGGCTGAGGTCGCCACGATGTTCCGCGTGGACCCGAAGACGGTCACCCGTTGGGCGAAGGCTGGCAAGCTCACGTCCATCCGCACGCTCGGAGGGCACCGCCGTTACCGCGAAGCGGAGGTCCGCGCCCTGCTGGCGGGCATTCCGCAGCAGCGCAGCGAAGCCTGAACAACTGAATGACCGGGTGATTTCCGGGGCCCCCAACCCGGCTCTCGCCCACCTGAAGCTCCACAGACGGTAAACGACGGATGCCTGCCCCAACAGGCGTCCCGCCCACCGACTTGGGCTGGCCGTCGATCGCGCTGGACTCCGCCGGGTCCAGCGCGATCTTTTTTATGCGCCGGTATCCCCGCACGGACGTGTCCCGCGTCCCCGCACCCGGGTCCACCGACCGGGCCGGCGGAAGACCGGGGGGTCGGTGCAATTGCACATATTAAATTGACCCGGCGTAGGGAGGGGGTAAGTTCCCCTACCACGGAAATACTTTCAGTGACTCCCATCACATCGCGGCGTGCTTGTCCCTCATCATGCCGCTGGGGTAAAGGACTTGCGCCCGCGGTCACTCTCCGGAGCCACCGCCCGGCGGTGCCCGCCACTCCCCGTCGCCGCCTCCGTCGTCGCCACCGGAGCCGCCGTACGTCACCGGGGGAGGGGGCTCTCCTCCCGCGGCGCCTCCTGGTCGCTCCCGGCCTCCTGGGCGAGCCGCAGGAGCCGGTGGCAGACCGGGCAGTGTCTCGTCAGGTGGCGATAGCCGGCCGCGGCGGAGAGATGGGCGCGCAGCAGCGCCCTGGTCTCGTGCCGGCTGCGCTCGGTCGTCGTCATAGGGCGCGGCACCTCCCACTGACTGGGGTACCCCTGGCACGTGTCGCAGTCAAGGACGGAAGCACCGAGGCCCGGATCCGGGGATACGGATCCGGGCCTTCAAGTCGGCGGGCCCCCAGGGCACTTGCCCCGGGCCGAACAGCAGCGGAGCCCGTATCCCTGGGGGATACGGGCTCCGACTCTACTGCGGTCCTGACGGGATTTGAACCCGCGGCCTCCACCTTGACAGGGTGGCGAGCACTCCAAACTGCTCCACAGGACCTTGCTTGCTTTCCCGCTCTCGCGTTCTTGCGAGACAGACTCTACAGCAGGTCAGGGGGTGCGGTCGAACCAGCGCCCCGTGACGGCGCCCACAGTCGCGGGGCGCCGTCCTCCGGCGTTCCGCTACGGGGCCAGCTTGTCGATCGCCTTCACGATCCGCTTGTCCGAGACCGGGTAGGCCGTGCCCAGCGCGTGGGCGAAGTAGCTCACCCGGAGCTCCTCGATCATCCAGCGGATCTCCCGGGCCTCCTGGGGCACGGGACGGCCCTTGGGGAACTGCTCCAGCAGCCACGCGTACTCGTCGCGCATCTCCGTCACCTTCGCCAGCCGGGCCCGGTCCCGCTCGGCGTTGGTGGGCAGCTGGGTCAGCCGGCGGTCGACCGCCACCAGATAGCGCAGCAGGTCCGGCAGCCGGCGGACGCCGTGGGCCGTCACGAAGCCCGGCTTGATCAGCTCCGCCAGCTGCTGTTTGACGTCCGTCAGCGACGCCAGCAGCGCCGGGCTCGACGTCGCCTTCAGCCGGCGCTCGCACGCCTGCCAGGCGGCCAGCACCTCCTGCGTCCGGCGGATCGCGTCCAGCGTCGCGTCGACGATGTCGGCCCGGACGGCGTCGAAGAGCTTGCGGAAGGACTCCTCGTCCCACACGGGCCCGCCGTGGGCCGCGATCAGCTTGTCCGCGGCGCCCGCGACACAGTCCTCGAAGAGCGCCTGGATCGAGCCGTGGGGATTCCGCGACAGGGCGAGCTTCTGCTGATTGCCGAGCTTGTCCTGGGCGAACTTCGCCGGGTTCGACGGCAGGTTCAGCAGGATCAGCCGGCGGACACCGGCCCACATCGCCTCGCGCTGCTCGGGCTCGGTGTCGAAGAGCCGCACGGCCACCGAGGACCCCTCGTCGACCAGCGCCGGGAACGCCTTCACCGGCTGGCCCGCCCGGCGCGTCTCGAAGGTGCGCGGCAGCGTCCCGACCGTCCACGACGTCAGCCCCGAGCGCTGCTCGGGACGGGCCGTGCCACCGGAGCCGCCGTCCGCCTTCTCCGTGGCCTGTTCGAAGGCCTTGGTGATCGCGGCCTGCGTCTTCGGCTTGAGCCGCAGCCGCAGCGCCTCCAGGTCCTTGTCCTCGGCGATCTTCCGCTTCCGCTCGTCGACCACCCGGAAAGTGATCTTCAGATGGTCGGGGACCTTGGCGAGGTCGAAGTCCTCCGCCTCCATCCGCACCGCCGTCATCCGGTGCAGCCCGTGCGCCAGCGCCGCCGTCAGCGGGTCCTGCAGGGGCACCGCGCTGTCGAGGAAGCGCTGGGCGAAGTTCGGCGCGGGGACGCAGTTGCGCCGGATCGGCTTCGGCAGCGACCGGATCAGCTCCGTGACCAGGTCCTCCCGCAGCCCCGGGATCTGCCAGTCGAAGCCCTCGGCGGAGACCTGGTTGAGCACCTGGAGCGGGATGTGGACGGTCACACCGTCCGCGTCCGCGCCCGGCTCGAACTGGTACGTCACCTTGAACTTCAGCCGGCCCTGCCGCCAGGAGTCCGGATAGTCGTCCTTGGTGACGGCCTCCGCGTTCTCGTTGATGAGCATGGAGTGCTCAAAATTGAGCAACTCGGGCTCATCGCGCCGCTTGTGCTTCCACCAGGAATCGAAGTGCGCCCCGGAGACGACGTGTTCCGGCAGCCGCTGGTCGTAGAAGTCGAACAGCGTCTCGTCGTCCACGAGGATGTCGCGACGACGGGCGCGGTGCTCCAGCTCCTCGACCTCGCCCAGCAGTTTGCGGTTGTCGTGGAAGAACTGATGGTGCGTCCGCCAGTCACCCTCGACGAGCGCGTTGCGGATGAACAGCTCACGGCTGGTCTCCGGGTCGATCCGCCCGTAATTGACCTTCCGCTGCGCCACGATCGGCACGCCGTAGAGCGTCACCCGCTCGTACGCCATCACCGCCGCCTGCTTCTGCTCCCAGTGCGGCTCGCTGTACGTGCGCTTCACCAGGTGCTCGGCGAGCGGCTCGATCCATTCCGGCTCGATACGCGCGTTGACGCGCGCCCACAGCCGGGAGGTCTCCACCAGCTCCGCCGACATCACCCAGCGCGGCGGCTTCTTGAACAGCGCCGAACCCGGGAACACCGCGAATTTGGCATTGCGGGCCCCGACGAATTCATTGTTCTTCTCGGTGTCCTTGAGGCCGATGTGCGACAGCAGACCGGACAGCAGCGACTGGTGCACCCGCTCCGCCGGCGCGTCCTCCTCGGCGAGGTGGATGCCCATCGTCTTCGCGACCGTGCGCAGCTGGTAGTAGATGTCCTGCCACTCACGTATGCGCAGATAGTTCAGGTACTCCGACTTGCACATCCGGCGGAAGGCCGAGGACGACAGCGCCTTCTGCTGCTCGCGGATGTACCGCCACAGGTTCAGGAAGGCGAGGAAGTCGCTGGTCTCGTCCTTGAACCGGGCGTGCTGCTGATCGGCCTGCGCCTGCTTCTCCGACGGCCGCTCGCGCGGGTCCTGGATCGACAGCGCGGCCGCGATCACCATCACCTCGCGGGCGCAGCCGTTGCGGTCGGCCTCCAGCACCATGCGGGCCAGCCGGGGGTCCACGGGCAGCTGGGAGAGCTTCCGGCCCAGCGGCGTGAGCCGCTTCTTCGGCTCCTTCTGCTTCGGGTCGATCGCCCCGAGCTCCTGGAGCAGATCGACGCCGTCCTTGACGTTGCGGCGGTCCGGGGCGTCGATGAAAGGAAACTTCTCGATGTCACCGAGCCCGGCCGCCGTCATCTGGAGGATGACCGACGCCAGGTTCGTCCGCAGGATCTCCGCGTCCGTGAACTCCGGCCGTGCGAGGAAGTCGTCCTCCGAGTACAGCCGGATGCAGATGCCGTCACTCGTACGGCCGCAGCGGCCCTTGCGCTGATTGGCGCTGGCCTGCGAGACCGGCTCGATCGGCAGCCGCTGGACCTTGGTGCGGTGGCTGTAGCGGGAGATCCGGGCGAAGCCCGGGTCGATGACGTACTTGATGCCGGGAACGGTCAGGGACGTCTCGGCGACGTTCGTGGCGAGGACGATCCGGCGGCCGGTGTGGCGCTGGAAGACCCGGTGCTGCTCGGCGTGGGAGAGCCGCGCGTAGAGCGGCAGCACCTCGGTGAACTTGTATTTCCTCTTCTCCAGCGCGTCCGCCGTGTCGCGGATCTCCCGCTCGCCGGAGAGGAACACCAGGATGTCGCCCTCCCCCTCCCGCTGGAGCTCGTCGACGGCGTCGCAGATCGCGGTGACCTGGTCACGGTCGGCGTCGGAGGAGTCTCCCCCAGCTACCGCTGGGGGTGCCCCCACCTCCAGCTCCAACGGCCGGTAGCGGACCTCCACGGGGTACGTACGGCCCGAGACCTCGACGATCGGCGCGTCGCCGAAATGGCGGGAGAAGCGCTCGGGGTCGATGGTGGCGGAGGTGATCACGACCTTGAGGTCGGGGCGCCGGGGGAGGAGCTGGGCCAGATAGCCGAGGAGGAAGTCGATGTTGAGGCTGCGCTCGTGGGCCTCGTCGATGATGATCGTGTCGTACTGGCGCAGCTCGCGGTCCGTCTGGATCTCGGCGAGCAGGATGCCGTCGGTCATCAGCTTGACCATGGTGGTGTCGCCCACCTGGTCGGTGAAGCGGACCTTCCAGCCGACGGCCTCGCCCAGCGGCGTCCGCAGCTCCTCGGCGACCCGCTCGGCGACCGTACGGGCGGCGATCCGGCGGGGCTGGGTGTGCCCGATCAGGCCTTTGACGCCGCGGCCGAGCTCCAGGCAGATCTTGGGGATCTGGGTGGTCTTGCCGGAGCCGGTCTCACCCGCCACGATCACGACCTGGTGGTCGCGTATCGCCTCGAGGATCGCGTCCTTCTTCTGGCTGACGGGCAGCTGCTCCGGATAGTCGACGGCCGGCATCGCGGCCCGGCGGTTCGCGACGCGCAGCTCGGCCGTCCCGACCTCCGCCGCGATCTCGGCCAGGACGGCCGTGCGGGCCTCGGGCTTGCGGACGCGGCGGGCCCCGTCGAGCCGCCGCCCCAGCCGCTGCGCGTCGCGCAGCGTCAGCTCGGGGAGGCGGGCGGCGAGGTCGGCGAATGCGGCGGTGGCGGCAGGCTGCGTAGACATACGGAGTCCAGGATCGCACCACGCGCCGCGAAGCGGCGAACGCATTTAGGGGCCGTGGCGCCCCCGGAAAACACCGAGGCCCCCATCTTCCGATGGGGGCCTCACTGTGGCTGGGGCCGGGGTCGAACCGGCGACCTTCCGCTTTTCAGGCGGACGCTCGTACCAACTGAGCTACCCAGCCATGCGATCATCGAGATGATCGCAAGCGGTCCTGACGGGATTTGAACCCGCGGCCTCCACCTTGACAGGGTGGCGAGCACTCCAAACTGCTCCACAGGACCAAGCTTATGTGCGAGACAAGTCTCGCACACGGCGTTGCGTGCCCCCAACGGGATTCGAACCCGTGCTACCGCCTTGAAAGGGCGGCGTCCTGGGCCACTAGACGATGAGGGCTGATGGCCCACCTGGGCGCTTTGTCGGCGCCTCGGGGACGTGAGAAGCATATGGGATGCAGGGACCGATCGCCAAAACGGTTTGCCGGAGGCCTCCCGGGACCGCCCTCCGGAGGCCCCCGTGCCGGACAATGGCGGGGTGCTGGAGATGACGCGCGAGGAGTTCGAGGAACTGGTCGCCGAGGGCCTGGACAGGATCCCGCCGGAGCTGACGCGGCTGATGGACAACGTCGCCGTGTTCGTCGAGGACGAGCCCCCGGCCGAGGACCCGGAGCTGCTGGGGCTCTACGAGGGCACGCCGCTCACCGAGCGCGGCGAGTGGTACGCCGGGGTGCTGCCGGACCGGATCACGGTCTACCGGGGGCCGACGCTGCGGATGTGCGCCACGCGGGACGAGGTCGTGGCCGAGGTCGAGGTGACGGTCGTTCATGAAGTGGCCCACCACTTCGGGATCGACGACGAGCGCCTCCACGCGCTGGGCTACGGGTGAGGCGCCGCGGGCCCGGCGGGCGGCGCGGACGAGGCTACGGATGATCGAGGGCTGATCGCCGGGCGTCGCGCGTGTCCTGCGCGGGGCGGGGCCAGTTGGGCAGGGCGCTCGTCCCCTGTACCCGAAGGCGGTCCCCTTCATGCGCGCAACGTCAGCGCACGCGACAGCGTTCACCCGTTTCGCGGCCGCGGCTGCCCTGGCCCTGACCCTGAGCGGGTGCCTGAGCGGGTGCATGAGCGTGAGCGACCCGAGCCGTCCGGCGCCGTCGGGGACGGGCGGGCAGCGCGAGACCGGGACCCAGCCGGACGGCGGGCTGCGGCCCCCAGCGGGCCGCGCAGGGCACGCGGACGGCAAATCGGCGAAGGGTGGGGCGAGCGGCAGCCCGTCGGCGAAGGAGGCGCGTCCCTCCGCCTCCGCGTCGTCCTCGGCCGCCCCGGGGGCCTCCCCGTCGGCGTCCCGGCCGGCCGGCAAGCCGGGGGACCACCCCAAGCCGCCGAGCGGCCCCAACCAGGGCGGCTCCCCGGCGCAGGGCAAGCCC
>NZ_JAILXP010000669.1 GCF_020740895.1 Streptomyces sp. UNOB3_S3 | reverse complement strand
GTTGGAGACGGGGGCGCCGGGGACGCCGACCATGGAGGCCGGGTAGCCGGCGTACAGGACGAGTCCGGCGGTGGCGGCGGCGCCGCCGAGCAGCAGGGCCCACCCGGTCGTCCGGCTCCGCAGGCGGTCCCGGGACCAGGCGGCGCCGAGGCAGTACGGGACGAGCCAGCCCGCCGCCACGTTGATCCAGCCGAGCCAGGCGGGCGCGCCGACGCCGAAGCGCAGCGCGTCGACGGTGAGGACGACGGCGAGCGGCCACCCCGGGTGAAGCCGGGCGGCCAGTGGGGTCGCGGCCGTCAGCGCCGTGAAGACCAGCAGGAACCACAGCGGGGAGAGCACCAGCGTGCACAGGGTGCGCACGGTGTCCGGGGCGGCCCCGGCGGCGAGCATGGCGGCCGTCGCCACGGCCCAGACGGTCAGGACGGCGACGACGGGGCGGAAGAGGCGGGCGACGCGGGCGCGGAGCCACACCGTGTACGTCGTGCCCCGGGCGCGGGCGGAGGCGTGACCGCGCGCGGCCACCAGCCCGCCGACGAGGAAGAAGACGGACAGGGTCTGGAACACCCAGGACACGGGGGTGAGTCCGGGCAGGTGTACCAGGGGGGACGTGCTGTGGACGGTGCCGCTGTCGGCGACCAGGGCGGTCACCAGCCAGTGGCCGAGGACGACGCCGAGGACGGCCAGGGCGCGGAGCGCGTCGAGGGCGCGGTCCCGGCCGGGCGGGGTGGCGGCGTCGACGCGCCGGACGAGGTCGCGGAGGACGGCGCGGGACATCACCGGGCCACCCCCTCGGGCGTCCGTCCGGAGACGATCCGGGCGATGTTGGTCAGGGACGTGGAGCCGGGCTTGAGGTAGTCGCTGTGGCCGCCGTCGCCCGCCGGGAAGACCCGCGCGCCGAATCCGGGCGAGACGGGGTCGGTGCCGAAGCCCACGCTGGTGAAGGAGAGCGGGATCCGGGCGTGGGGTATGTCGCCGATCCAGTCGCCGGCGCCGCGGCCGGCCCAGACGGTGGCGCGGGTGCGCAGCGCGGCGGCGTTGTCGCGGCCGGTGCCGGGGCTGCCGAAGAGGACGATGTCCGTGACGTCCAGGCCGGGCGCGGCGCTGCCGCAGACCACGGAGCCGTAGGAGTGGCAGAGGAGGGAGAGCCGGGCCGTGGGCGTGGCCGCGCGCAGTTCCCGGACGAAGTCGCGCAGGGCGGGGGCGGCGGCGTCGGCGAGGCCGGAGGTGATCGTGTCGGTGCTGACCAGGGTGGGCGTGCGGTACCCGAGCCAGGCGACGACGGCGGCGCGGTCGCCCAGTTGCCACTGGAGGGCCGTGGCGCCGTCGCGCAGCCGGCGGTAGTTGTCCAGGTTGGTGTCGGAGCCGGGTATCAGCACGGCGATCCGTTCGGCGCGGGAGAGGTCGCCGAAGACCTCGGTGGTGCGGCCGCCGTCGCGGCCGTCGAAGGAGAGGAAGTGCCGTGCGGGGTCGGCCATGGCGCGGAGGTGGGCGGCGCGCTTGTGGTCGCCGTGCGCGGTGGCGGCCCGCTCGGCGGCCCGGATGCCGTCGCGGCCGGCGGCGTAGCGCTCGGCGAGCGTGGCGGGGGCCGTGTCCCGCAGTGGGGCGAGCGGGGCCGGGG
>NZ_JAILXP010000668.1 GCF_020740895.1 Streptomyces sp. UNOB3_S3 | reverse complement strand
CGCCACCGCACCCGACAGCACCCCGTTCCGCAGCGAGCACGACCTCCTCGGCGACCGGGACGTCCCCGCCCACGCGTACTACGGCGTCCACACCCTGCGGGCCGTGGAGAACTTCCCCATCACGGGGACCCCGATCGCCGCCTACCCCGACCTCGTCACCGCCCTGGCCGCCGTCAAGCAGGCCGCCGCGCAGGCCAACCGCGAGCTGGGCCTGCTGGACGGCGACAAGGCCGACGCCATCGTGCGGGCCTGCGAGGAGATCCGCGCCGGCCGCCTCCACGACCACTTCGTCGTCGACGTGATCCAGGGCGGCGCGGGCACCTCCACCAACATGAACGCCAACGAGGTCATCGCCAACCGGGCGCTGGAGCACCTCGGCCACGCCAAGGGCGACTACCGTCACCTCCACCCCCTGGAGGACGTCAACGCCGGGCAGAGCACCAACGACGTCTACCCCACCGCCGTCCGGCTCTCCCTCCAGCTCGCCGCCGACCGGCTGCTGGACGCCATGGAGACCCTGCGCCTGGCCTTCGCCGCCAAGGCGGAGGAGTTCGCGGACGTCCTCAAGATGGGCCGCACCCAGCTCCAGGACGCGGTGCCCATGACGCTGGGCCAGGAGTTCGCCGCGTACGCCGTCATGCTGGCCGAGGACCGGGCGCGGCTGGAGGAGGCCCGGGCGCTGCTCCGGGAGATCAACCTCGGTGGCACCGCCATCGGCACCGGCCTCAACGCCCACCCCGAGTACCCGGGGCTCGCCTGCCGTCACCTCGGCGCGCTCACGGGCATCCCGCTGAGCGTCGCCGGCGACCTCGTCGAGGCCACCCAGGACATGGGCGCGTTCGTCCAGCTGTCCGGCGTGCTCAAGCGGATCGCCGTCAAGCTCTCCAAGACCTGCAACGACCTGCGTCTGCTCTCCTGCGGCCCGCGCGCCGGCCTCGCCGAGATCAACCTGCCGCCGGTTCAGGCGGGTTCGAGCATCATGCCCGGCAAGGTCAACCCGGTGATCCCCGAGGTCGTCAACCAGATCGCCTTCGAGGTCATCGGCAACGACGTGACCGTCACCATGGCCGCCGAGTCCGGCCAGCTCCAGCTCAACGCCTTCGAGCCGGTCATCGCCCACAGCCTCCTCAAGAGCATCGCCCACCTGAGCTCCGGCTGTCTGACGCTGGCCGAGCGGTGCGTCACCGGCATCACCGCCAACCGCGAGCACCTGGCCCAGCTGGTCGGGCAGTCCATCGGCCTGGCCACCGCCCTCAACCCGCACATCGGGTACGAGAAGGCCACCGCCGTCGCCCAGGAGGCCCTGACCACCGGCGCCTCCGTCCGCGACCTCGTCCTGGCCAAGGGCCTGCTCACCCCGGAGCGGCTCGAGGAGATCCTCCACCCGGACAACCTCGCCCGCCCCCACTCCGCGGCCGTCCACGGCTGATCGCCGCGGCCCACTCCGCTCTCCGTCCCAGAAGTTCCAGAAGTTCCAGAAACAGAAAGAAGAAGCACCACCATGGCAACGGCGCCTAGCGTCTCGTACTCGATGACGGTCCGGCTGGAGGTTCCCGTGTCGGGGACCGCGGTCAGTGAGCTGACCACGGCCGTGGAGTCCTCCGGTGGGTCGGTGACCGGTCTGGA
>NZ_JAILXP010000667.1 GCF_020740895.1 Streptomyces sp. UNOB3_S3 | reverse complement strand
GGCGGCCACCGCGCTGCGGCCGGTGGCACGGGGCCGGGCGAGATCACCTCGGGCGTCCTCGCCGGGGTCGCTGTGATGGGGGGCGGTGGCCAGGGCGGTGGCGGCGTCGGTGAGATGCATCGGGCCATAGCCGGCGGTGACGCTGGGCGCGCCGCCATGGGCGTCCCAGCGGGACTCCAGATAGGAGACGGCGAGCAGCACACTGCCGGGTACGTGATACCGGGCGGCGGCCTGGGCGAACTCCCGCTGGAGCGCACCGGCGGCGGGCCTGTCCGCCGTGGCGGCCGGACCGGCCGTGACCATCGGCAGGAGCAGGGCCGCCGAGGCGACCGCGCCGAACACCCGGGTCCGGTGGCTTCTTCGTCTGCCGGTCCTCGCGTTCCGTCGTGACTCCGGTACGGATCCTCGCAATGCGGCCTCCTCGGGACGGGCCGTGCCGAGCGCTTGGAGTGCTGATGGACCGAACTTACCAAGAGCAAAGCCCAGGCAGACGATCCGTCAATATGACGTGGATGGCGCTCATCAGACTGGGTGGCTGGCGCAATGCGCGTCAACGCCCGCGCCGGGGGTTTCCCAGCGCGGGCGTGGAAACGCACCGGAGCCGTGTTCGCCCGTACGGGCGAGCACCGACACGCCGTAGGTCGGCGGAACGGCGTGTCGGTCCGGCTCCTCAGCGCGTACCGACGGCGGCCCGGACGGCCCGGCGGGCCATCGCGCAGTCGTCGTGGAGCCGGCGGAGCAGGAGTCGCTGCTCCTCGCCGGACTCGGGGGTGGTGCCGGGCGGGGCGGGCTCGTGCATCGCGCGCTGCACGGCCGTCTCATAGGTCCTGATCTCCCGGGTGAGCACCAGCATCAGATTCACCAGAAAGGCGTCCCGGGACGTGGTCCCCGCCTGCTGGGCGTGCTGACTGATCTGACGCCGTGCCACCGGGGCGTCGCCGAGGACGGTCCAGAGCGTCGCCAGGTCGTACCCCGGCAGATACCAGCCGGCGTGGTCCCAGTCGACGAGCACCGGCCCGGCGGGGGAGAGCAGGACATTGGAGAGCTGGGCGTCGCCATGACAGAACTGCCCCTGGACATGGGCCAGGCCGTGGAGCAGTTTCTGGAGATCGCCCATGTCACGGTCGGTCAGCAGCCCCAGCTCGTGATAGCGGGCGATGCGCTTGCCGTAGTCCAGCGGCATGTCGAACATCCCGGCGGGCGGCCGCCAGAGATTGACCCGGCAGATGGCGCCGAGCGCCGCCCGGACGTCCGCGCGGGGCAGGGTGTCCACCGGGTGCCGCTGGGTGGCGGCGGGCCGGCCGGGCATCCGCTCGATGACCAGGGTGCAGTGCTCCGGATCGGCGGCGATGAGCCGCGGGACCCGGACCGGGGGGCGATGCCGGACAAACGCCCGATATGTGGCTATTTCATGACGGAATCGTTCGGCCCATGCGGAGGAATGATCCAGTAAACACTTGGCCACGGCCGTGCTCCGCCCGGTCGTGCCGACCAGGAGGACGGAGCGCCCGCCCCGGCGCAGCACCTGGACGGGGTTGAACTCGGGGCAGATGCGATGGACCGATGAGATCACCGTGCGCAGCTGCGCGCCCTGGGGGCCGGACAAGTCGATTCTCCCGCTGAGCGGTTGGGCGCCGAGCCCCGGGGCCCTCCGCGCC
>NZ_JAILXP010000666.1 GCF_020740895.1 Streptomyces sp. UNOB3_S3 | reverse complement strand
GACAGGGCGCTGGGGTCGGGGTTGCCGGGGCAGTCGACGTCGCCGGGGGTGCACTTGAGCTTGGTGTCCCAGCGGTCGTCGGCGGCGAAGACGTCGTCGACGTGGACGCCGAAGTAGTTGCGGGCGGCGCCCAGGTGGACGCCCCGGGTCAGCCACTCCACGATGCCGCGGGAGACCAGGCGGAACTGTGTCTGGTAGCGGTTGGCGACGAAGGTGACGACGAGTTCGCTGCGGCCGTCGTGGTCGTACTGGCCGATCAGCGAGCCGCGTCCGGAGCCGCCGGGGACGGGCGCGTCGACGAGGCTGGTGTAGGTGGCGCCCTTCTCCTGCGTCGCGAGCGGTACGGCGATATAGCCGTAACTCTCCTTGACGGCGGGGTCGTTGTCCTCGAAGGGAACGTTCTTCTTGAGGTAGCCGAAGGGTCCGGCGGCGCCCGCCGTGGTCACCTGGGCGGTCTGCCCGTCGAGGGGACCGGCGTAACCGCCCGCGTCGGGGGTGTTCAGCCCGACGGCCGGGCGGGCGTAGGTGTAGGCGTCGGCCTGCCGGATGCCGAATCGTTTCTCGTAGCCGGCGAGGGCCGTCATCTCGGCGGAATCGGCGCCGAAGGGGTTGTCGTTGGGCAGGACCACGCCCTGGAACTTGGCTCTCGGTCTGCCGTCCACGGTGTCGCTGAGGAACGCCTCGTCGACGCGCGGGCGGGCTGCGTCGCCGAGGTCGAGCCTGGTGTACGGGGTGCCGGCCGCGTCCAGCTCGGCACGGATGGCCTCGACGGCGGGGCCGCCGTCGTCGACCACCAGTAAGCGCAGGTCGATGCGTGGCGGAAGGTCCGCCGCGCTCGCGCTGCCCACGGGCAGCGCCATCGTCAGCATCGCGGCGGCGGCCCAGGCCGCGACCGCGCGCGTCGTACGCCCCATTACGTCTCCCCCCGGACGGAGCCGCGCGTGGGGTGCGCGGGCCTCCGTGCCTGATACGTGCACGGCGCCCCTGACGAACGCCGTCACACTGCGAATGATCGCGAGCGGCCCCCGGCGGCCGGATCCCCACCCCGGCCGCGAACGCTCCTCCCCTGCCAGGGAACGGACGCCGATTGTCCGGTTCCCAGCCACGCACCCGGAGCCCGGGGCGCGCGACGACGACGCGGGCTCCGGGCACGGGAGTGCCACGGCTCCGAGAGACATCGCTGCCTTTCGACCGCTCAGCCATATAGTGCGTCATGCCCGAAGCCCGCGCGGGGCGCACCGGGGACTCACCCGGCGGGTCCGGAGGGGCGTTGGCCGAAACCCGCCGCAGCGTCCGGCACCCCGTTCCGCCGGCCCGTGGCGGCCCGTCCGGGGGCATTCCCGAGGTGACCTGTGTCAACTTCCGTATACAACGCCACCGGACGTGTGTTCAGGGGCCGGAGGCACATCCGCCTCCTGTGGTTCCGGGCGTCACGAGATCGGCTTGATGAAGGCCGTCCGGAATGCCGGTTGCATCCGGGATTCCAGCGCCGTGACCGTCAACTTCCATGCGGAGAACGGACGGCAATCGTCCGGACCCGATCGTTCGAGTGCGCGGGGCGATACGGAATCACCCTTCCGGGTCCGGGGTGTCGGGTGTCAACCATGTTGCGGGCGGGGGACGTTGATCCCCGAGGACCGGCGGGGAGCGGGAGCGGCAGCGG
>NZ_JAILXP010000665.1 GCF_020740895.1 Streptomyces sp. UNOB3_S3 | reverse complement strand
CCCCCTCATCGCCTCCCGCCCGCTGCGCGCCTGGGCGGCCGTCGCCTACGCCTTCCTGCCCGCCACCACCGGCGCCCTCGCCACCGGCCGGCTCGGCACCGCCGTCCTCGCCGTCCTGCTGCCGCTCCTGGCCCGCGCGGCCGTCGCGGCCACCGGGCTCCGCGCGCCGGGCACCCACCCCACATGGCGCGCCTGCTGGGCGTACGCCCTCCTGCTCACCGTCACCACCGCCTTCACCCCCGTGGTGTGGCCGGTGGCGGTGCTCCTGGGCATCGCGGCGCTCGTGCTGAACTGCGTCCGGGGCGGCGCCGCCCGGGCCGCCGTCCACGGCCCCCGGTTCCTCGCCGCGGCCGCCACCCCCGTCCTCGTACTCGCCCCCTGGTCGCTCGGGCTCTTCACCCACCCCGGCCGCTTCCTCGCCGAGGCCGGGCTGGCCCACGGGCACGGCACGGCCGGCCCCCAGGGCCTGCTCACCGCCGACCCCGGCGGACCCGGCACCCCGGGCGCCCTGCTGTTCGCCGGGGTCGTCCTGGCCGCGCTCGCCGCCCTGCTCCGCGCGGACCGGCGCCCGGCCGTCCTGACCGCCTGGACCGTCGCGCTCACCGGACTGCTCTGCGCCGCCCTGGTCAACCGCTCGGTCTGGGCCGGGCCCGGCACCCTGCTCTACGGCCTCGCGCTGATCGCGGCGGCCGCCGTGGGAGCCGAGGGCGCCAAGGAGCGCGTCGCGGCGCACGGCTTCGGCTGGCGCCAGCCCGTCGCCGCCCTCGTCGCGCTGGCCGCCGGGGCCGCCCCCGCCGCGGCCGCCGCCGTCTGGGCCGTGCACGGCGCCGCCGGACCGCTGGAGCGGCGCGACCCGGTGCAGGTGCCCGCGTTCGTGGCCGAGGAGGCCGGCACCCGGGACCAGGCCCGCACCCTCGTCCTCGGCGGGGACACCGGCCGGGTGACGTACACGCTCGTCCGCGGCGCGGGCGCCCGGCTCGGCGACGCCGAGCCCCTGGCGGCCGCCGGCCGGGAGCGCGAGCTCGACGCCATGGTGGCCGCGCTCGTCGCGGGCTCCGGCGCCGACCAGGCGGGCCGCCTCGGCGACTACGCCGTCGGCTACGTCCTCGTCCGCGACAACGCCCCCCGCGCCATGGCCCGCGTCCTCGACGCCACCCCCGGGCTGACCCGGCTCGGCAAGGAGGACCACAGCTCCCTCTGGCGCGTCGACAGCCAGGTCGCCCGCGTCACCATCGTCACCGGCACGCGACAGCCCGACGGCACCCGTCCCACCGCCCCGGTGCCCGTCGCCGCCGGGCCCGTCACAGCCCGCGCCACCGTCCCGGCCGGGACGGGCGAACGGGTCCTGCGACTGGCCGACAAGGCCGCGCCGGGCTGGCGGGCCACGCTCGACGGGCGGGCGCTCAAGCCCGTCACCGTCGACGGCTGGGCCCAGGGTTTCGCCCTGCCGGCCCGGGGCGGGAAGCTGACCGTCGCCTACGAGACCCCCGTCGCGCGGACCGCCTGGCTGTGGGCC
This sequence comes from Streptomyces sp. UNOB3_S3, assembly GCF_020740895.1. GTDB lineage: Bacteria > Actinomycetota > Actinomycetes > Streptomycetales > Streptomycetaceae > Streptomyces. The sequence continues at coordinate 177 of NZ_JAILXP010000665.1, read as the reverse complement.
CAGGGGCTGCTCGCCGCGGTCCTGGTCGTCCTCGCCCTGCCGGGCCGCCGCCGCGAGGTCGACGACGACCTGCCCGAGGACGCCGCCGTGGCGGCAGCGCCCGTACCGGCCCAAGCCGGTACGGGGGAGGGGCGCCGCGCCCGCAGGCTGCGCGCGGCGACGGCCACGCCGGACGGC
>NZ_JAILXP010000664.1 GCF_020740895.1 Streptomyces sp. UNOB3_S3 | reverse complement strand
GCCCCATCCCCCGGGCCTCCTCGCGGAGCAGGGGCATCCCCCGCGTCCCGTCGAGCAGCCCGAGGAAGGAGCCCGTCGCCGTGTCCACCGGCCCCAGCAGCACCGCGTGCGCGGGGGCGACCCCGAACTGGACCGTGTCCCGGCTGCGCCAGGCCCGGCGCAGCGCGGGCTTGAGCATGGGATGTGCGGTCGTGGTCGTCTTCTGCATGGCTCCCCCCTCGTCCGTGCCACAGCCTGCCCGTCCCGGACGTTCGCCGTGCGGCGTTGTCCACAGGAAGGGGGCGTTAGTCGTACAAGCCGTGCGCTCCCGGGGGTCTTTCCCCGACAACCGACGGAGGGGCGGGACTTCCCGCACCGCCAGCGGGTAACGTCGGGGCGTGCCCGTCGACCCTCTGCACAGTGCCACGAGACCGCCGCGCAGCGCCCCGAGCCCGCTCTCCCGAGGCCAGGAGGCCGACGCGGTCGAGGTCCGGCGGAGCACGCGCCGCAGGAGGACGGTCTCCGCCTACCGCGAGGGCGATCGCACGATCGTGCTCATTCCCGCCCGGATGTCGGACGCGGAGGAGCGGCGCTGGGTGGGCGTGATGCTCGACAAGCTCGCGGCGCAGGAGAGCCGGCGGATGCTGGGCGACACCGAGCTGGCCGACCGGGCCCGTCGCCTCTCCGAGCAGTACCTCGACGGCCGCGCCCGCCCCGCCTCCGTGCGCTGGGTCACGAACCAGAACACCCGCTGGGGCTCCTGCACCCCCGCCGAGGGCAGCATCCGTCTCTCCCACCGCCTCCAGGGCATGCCCGAGTACGTCGTGGACTACGTCCTCCTCCACGAGCTGGCGCACCTTCTCGTCCCCGGTCACGGCCCGGAGTTCTGGCGGCTCCTGGAGGCGTACCCGCGCACCGAGCGCGCCCGGGGCTATCTCGAGGGCGTGGTCGCCGCCGACCGGCTGCCCCACCTCCCGGCCGCCCGCAGCGAGTAATGGGCCGGTAAGGCCGGCAAGGGGAGCCGCCCCGGGATCGGCGGCTGTCGCCGCCAGCGGTTAGCCTGGCGCAACGCATTCACCACGGGTACGGATGGGGGACGGGCGTCACGCATGTCCAGGGAATTCCAGCGCGGCCACAAGGCCAAGATCAGTGACCTGACGGCGGGGACGGATCTGTACGTGGGAGTGCAGATCGGCGGCCCCGGCCTGACCTTCGACGTCAGCTGCTTCGGCCTCGACGCCGACGAGAGGCTCTCGGACGACCGCTACTTCGTCTTCTTCAACCAGCCGAAGTCGCCCGAGGAGGCCATCCAGCAGCTGGGCGCGCAGGCCGGCGACACGGAATCCTTCCGGGTCACGCTCGACCGCGTCCCGGCCCACATCCGCAAGCTCAGCTTCACGGCGACGCTGGACGGCGCCGGCCAGATGTCGCAGGCCGCCCCGGGCTACCTCCGGGTCGTCGCGGGCGGCGTGGAGGTCGCGCGCTACTCCTTCACGGGCACGGAGTTCTCCACCGAGCGCGCGGTGATGCTCGGTGACATCTACCTGAAGGACGTCTGGCGGTTCGCCGCCGTCGGGCAGGGCTTCGACGGCGGCCTCGAGGCGCTGCTGAAGAACTTCGGCGGCGAGGTCGTCGAGGAGGAGGAGCCCGCCCAGGCGGCGGCTCCCGCCCCGGCCGCCGCCGCGCCCGCCTTCGCGCCCCCGGCACAGGCCAGTGCGCCCCCGGCCC
>NZ_JAILXP010000663.1 GCF_020740895.1 Streptomyces sp. UNOB3_S3 | reverse complement strand
CCCCCGGCCTGCCGGGACACCCCCCTGCTGCCCCGCCTCGCCGCCTGCCGCGCCCTCTACCTCGCCGACGACTACGAGACCGCCGACGCCGGCATCGAGGCCCTGCTCGCCGACGTCCGCCGCGACCGGCTGCGGGCCGGCGTCGCCCGGGTGCTCACCGTCCGCGCCGAGATGAGCCTGCGCCGGGGCCTGCTCTCCGACGCCGAGCGGTACGTGGCCGAAGCCGAGCGCTCCCTGCCGCCGGACGGCTGGCACCCCGCCACCGCGCCCTACCTGACAGCCGTCCGCACCGCCGTCGCCCTGGAGAACGGCGACCGGGACAGGGCCCGCGCCCACGCCTGCGCACCGGCCCCCGCCGGCACCGAGGGCAGCGCCCCCTGGGCGTACCTGCTCTTCGCCCGGGCCCTGGTCGCCGTCGCCGACGACGACCTGCCCGAGGCCATGGGCCTCTTCCGCGAGACCGGCCGGATCCTGCTGCGCCGGCAGTACGTCAACCCCGCGCTGCTGCCCTGGCGGTCCCTCGCGGCCCGCACCGCCCTCGCGCTCGGCGAGCACGCCGAGGCCCGGCGCCTGAGCGCACAGGAACTGGCGCTGGCCCGCCGCTGGGGCGCCGCCGGCACCATCGGCTGGGCCGAGCTGAACGCCGCCCTGCCCGCCGGCGACGAACGGCCCGCCAGGATGGGCCGCGCCGTTGACGTCCTGCGCGACACCCCCGCCGGCCTGGCCCACGCCTGGGCGCTCGCCGACCTCGCCGCCCTCGAACTGCGCACCGGCCACGAGCAGCCCGCCGCCGCCCCCTGGGCGAGCGACCTCTCCGCGCTCATCACCGCCCACCCGTCCAGCAGACTGGCGGACACCGTGCGCCGGCTCGCCGGGGACCAGGGGCCCGCGCCGTCCCCCACCGACGTCCGCCGGCTCCGGGAGTGGGCCACCCTCTCCCAGGCCGAGACGCACACCGCGACGCTCGCCGGCCAGGGCCACGCCAACCGGGCCATCGCCGAGCTGCTCTCGGTCTCCCGGCGCACCGTGGAACTGCGGCTGAGCAGCGTCTACAAGAAGCTGGGTGTCAGCGGGCGCGGCGAACTGCGCGCCCTCGTCCGGGGAATGGAGAGTAACTGAACACATGCTGCTCGAACGAGGTACCGAGTTCACCGCGGCCGGGGACGCCCTGCGCGCCGCCGCCGGAGGAAAGGCGTCCTGCCTGCTGCTGACCGGCCCGGTGGGCATCGGCCGGTCCGCGCTGCTACGGGCGCTGCCCGGCCCGGCCGCCGGGGAGGGCGTACGCGTCCTGCGCGCCCACGCCGCCCCCATGGAACAGGACTTCGCCTTCGGAGTGGCACACCAGCTCTTCGACAGCCTCCGGGCCCGGGTGCCCCACGAGGAGAGCGAGCGGTGGCAGGCCGACCCCCGGCTCACCGCCACGGACCGCGCCGGGATCACGGAGGACGGGGCCGAGGACGGGGCGGAGGAGCGGGCGGCCCTCGAAGGGCTGCGCTCACTGCTCGCCGATATCAGTGCGGAGGCCCCGCTGCTGATCCTCGTGGACGACCTCCAGTGGGCCGACACCCCGTCGCTGCGCTGGCTCGCCCATCTGGCCGCCCGCCCGTACGGGCTCCGCGCCGCCGTCGTGGGCACCCTGCGCGACGGCGACCCGGGCGGCCGCCGCCCCGCCGTCCTCGACCTGCTGGAGACGGCCCCGCCCGTGCTG
>NZ_JAILXP010000662.1 GCF_020740895.1 Streptomyces sp. UNOB3_S3 | reverse complement strand
CCCTCACCGCCACCCGCCCCTGCCCCCTGATCGACGGCGTCCCCGAGGCCCGCCGGGCCGGCGAAGCCGGCCGTGCCCCCGGCGCGGCACCCGGCGGGTCGCCGCTGCGCGACCGCCTCGCGGGCCGTCCGGCCGCCGAACAGGAGCGCGTACTCGTCGACCTGGTCCGCGAGGAGATCGCCAAGGTCCTCGGCCACGCCTCGCCCGACGGCATCGACGCGGGGCGGGCCTTCCGCGACCTGGGCTTCGACTCCCTGACGGCCGTCGAGCTGCGCAACCGGCTCTCCGCCGCGGCCGGGGTACGGCTGCCCGCCACCCTGCTCTTCGACCACCCCACGGCCGCCGCCGTGGCCGCGCTCCTGCGCACCGAGGTGCTGGGCGCGACGGGCTCCTCCCTCGAACAGACCGCCGCGGCCGCCGCCTCGGACGAGCCCGTGGCGATCGTCGGCATGGCCTGTCGCTTCCCCGGCGGCGCCAACTCCCCGGAGGACTTCTGGCGGCTCCTCGCCGAGGGCGCCGACGGCATCGTCCCCTTCCCCGAGGACCGCGGCTGGGACACCGGGGGCCTCCACCACCCCGACCCCGACCACCAGGGCACCAGCTACGTCCGCGAGGGCGGCTTCCTCACGGACGCGGCCGGGTTCGACGCCGGGTTCTTCGGCATCTCGCCGCGCGAGGCGCTCGCCATGGACCCGCAGCAGCGGCTCCTGCTGGAGACCACCTGGGAGGTCCTGGAACGGGCCGGCATCGACCCGGCGTCCCTGCGCGGCAGCCGCACCGGCGTGTTCGCCGGCACCAACTCGAACGACTACCAGACCATCCTCGACGGCACCCGCGACGAGGTCGCGGGCCACCTGCTGACCGGCAACGCCATGAGCGTCGTCTCCGGCCGTGTCGCCTACACCTTCGGCTTCGAGGGCCCGGCCGTCACCGTCGACACGGCGTGCTCGTCGTCGCTGGTCGCCCTGCACATGGCCGCGCAGTCGCTGCGCCAGGGCGAGTGCACGCTCGCCGTCGCGGGCGGTGTGACGGTCATGTCGACCCCGTACTCCTTCGTGGAGTTCTCCCGGCAGCGCGGCCTCGCCGCCGACGGCCGCTGCAAGCCCTTCGCGGCCGCCGCCGACGGCACCGGCTGGAGCGAGGGCGTCGGCCTGCTCCTGGTGGAGCGGCTGTCGGACGCGCGGCGCAACGGCCACCCGGTGCTGGCGGTCGTACGCGGCTCCGCCGTCAACCAGGACGGCGCGTCCAACGGACTGAGCGCGCCGAACGGCCCGTCGCAGCAGCGCGTCATCCGCCAGGCCCTCGCCAACGCGGGCCTGGACGCGACCGACGTCGACGCCGTGGAGGCCCACGGCACGGGCACCACCCTCGGCGACCCGATCGAGGCTCAGGCGCTGCTGGCCACCTACGGTCAGGACCGCGACGGGGACCGGCCGCTGTGGCTGGGCTCGGTGAAGTCCAACATCGGCCACACCCAGGCCGCCGCCGGTGTCGCGGGCATCATGAAGATGGTCCTGGCCATGCGCCACGGCCTCCTGCCGCGGAGCCTCCACATCGACGAGCCCACCCCGCACGTCGACTGGACCGGCGGCGCCGTCGCCCTGCTCGCCGAAGCCACCGAGTGGCCCGGCGGCGACCGGCCGCGCCGGGCCGGTGTGTCCTCCTTCGGCATCAGCGGCACCAACGCCCACGTCATCCTCGAACAGGCCCCGGCGGACGAGCC
>NZ_JAILXP010000661.1 GCF_020740895.1 Streptomyces sp. UNOB3_S3 | reverse complement strand
GCCCCGCCCCGGTCCACACCGCGCTCGCGTCCCCGTCGTAGTGCTCGACCAGATACCGGCACAGCTGCTGCACCCGCCCCGCCATTGCCCCCGGATACCGGTGCACGGCCGGTTTCTCCGCGCACAGCGCCGCGAACGCCTCGGGGTCGTACGCCGCGATCTCGTGGGCGTCCAGATCGTCGCGCCCGAGCCGCCGGGCGATGGTGTACGGGCCGGTGAAGGCCCACTCCATGGGGATCTGCTGGTCCAGCAGCATGCCGACGAGGGCGGCGAGCGGGCTGCGCGAGAGCAGCGCGTCGGCGTCCTCCTGCTGCGCGAGCCGGAGGGGACGTCCAGGGGCAGGGGCCATGGGGCGATGGTCCCTCCGGAACGCGCGGCACGCATGCCGTGCGGCCGGTCAGCCGACGCGTACCGCGAGGGCGGCGATGTCGTCGTTGAGGCCTCCGTCGCTGTAGCCGAGGAGGTCGTGGTGAAGGCTGTCGAGGAGCTCGCGGGGGTGGACGGCGGTCTGCCGCCGCATCCAGTCCGCCAGGGGGAAGAACGCGCCGTCATGGCCGCGGGCCTCGGTGACGCCGTCGGTGTAGAGGAGCAGCTGGTCGCCGTGGGCGATCTCGAAGGTGTCGACCGTGTACTGGCCGCCGATGAGCTCCGCGAGGTTGAGCAGCGGGGAGGGGTCGCTGGGCTGGAGGGTGCGCAGCTCCCCCCGGCCCCGGAGGAGCGGCGGGGGATGGCCGCAGTTGAGGACCTTGAGCCTGCCCGTCTCGTGCGGGATCTCGACCAGTAGGGCGGTGGTGAAGCGCTCCACCAGGTCTTCCGGGGGGAACGCGGCGCTGTAGCGGTTGCTGCTGGCCTCCAGGCGGCGCGCCACGCCGCCCAGGTCCGGCTCGTCGTGGGCGGCCTCCCGGAAGGAGTTGACCACCGCCGCGGCCGCCCCCACCGCTGGCAGGCCCTTGCCCCGTACGTCGCCGATGAGCAGCCGGACCCCGAACGGGGTGTCGGCCGCCTCGTAGAAGTCGCCGCCGATGCGGGCCTCCGCGGCGGCCGCGAGATACAGCGAGTCGATCTCGACGCTCCCGAAGAGGCGTGGCATGGCCCCCAGGACCACCGTCTGCGCCGCGTCGGCGACGAGCCGCACTTGAAAGAGGGTCCGCTCCCGCTGGAGCCGGACGTGGCTGCCGTACGCGGCCGCGACGGTGACCGCGACGATCCCGCCCGCCGTCCACCACGTCCCCAGCCCGGGGAACACGATGCTGAGGCCGATCATGAGGAACAGGCAGACCGTGCCGAGCAGGACGGTGGGGAGCACGGGCCACATGGCGGCGGCGAGGGCGGGCGCGGCGGGCAGGAGGCGGCTGAAGGCCATGCGCCTGGGCGTGTTGTACGCCAGGGCGGCGATGACCACGGTGAGGATCACCGGGGAGAGCTGGACAGGGGACCATCCGCCCTGGGGGGAACGACGGAACAGCGGCCGACCTGGCTGGGTCATAGTCCATAGAATATCCGCACAATACGGACATAGGGCTGGGTTGAGGTGGAGCCCGGCCCGGCGGGATACGACCGTCAGTTCGAGGAAAAGGTCCAGCGGGCGCCGAAGGACGTGTCCTCGATGGCGAGGCCGGACTGCTGGAGCTGGTCGCGGATGGTGTCGGCGGTGGCGTAGTCCTTGCGGGCCCGGGCGTTCTCACGCTGTTCCAGGACCATCCTGACCAGCGAGTCCACCACCC
>NZ_JAILXP010000660.1 GCF_020740895.1 Streptomyces sp. UNOB3_S3 | reverse complement strand
CCTCCTCCTCGCCGCGCTCCGCGCCGCCGCCCCCCGCACGGTCGCCCTCGTCCTGATCGCCACCGCGAGCGCGGGCGCGGCCCTGCTGCTGCCCGCCGTGCTCGGCCACACCCTCGACCTGCTCCTCGCGCGGCGCGACAGCGGCGTCACCACCCGCTGGGTCCTCCTGTGCGCCGCCCTCGTCTGCGTCCCCGCCGCCCTCGACGCGCTCGGCGAGTTCCTCACCGCCACCACCACCGCCCGCACCACCGCCCGGATGCGCCTCACCGCGCTCGGCCACGTCCTCGCGGCGGGCCCCCGGGCCACGGCCCGGATAACGCCGGGCGACCTCGTCGCCCGCCTCGTCGGCAACGCCGCCCAGGCCGGCACGGCCCCCGCGACCGTCGCCGGCACCGTCACCGCCGTCGTCGGCCCGGTCGGCGGCATCGTCGCCCTCGCCCTCCTCGACCCGTGGCTCGCCCTGGTGTTCCTCGCCGGGGCGCCGCTGCTCGCGCTGCTGCTGCGGGCGTTCACCCGCGCCTCCACCGGCAGCCTCGCCGGCTACCAGCGCCTGCAGGGCGAGCTCGCCGGGCGGCTGATGGAGGCCGTCGGCGGCGCCCGGACCATCGCGGCCGCCGGCACGGCCGCCCGCGAACGGGACCGCGTCCTCGAACCCCTCCCCGGCCTGTCCCGCCACGGCCACCGCATGTGGCGGGTGCAGGGCCGCTCCACCGCCCAGGCGACGGCCCTGGTGCCGCTGCTCCAGATCGCCGTCCTCGCCGTCGCCGGACTGGAGCTGTCGCGAGGCAGTCTGAGCGTCGGCGACCTGCTGGCCGCCTCCCGCTACGCGGTCCTCGCGACGGGCGTCGGCATGCTCGTCGGTCACCTGGGGGCGCTGGTCCACGGCCGTACCGCCGCGCGCCGACTGGCCGAGGTCCACGCCCTGCCGCCGGTCGTCCACGGCACCCGGCGGCTGCCCGCCGACGGCGACGGCACGCTGCGGCTGCGCGGCGTCGGCGCCGAGCGCGGCGGGCGGGCGGTGCTGCGCGGGGTGGACCTCGTCGTACCGGGCGGCTCGACGACGGCCGTCGTCGGCCGCTCCGGCACGGGCAAGTCCGTCCTCGCCGAACTGGCCGGGCGCCTCGCCGACCCCGACACGGGCGAGATCACCCTCGACGGCGTCCCGCTGCGCGAGCTCGCCCACGACGAACTGCGCCGCCACGTCGGCTACGCCTTCGCCCGCCCGGCGCTGCTCGGCGGCACGATCGGCGGAACGCTCGCCTTCGGCTCCTTCACGCCCCCGCCCGAGGCCGTCGTCGCCGCCGCCCGCGCGGCGTGCGCGGACGACTTCATACGACGGCTGCCGGACGGCTACGACACGGCGTGCGCGGCCGCGCCCCTCTCCGGCGGCGAGGCCCAACGCCTCGGCCTCGCCCGCGCCTTCGCCCACGCGGGCCGGCTGCTGATCCTGGACGACGCCACGTCGAGTCTCGACTCGGTCACGGAGTCGCGGGTCGGCGACGCGCTGCTGCACGACGTCGCCGCCCGTACGCGACTGATCGTCGCGCACCGGGTGACGACGGCGGAACGGGCCGACCGCGTCGCCTGGCTGGACGGGGGGAGGGTGCGGGCCGTCGGGCCGCACGCGGAGCTGTGGCGACTGCCGGGGTACCGGGCGGTGTTCGGGGGATGACGGGGTTTCGGCGCCGCCGGGCCGGTACGCGGTGGCTGGTCGCCGCGGCGGGGGAAG
>NZ_JAILXP010000066.1 GCF_020740895.1 Streptomyces sp. UNOB3_S3 | reverse complement strand
CCAGGACACGCTCGACCTCGGCGTTGAAGTACGCCCCGCCCGTACCGCGCAGCTTCTCGATCTCGGCACGGTTCTTGACGTCCGCGCCGTCCTTCTTGTCCTTCGCACGCTGACGGGCCTCGGCCTCGCCGTGTGCCAGGAAATCCCGGATCCCGTTCGGGTCGCCGCTCGCGAGGGCCTGCTTCGCGGCCTCGCGGACCTCCGGTTCCGGGTCGAACTCCGCGAAATCCTCGACCAACTGCCGGTCACGATCGGCACTGAGCTTGTCCAGCTCCGTACGCGGCGCGGGAGCCGGCCCCGACGCCGGCTTCGGCAACGCCGCCGCCAGCCGGTCCAGCGCCGCCAGCGCCTGCGTGGCCGAGACCGACTCGGTCTTCGCCGACGTGGCCGCCGTCGCCTCGCCCGTCGTACCACCCAATATCGCTACGACAACGGCCGTCGAAACAGCCCCTCGTAGCCGTCCGGCCCTCGGCCGGAATCTACCCATCACGGGAAGAACCCCTAACTTGACAAGAAACTGAGAAAGATTCCTGAACCCGCGCACGCGGGCAGGGCGGATCCCGCCGAAGACCTGATGAAGGAATGAATGCGGGTCCGAGAGACAGGGCTCGAACAGCCCCGAGGTGAAGGAAGTTCAGATGTCAGCCCTTGGCGCGCTTCTCGCCCGCCTGGGCCTTGTCGAACATGTTCTGCCAGAACGCAGCCGACTCACTGGCTTCCGCCTGCTCCTGCGACCAGTTCCGCTCGTTCTCATCCGCCGACCGGCCGATGTTCTTCCAGAGCTCGTCCGCGGACGCCTTCGCCGCCTTGGCGATGTTCTTCCAGTTCTCCGCCTGTGCCATGGCCGCTTCCCGCTCGGCCAGCCACGCCTTGCGTGCTGCCTCGGCATGGCCCGATACCGCCTGCCAGGCCCGCTCGGCCTCGGCGCGGGCCTTCGCCGCGTCCGACGAGCCCTTCACGGCCTTCTCCGCCGCGACGGCGTCCTCGAGCAGCCGGGACAGGGCAGCGTGCCTAAGCGTTTCCGCTTCCGCGATCCGCGTCCGGAAGGCCTCCGCGTCCAGCGTGGCGCCGGTCATCCAGCCGTAGCCGAAGAACTCCACCACGTCCGCGTCCATCGCGCCCGGGCGTACCGCCCACTGGGCCGCCACCCGCACCTGCTCGCCCGGGTCGTGCCCGGCGACCGACGACACGAAGTCACGGTCCTTCGCGGCCACTTCCAGCTTGTGCTTGGTGTCCGCCTCCCGCACCGCCCGGTCACGCTTCTGCGCCTCCGCGTACCCCGTCTTCACGAATGCCGCCTGGTCGGCCGCCGTGCCCTTCAGCGCGCGCTCGGCCGCCGCCCGCGTCTCCGGGGAGAACTCCACCGGGTGCGTACGCACCACCCGTTCGCAGAACAACCTGTTACGGACGCGGGCGTCCCGTATCCGCTGCTTGGCGGCGTCGAAACCGCCGCCCGGAGCCAGCCACTCCGCGATCGCCTCATCGCCCCGCGCGCTCCGCAGAGCGTTCCAGGCGGACGTACGGATCTCGACCGGCATGGACGACTTCGCCAGCCTGAGCACCCAGTTACGGGACGCTTCCGCCGCTGCGGCCTTTGCGGCAGCGGTCTCATCGGTCGGTTGGTCGGCTTCGACGGTCCGAACCGCTGCCTCGACGCGCGCGTCCGCCCACGCCGGCGCCACGCCCGCCACAGCGACCCCACCAGCCAACATGCCGACCGCCAGCGCCTGCTTGATCCACCACTGACGACTCACTCGACGGCTCACTCGACGATTCACTCTTGACCCCCAAAGAACGTACGACTCACTTCTCGGCCCCCCATATGGCGAGGGACAGCGCCGTGCCGGGCACGGCGCTGTCCCAGGGGCCGGACGGACCGCGAGGTCACTTGACCGGCAGGACCTTCCACAGCTGGGCGGGGGTCTGGTTGCAGGTCCACTGCTGCGCGAGGGCACCGTTGTCCATCCCGCGGTGGTCGATGTCCAGGCAGCGGTCCTCGACGTGCATGGGGCGCAGCTGGTAGAGCTTCTTGGCGTCGTCGACGAGGATCATCCGCCAGCGCTGCTGCTTGCCGCCGACGCATCCCCACTGCTGGACCAGGGCCCCGGGCTCGGGGTTGCTGTTCTCCACCTCCAGGCACTTGCCGCTCACGGCGGACCGCAGCTCGAAGGAGGAGTCGGCGAAGGGGACCATGCGCCACTGCTGGGCGGGGGTCTGGTTGCAGGTCCACTGCTGGACCAGGACGCCGTTCCCCTTCTGGGCGTGGTCGACGTCCAGGCACTTTCCGCTGTGCGCCGCCTGAAGCTGGACGACCGACTCGGCCGCCCCCGCGGCGGCCGCGGTCGGGGTGCCGGTGGCCAGGGTCGCGAGGCCGGCGGCGGTGGCCAGTGCCGCCCGGGTGGCGGTGAGGGTGAGGCGTGTCATCGTGGGTTTCCGTTTCGTTCGTTCTCGTGCGGTGGTTCGGGGGAATCCGGCTGCCGGGCCGGTCAGGCGGCGACCGGCTTCACGCGCCAGCGCTGGGCGGGGGTGCCGTTGCAGCCCCACTGCTGGGCGTTCGCGCCTTCCTTGGTGCTGCCGCCGGCGATGTCCAGGCAGCGGTCGTCGACGTGGGAGGGCCGCAGCTCGTAGAGCTCCTTCGCGGGGTCGACGAGGAGCAGCTTCCAGCGCTGCTGGGGCGCGTCGCCGACGCACCACCACTGCTGGACGTTCGTGCCCGCCTTGGTGCCGCTGTTCTCGACCTCCAGGCACCGGCCGCTGTGCTTGGCCCGCACCTCGAACGTGCCCGCGCCGGCGGGGACCAGGTCGAAGAGCTGGTTGTCGAGGCCGTCGGCGCACTTCGTCTGGACGGCGTTGGCGCCGTTGCGCAGGGCACCGTCGGCGATGGTGAGGCACTGGCCGCTGTGGGAGGGCTGGAGCTGCGCGACGGACGGGGTGGCGGGCGCGGCCTGCGCGGGGGTCGCGACGCCCGCCAGGGCGGCGAAACCGGCGGCGGTGGCCAGTGCGGCTCGGGTGATCCGGGACATGGGGGTTCCGTTCATTTCCGTTGTGAAGTGAGAAAAGCGGCCTGGTGAACAGGCGTCGTCAGCGCGCCAGCGGGGTGGAGATCTTCCAGGTGGCGTCCTGGGCGAAGTCCTCGGCCGCGTCGTAGCGGTTCTTGCCGCTCTTGTCGGCCGCGTAGAGGTCGCCCTGGTACTGCCGCAGCCAGCGGCCCGGCTGGCTCGCCGACTCGAAGGACGTCCCGGAGCCCGACAGGGCCTTGCGGGCGCACCAGGTGGCGTCCTTGCGGAACGCGGTGCTGCGGTCGTCGGCGCCCATCCGCACCCGGCGGTCCTTCTGCGCGAGGTAGTAGCCGGGCTTGCGGGCGGACTCGAAGGAGTAGCACCCGGCCTGGTTGGCCAGCGCGGGCACGACGACCCAGGTGGCGTCCTCGCGGTCGGCCTGCTTGCTCTTGGCGCCGACGGGCGCGATGAACGCCTCGCCGCCGTCCGCGTTCGACTGGCGGATGGAGAAACCCGACAGTTTGCCGGCGGCCGGCTGGAAGGACTGGCGCTTCGCCCGGTACTGGCTGTCCTCCTTGAGGAACTGGGCGACGTCCGCGTCGCTGCCGGCCAGCGCCTTCTTCGCCGAGGCCACGAGGTAGGGGTTCACGCCCGTCTTCTCGGCCCTGGTCTGGATCAGCAGCGCGAGCCGGCGGTCGCCGTCGGCGATCTTCTTCCGGCGGGCCTCGTCGTCGCGCTTGTACGCCTGCTCGGCGCCGGTGTGGATGAACTTCTTCCACTCCGCCGCGTCGGAGCTCAGCACCGTCTTCTGCGCCGTGGTGTAGAGCTCGGTCTTCTGCGCGTCGGCGGGGACGCCGCGCAGCAGCTCGCGGATGAAGTTGTCGTCGCCGAGGGCGAGCATGGCCTCGGACGGCGTGACGCCGAACAGCGCGGCGGTGTTCTTGCGCGCGGCCAGTTCCTTGCGGCGCTCGGCCTCCTCGCGGTTCTTCTCCTCGAGGTCCTTGAGTTCCTGGGCGACGTCGACGCCGTGGGCCTCGCGGATGCCGTTGGTGATGAACTCCTGCCATGCGGCCGCGTCCCCCGCCAGTGCCGCGGCGGCCGTCTTCTTCACTTCCGGCCCGGAGGCGTCGTGCTTCATCACGGCGCGGATGAAGTTGTCGTCGCTGAGCGCGAGCAGGTCCGGGCTGTTCGGGATGCCCACGGCGATCAGGGCCTGGGACTTGGCGAGCCGGGCCGCGCGGTCCGCGTCGGACCGGTCCTTCTCCCGCTGCTTGTCGACCTCGTACGCCTCGTGGACGCCGGTCGTGATGAACCGCGCGTGCTCCTCGTCGGAGCCGCTGACCATGGCGTCCTCGGCGGCCAGGCGGACCGCGTCCAGGCTCTGGCCGGCGTCCCTGGCCTTCTGCCAGAGCGCGTGGACGAAGTCGTAGTCGCTGAGCAGCAGGACGTCCGGGCTGGGGTCGAGGCGGACCACGGACGCCGCGTCGACGCGCTGCGTGTCGGTCGTCCTGATCCCTCCCTCGGCGGTCACCGCCGCGTCCGAGGGCTTCGCCACGGCGGTGCCCGGCGCGGCCACGCCGATGACCGAGGCCAGTGCGGTGGCGGCCACGATCCCGCGCGACACCGCTCTGCGCATGCGTGCCGCGTCGGTCTGTCTCTTGAGCATTTTGTTTTTCACTACCTTTTCGGGATCGGGAATTCCGGTTGTCGAAGACCGCGTGGGCGGGAATGAATCCGTGCGGGATGTCGTTCCCACACGACCGAAGAGTCGGATCCGGCCAACGGGCCGGTCAACGGGTTCCCCGGTTTCCCAACCGAACCGGAAACCCGGGAAACAGTCGCTGACCTGCACAGACGCAGATGCGGGGGTCAGCCGCCGACGAGGGGCCGCCCGCCCCCGTCCCACCACTCCGGGGCCCGGAGCGACGGAAAGCGCATATACCTCGGGTCTCCGCGCTCAACACCTGATGAGATGATTCCTCCCGAATATCAACAGGCGTCCACTCACCGGCGGATGTGCGACGGCCCTGGTCATCGGGAAAGGCCAAGAGACAGTGACGGATGGGGCGACGCGCCACGGTGGAGTCGATGACGCGGTCCGGGCCGATGACGCGGTCCGGGCCGCCGAGCCCGCCCCGCCCGGTGAGCTGCTGCGCCGGCTGCGCCGGGAGCAAGGGGTGTCGCTCGTCCAGCTCTCGCGGCTCGCCTTCTACAGCAAGGGGTATCTGAGCCGGGTCGAGAACGGTGAGAAGCCACTGACCCTGGGACTGGCCCGGGCGTGCGACCAGGCGCTCGGCACCGACGGGACGCTGGAGCGGCTCGCGCGGGCGGCGGAGGCCGCGTCGTCCCACAAGTCCTCCAAGTCCTCCAAGTCCTCGCCGTCGGACACCGGGGTCTGCCCGTACCGGGGGTTGTCGTCCTTCGGGCCTGACGAGGCGCGGTGGTTCTTCGGGCGGGACGAGGCCGTGGCCGACCTCGTCGCGCGGCTGGCCGAGCGGCTCGTGGGCGGTGCCGGGGGGCCGTTGATGGTCGTGGCCCCTTCCGGGGCCGGCAAGTCCTCGCTGCTGCGGGCCGGTCTGCTGCCGGCGCTCGCGCGCGGCGCGCTGCCGGCGCGCGGCGCGCACGCGTGGCCGACGGTGGTCCTCACCCCCGGTGAACGCCCTCTGGACGCGCTGCTCGTTCAGCTGGCCGCCGTGAGCGGCGCCGCCCACGCGGCGCTGGCCGACGCGTGGGAGCGGGGCCCGGAGACGTTCGGCACGTTCGTCCAGGAGGTGACGTCCGGGCCGGGCGGCCTGGTGCTCGTGGTCGATCAGTTCGAGGAGGCGTTCACGCTCTGTCAGGACGACGAGGAGCGGGCCGCTTTCGTCGCCGCGCTGCTTGCGCTGGCCACGGGGACGTCACCTGCCGACGGCCGCCCACCCGCCCTGGTCGTCCTCGGCCTGCGGGCGGACTTCTACCACCACTGCCTCACCCACCCCGGCCTGGCGCTCTCCCTCCAGCGAGGGCATGTGGCCCTCGCGCCGATGAACGAGGCGCAGTTGCGCGATGTCATCACCGGCCCGGCGCGACGGTCCGGGCTGACCGTGGAGGCCGGGCTGGTGGAGATCCTCCTCCGCGACGTGGGTCTCGCGCCGAACGGTGGCGCCCCGCGCTCCGGTGCTCTCCCCCTCCTCTCGCACGCCCTGCTGTGCACGTGGCAGCACCGCGACGGGGCGGCCCTGACCGTGGCCGGCTACCGGCTGACCGGGGGCATATCGGGCGCGGTGGCCGCCACGGCGGAGCGCGCGTACCTGTCCCTCACCGCGCCTCAGCAGCAGGCGGCCCGTCGTGTCCTCCTCCAGCTGGTGAACGTCACCGGGGAAGGGGACCGGGAGACCGGCCGCCCGGCCCGCCGGGCCGATCTGCTGGATCTCGCACAGGAAACGGACGCGGTCCCCGAGAACACCGCCGCCGTGCTCGACGTGTTCACCAGGGCCCGGCTGCTGACCCACGACGCCGACCGCGTGGAACTCGCCCACGAGGTGCTGCTGTGCACCTGGCCGCGGCTGCGCCGCTGGGTCGACGACGACCGCGCGGGGCTCCACATCCATCAGCGGCTGGCGGAGACCGCCACCGCGTGGGAGGCGGAGGGCCGTGACCGCGGGCTGCTCTACCGCGGCGGCCGGCTGGCCGCCGCGCGGGAGTGGGCGACCGCTCCGGGGCGCCACACCGCGCTCGGCTCCGCGACACGGGCGTTCCTGGACGCCAGCGTTCATCACGACGACGCGAAGAGACGGGCGAAGAAACGCGCTCTCAAGCGGCTGAGAGCCCTGGCGTCGGTGCTCGCCACGCTCCTCGTCCTGGCCCTGACCGCCGGTACCGTGGCCGTCCAGCAGTGGCGGTCGGCCAAGAGCAACCACCGGCTCGCCCTCTCGCGCGAATCCGCGGCCCGGGCGGACCTGCTCTCCCGGGAGTCCCCCGAGGCGGCGATGCTCTCCGCGCTCACGGCCTATCGTCACGCGCCCACCGTCGAGGCCCGCAGCAGTCTGCTGAGCGCGTACGCCCGGCACCGGGCCGACGACCTCAACGGCCACCGGGCCGCCGTCAACAACGCCGTGTACTCCCCCGACGGGCGCACCGTGGCCACCGCGGGCAACGACCACACGGTGAAGCTCTGGGACGCCGGTTCGGGAGAAGTCCTGGCGACGCTCCGGGGGCACACCGACAGTGTCAACGCGCTCGCGTTCTCGCCCGACGGCCGGACGCCTCCGCCAGCCACGACCGCAGCGTCAAACTGTGGGACGTCGCGACGCGCAAGGTGCTCGGCACCCTCAAGGGCCATCAGGGCGGCGTCCTCGGCGTGGCCTTCAGCCCGGACGGGCGCACCGTGGCCACCGGCGGGCACGACCGCACGATCAGGCTGTGGGACACGGCCACGTACCGGCGGACGGCCGAGCTGGCCGGGCACGAGCAGCAGGTGATGAGCCTGGCGTTCTCACCCGACGGCCGGACGCTGGCCTCCGCGTGCAACGACCACACGGTCAAGCTGTGGGACACCGGCGCCCTCAAGGAGACCGCGACACTCGAAGGGCACACCGACTCGGTGATGTCCGTGGCCTTCTCCCCGGACGGCCGGACGCTGGCCACCTCGAGCGCCGACGGCACCGCGCGTCTGTGGGACGTGGCGTCCCGGCATACGGAAGCCACCCTCACCGGTCACACCGGGATAGTGGCCCGGGCCGTCTTCCTCCGCGACGGCCGCACCCTCGCCACCGCGAGCCACGACCGCACCATCCGGCTGTGGGACGCCACCACCCATGAGACGACCGCCACCCTCACCAGCGAGCTGCCCGTCAACGGACTGCACGTCGGCCCCGACGGCCGGCACGTCGCCACCGTGTCGCTCGACCCGCCCGGGGCGGGCCCGGCCGCGGGCACTTCCGGCGAAGCACCGGGCGCGGGCATCTGGGACGTGGCGGCGGGCCGGATGACGACCCCGCTCGGCGCGCGCCGGACGCCCCGTCAGGTGGCGTTCTCCCCCGACGGCCGGACGCTCGCCATCGGTGACGCCAACGGCGTGGTGAGTCTGTGGGACGCCGACGGCCGCCGGCACGTCGCCACCCTCGCCGGGACGTCCGAGGCCGTCACCGGGCTGGCCTTCTCCCCCGACGGCCGGACGCTGGCCGGCGCCGGCGCGGACGGGGCCGTACGGCTGTGGGACGTGGCCTCCCGGCGCACGGAAGCCACCCTCACCGGCCACACCCGGTCCGTTCTCGCCCTCGCCTTCAGCCCTGACGGCCGTTTCCTCGCCACGGCGGGTGAGGACCGTACGACGCGACTGTGGGACGTCCGCTCCCGGCGGCCGGACGTCATCGCCACCGGGGACACCGACGAGACGGTCACCCTGGCCTTCAGCCCCGACAGCCGCACCCTCGCCAAGGGCAACGCCAACGGCTCGGTGCGGCTCGTGGACGTGGCCTCCCGTCACGTCGTCGCGACCTTCCCCGGGCAGTCGGCCACCACCTGGGCGGTGGCGTTCAGCCCGGACGGCCGGGTCCTGGCCACGGCGGGGTCCGACGGGGACGTACGGCTGTGGGACACCGCCACGCGTCGCCGGACCCGGACCCTCACGGGCCACACCGGGGTCGTCAAGGCCCTGGCGTTCTCACCCGACGGCCGCACCCTGGCCAGCGGCGGCGCCGATCGCACGGTCCGGCTGTGGGACACCGGCGGCAACCGCACCACCGCCATCCTGACGGGCCACGACGACACCGTCGTCTCCCTCGCCTTCCCGTCCGACGGCCGTGTGCTGGCCACGGCGAGCCTGGACCGGACGAGCCGGCTGTGGGAACTCGACGCCGACGACGTCGCCTCCCGTGTCTGCTCCCTCAGCACCACCCAGGAATGGCACAGCCTCCTGACCGATCCGCCGCCCGGGGCGCCCTGCCCCTGAGAGGAAACCGAATATTCCGGGCACAACCCCCATCAACACCCCCGGATCATGCCCGCTCTTTGACCTCCTGTTTAATTGCACTTTGTTCGCAATAGCAAGAGACCTTGAGTAAGAGGTGTGGGCATGACGGCCCGGTCCATACGGGGAGTGGCCGCCACGGCCATGGCAGGTGTCCTCGCGGCAGGCGCGACGGCCTGTTCGACGCCCGGCGGCGGTGGGGCCGGGGGCGGGAAGGACGCCCTCGTCGTGGGTCTCGCCAACGAGCCCGAGACGCTCAGCCCGCTCCTCGGCTACGGCAAGGACGGCAACTCCAAGATCTTCGACGGGCTGCTCCGCCGCGACTCCGCCATGGAGCTGGAGCCGGCCCTGGCCGCCGAGCTGCCGAAGGTCACCGACGACGGGCGGACGTACACGTACAAGCTCCGCAAGGGCGTGACGTTCAGCGACGGCAAGCCGTTCTCCGCCGAGGACGTGGTCTTCACCTACCGGACCATCCTCGACGAGAAGACGAACAACGCCGCCAAGGGCGAGCTCGCCGCGATCGACAAGGTCACCGCCGCCGGTGACGACACCGTCGTCTTCGCGCTCAAGTACCCCTACGCGCCCTTCGCCGAGCGCACCGTCCTGCCGATCGTGCCCGAGCACGTGGCGAAGGGGCAGGACGTCAACACCGGCTCGTTCAACACGGCGCCCGTCGGCACCGGGCCGTACGTCCTCACCGGCTGGAGCAAGGGCGAGAAGCTGACCTTCAAGGCCAACCCCGCCTACTGGGGCGGCGAGCCGAAGGTCAAGAAGCTCACCATGGCGATCATCAAGGACGACGACGTGCGCGCCACCCGGCTGCGCTCCGGCGACCTCGACGGCGCGATCCTCCCGCCGAACCTGGTGAAGGGCTTCAAGGGCGACAAGTCCAAGGCCACCCTCACCGCCCGGACCACCGACTTCCGCGGGGTGACGCTGCCGACCGCGAACAAGGTCACCGGCGATCCCGCCGTGCGCCGCGCCCTCGATCTCGCCGTCGACCGCGACGCCATGGTCGACAAGCTGCTGGAGGGCGCGGGCCGGGCCGGTTACGGTCCCGTCCCCACGGACAGCGAGTGGTTCACGAAGGGCACCGAGCGGCCCCATGACCTGGACAGGGCGAAGAAGCTGCTGGACGACGCGGGCTGGCGGCCCGGCGGCGACGGCATCCGGGAGAAGGACGGGCAGCGCGCCGCCTTCACCCTCTGGTTCCCCGCCGGTGACAAGCTCCGCGAGGAGCACGCCCTGGCCTTCGCCTCGGACGCCAAGAAGGCGGGCGTCGACGTCAAGGTGCAGAGCGGCACCTGGGAGGTCATCGAGCCGCGGATGAAGGAGGACGCGGTCCTCGCCGGCGGCGGCAACCCCGCCGACCCCGACTTCGACCTCTACAACCTGCTCCACTCCTCCCTCGCCCTCGACGGCTTCAACAACATGGCCGCCTACAGCAGCCCCGACGTGGACAAGGCCCTGGAGGAGGGCCGGCGCGGCGGCGACAAGGCCGCCCGCAAGGCCGCGTACGACGCGGTGCAGCGCGGTCTCGCCGACAACCCCGGCTATGTCTTCCTCACCCACGTCGACCACCTCTATGTGATGAACGGCGACCGGAAGGGCCTCACCACCCAGGTCGAGCCGCACGACCACGGCCTGGGCGCCGGCCCGTGGTGGAACGTCGAGGACTGGCAGACCGGGAAGTGACCGCCCGGCTTCCCTGGGGGCCGATGGCCCGCATGGCGGGGCGGCGGCTGCTGGCCGCCGTCCCCCTGCTCGCCGTCGTGACCTTCGGGGTCTTCGCCCTCGCCGCGGCCTCGCCCTTCGACCCGGCCAAGGCGTACGCCGGGTCCGCCGGGCTCGGCGCCGGGCGGGACGTACTGGACCAGCTGCGCGCGAACCTCGGCGCCGACCGGCCGTTCGTGTCCCGCTGGTGGGACTGGCTGTGTGCCGCGCTCACCGGCGACCTCGGCGAGTCGGCGGCGCTGCGCCAGCCCGTTTCCCAGGTCATCGGGGAGCGTGTCGGGTGGTCCGTGCTGTTGTGCGGCGTCGCCTTCGCCGTGGCCGTGACCGTGGGTACGGTTCTGGGCGTCCTCGCCGCCCGGCGGCGCGGCGGGTGGCTCGACCGGGCCGTCACCGGGCTCGCCTACACGCTGGAGGCGGCCCCGCCGTTCTGGCTGGGGCTGCTCGCCGTCTGGTTCTTCTCCGTGAAGCTCGGCGCGCTCCCGGCCGGCGGTCTCACCGACACCGGCGCCGACGCCGCCACGCCCTGCCAGGTCGCCTCGCACCTCGTGCTCCCGGCGGCCGTCCTCGCCGCCACCCAACTGCCGTGGTTCGTGCTGTACGTGCGCCAGGGCGTCGGGGACGCGCTGGCGGAGGACCCCGTGCGCGGCGCCCGTGCCCGCGGGCTGCGCGAGCGGACGGTCCTCCTCGGCCACGCCCTGCGGTCCGGGCTGCTGCCCGTCCTCACCCTGATCGGCTCCCGTGTGCCCGAGCTCATCACCGGCGCGCTGCTGGTGGAGACCGTGTTCAGCTGGCCGGGCATCGCCTCGGCGACCGTCGAGGCGGCCACCAAGGTCGACTTCCCGCTGCTCGCGGCCCTGACCCTGCTCGCCACGGCGGCCGTGCTGGTGGGCAATCTGCTGGCCGATCTGCTGTACGGGCTGGTCGATCCGAGGGTGGGCTTCGATGGCTAACCGCATTCGGCTGCGTGTCTCGCTCGTCGTCACGGCCGCCGTCGTCCTGGCCGTGCTGGTCGTACCGCTCGCCGTACCGCTGGACGAGCAGGCCGTCGACCTCGGCGCGAAGCTGCTGCCGCCCGGCGCCGCGCACCCCTTCGGCACCGACGAGGTCGGCCGCGACCTGCTGCTGCGCTGTGTGTACGGGCTGCGCGTCTCGCTGCTCGTGGGCGTGGTGGCCGCGCTCGTCGCGACCGTCGTGGGCACGGCGGCCGGGGTGCTCGCGGGCGCTCTCGGCGGCTGGCCCGACCGGCTGCTGATGCGGCTCGTCGACCTCTTCTCGTCCGTGCCGCACCTGCTGCTCGGCATCTTCGTCGTCGCCCTGTTCCGGCCCGGGATCTGGCCGGTGGTCGCCTCGGTGGCGGTCACCCACTGGCTGTCGACGGCGCGTGTCGTGCGGGCCGAGTTGCTGTCGCTGCGCACCCGGCCGTACATCGACGCGGCCGTCTCCGGTGGCGCGTCGCGGTGGCGGGTGACCGTACGGCACCTGCTGCCGGCGGTGCTGCCGCAGGCGGGGCTCGCGGCGGTCCTGATGGTGCCGCACGCGATCTGGCACGAGTCGGCGCTGTCCTTCCTGGGCCTGGGCCTGCCCACGCACCGGGCCAGCCTGGGCAACATGGTCAACAGCGCCCGGGGCTCGCTGCTCGCGGGCGACTGGTGGCCCACGCTCTTCCCGGGCCTGTTCATCATCGTCCCCACCCTCGCCCTCGCGGGCCTGGCCGGCGCCTGGCGCGCACGGCTCAACCCCCGGCACCGATCGGAGCTGACGCTGTGACGGCCGTGCCCTCCGTTCGGTCCGTACTTTCCGTGCGCGGGTTGTCCGTACGGTTCCGGATGCCCGGCGGCAGGCATGTCGCCGCCGTCAGCGACGCCTCGTTCGAGCTGGGGGCCGGGGAATGCCTCGCCCTCGTCGGCGAGAGCGGCTGCGGCAAGTCCGTCCTGGCCTCGGCGCTGCTCGGGCTGCTGCCAGGGAACGCCGAGACGTCCGGGGCGGCGTACCTCGGCGACGGCCTGGAGCTGCTCTCCGCCGGCGAGCGGACGCTGGCCCGTACCGTCCGGGGCCGGCGCGTCGGGCTCGTACCGCAGAGCCCGGCCGCCCACCTCACGCCCGTACGGACCGTGCGCGCGCAACTGGCGGAGACGGTGCGGGAGCTGACCGGTGCCCGGGGGGCCGCGCCGGCGGAGGCCGTCGAGGCGGCCGCCGCACGGGCGGCGTTCCCTGCCGGTCACCTCGACCGCTACCCGCACCAGCTCTCCGGTGGCCTGGCGCAGCGCGCGGCCGCCGCGCTCGCGCTCGTCGGCGACGCGCCGTTGCTGCTGGCCGACGAGCCGACGACCGGCCTGGACCGTGAACTCGTCGACCGCACGGCCGACGAGCTGCGCCGCCACGCCGACGCGGGCCACGCGCTGCTGATGATCACGCATGACCTCGCGGCGGCCGAGCGGATCGCGGACCGCGTCGCCGTGATGTACGCGGGCCGGATCGTCGAGATCGCGGACGCGGCGGTGTTCTTCGGCGCCGCCGGACCCCGGCACCCGTATGCGCGGGGGCTGCTGGACGCGCTGCCCGAGCGGGCGTTCACCCCCATTCCGGGCATGCCGCCGGAGCTCGGCGCGCTGCCCTCGGGCTGCGCCTTCGCGGCGCGCTGCGGCACGTCGACGGGGGCGTGCGAGGCCGTGCCGGCGCTGGTCGACGGGGTGGCCTGTCACCATCCACACCCCTGTCACCATCCGCACCCGGCCGCCGAGGAGGCCTCCCGTGCTTGAGCTCCGTGGCATCACCGCCGGCTACGACCCGCGCGAACCGGTCGTCCGTGACGTGTCGCTGACCATCGGCGACGGCGAGGCCGTGGGGCTGCTCGGCCCGAGCGGCTGCGGCAAGTCCACGCTGGCGCGCGTGGCCGCGCTGCTGCACCGTCCGGAGGCGGGGACCGTCGTCATCGACGGCGAGCCGGCTCGTGGCTGGCGGCATCGCGCGCCGCGCGGGCAGCGCACCGCGTTCGGGGTCGTCTTCCAGCAGCCCCGGCAGTCGGCCGACCCCCGGCTGAGGCTCCGCGACCTGATCGCCGAGCCGCTGCGGGCGACGGGCCGCCGTGCCGAGGCCGACGCCCGGGTGGGCGAGCTGGCGCCGGTCGTCGGTCTGTCGGACGAGCTCCTGGCGCGGCGCCCGCACGAGGTGAGCGACGGTCAGCTGCAGCGGGCGTGCGTGGCGCGGGCGCTGGTGCTGCGGCCGCGGTGGCTGATCTGCGACGAGATGACGGCGATGCTGGACGCGTCGACGACGGCGGCGTTGGTGGGGGTCGTCGAGGCGTACCGCCGGGAGAGCGGGGCGGGGCTGCTCACGGTCGGGCACGACGCGGTGCTGCTGGAGCGGTGGTGCGACCGGACGGTGCGATGGGAACGTTCCTGACCCCTGTCAGTACCTCCCCTTAGGGTGACCGCGTGACAACGTATGTGGCGCTGCTGCGCGGTATCAACGTCGGCGGCAAGAAGCGCGTCCCCATGCAGACCCTGCGGGAGCTGCTGGCCGGCATGGGGTGCGAATCCGTCCGGACGCATCTCAACAGCGGCAATGCCGTCTTCACCCACCCCGGCGCCGACGAGGCGACGCTGGCCGCCCGTCTGGAGGAGGCCATCGAGCGGGAGCTGGGGTTCTCCGTGACCTGTCTGGTACGCGAGGCGGGTGAGATACGCCGTGTCGTCGACGCCAATCCGTTCGCCGGGCAGGAGGTCGACCCCGCGCGGTTCGTCGTGACCTTCCTCGCCGGTCCGGCCGACCCGGCGACCGTCGCGGATCTCGACCCGGCGGAGTACGCGCCCGAGGCCTTCGCCCTGGGCGAGCGCGAGGTGTATCTGCACTGCGCGAACGGCATCCGGGACTCCCGGCTGGCGAAGGTGCTCACCGAGCGGCGGCTCGGCACGGCCGGCACCGGGCGCAACTGGAACACCGTCACAAGGCTGGCGGACATGGCCGGGGAGTGACCGCCCCGATCAGCCGGAAACCGGCTCCGCTTAGCATTCGAACATGAAGCTGCGTCTCCCCCGCCCGCGCGGGCGGCGGCTGTTCGCCGCCGTGGCCGCGGTCGTCGTGCTCGGCGGTGCCGGCACCTGGACGGTCGCCTCGGCCACCGGCGGCGATCCACCCGTGCGCCGCGAGGACCGGTCGATCGCCATGCCCGAGAGCCCGGGCGGGGGCAAGGACACCGTCCGGATCGACACGTCCTTCTTCACGTCCGGGCCCGCCGGCGAGCGCCGCCCCGCGGTGCTGCTCGCGCACGGCTTCGGCGGCAGCAAGGACGATCTGCGGCCCGAGGCGGAGGAGCTGGCCCGTTCCGGTTACGCGGTGCTGACCTGGTCCGCGCGGGGTTTCGGGCACTCCACCGGCCGGATCGGCCTCAACGACCCGGACCGCGAGGTCGCCGACGTCAGCCGTCTGATCGACTGGCTCGCCCGGCGCCCCGAGGTGCGCCTCGACGCGGCCGGGGACCCGAGGGTCGGCATCGCGGGCGGCTCCTACGGCGGCGCGATCGCGCTGCTCGCCGCCGGGTACGACAAGCGCGTCGACGCCGTCGCCCCGCAGATCACCTATTGGAACCTCGCCGACTCCCTCTTCCCCGGCGACGTCTTCAAGAAGCTCTGGGCCGGGATCTTCTTCACCACCGGCTCGACTTCCACCGGCTCGGCCTCGGCCGTCAAGGGCGCCCCGGGCGCCTCCGGCTGCGGGCGGTTCGAGCGGAGCCTGTGCGAGATGTACGAACGGGTGGCCGTCGCCGGAAAGCCCGACGCGGAGGCCCGGAAGCTGCTGGAGCGCCGCAGCCCCTCCGCCGTCGCGGACCGGATCAAGGTCCCCGCCCTTATCGTCCAGGGGCAGAACGACTCCCTCTTCCCCCTCGACCAGTCCGACGCCGCTGCCGCCGCCATCCGCCGCAACGGGGCGCCCGTGGCCGTCGACTGGATCTCCGGCGGGCACGACACGGGCGTCGCGAACGAGAAGGACCGGATCGAGCGGCGCACGCACGCGTGGTTCGACCGCTACCTCAAGGACGACGAGGCCACGGGCACCGGACCGGCCTTCCGCGTCAGCCGCACCGGCGGCATCGACACCACCGACGGCAGGACGCGGCTGCGCGCGGCGACCGGCACCCGCTACCCCGGGCTGCGGGCCGACGCGCGGACCGTGCCCCTGAGCGGTCGCGCGCAGTCCTTCACCAACCCCGCGGGCGCCGCTCCCCCAGCCGTCTCCGCCGTGCCCGGCGTCGGGGGCGGCCTGTCCCAGCTGTCGGGGCTGGGCCTGGGGGTGTCCCTGGACTTCCCCGGCCAGTACGCCCGTTTCGACTCCGCCCCGCTGTCCGAGGGCGTCCGCGTCACCGGCACGCCGACCGCGAAGGTGAAGGTCGCCTCCGACACCGGCGAGGCGGTCCTCTTCGCCAAGGTCTACGACGTCGGCCCCGGCGGTCAGCAGCAGTTGCCCGGGCAACTCGTCGCCCCGCTGCGCGTCGACGACGCGAAGGACGGCAGAACGGTCGAGCTGCGCCTGCCCGCGATCGACCACACCTTCGAGGCCGGGCACCGGATGCGGCTCGTGCTCTCCGCCACCGACCTCGGCTACGCGTCACCGGTGCGCCCCGCCACGTACACCGTCTCCCTCACGGACGGCGGGCTGAGCGTCCCCACCGCCCCCGGCGTGCGGACCGGCTCGGCCGGCCTGCCGTGGTGGACGTGGGGGCTGCCGGCGGGCGGCGTGCTCGTGGCGGCGGCCCTGCTGCTCACCGGGCGGCGCCGCACCACCGCCCCCGCGCCCGACCCGGAGCTGGCCGACGTGCCGCTGCGGATCAGCGGGCTGGGCAAGCGGTACGCCAAGTCGGCGGACCGGTACGCCGTGCGCGACCTGTCGTTCCAGGTCGAACGCGGGCAGGTGCTGGGGCTGCTGGGGCCCAACGGCGCCGGCAAGACCACGACGCTGCGGATGCTCATGGGCCTCATCCGGCCCGACGCAGGGGAGATCCGGGTCTTCGGGCACGCGATCCGGCCGGGCTCGCCCGTGCTGTCGCGGGTCGGCGCGTTCGTCGAGGGCGCGGGCTTCCTGCCGCACCTGTCCGGGCGGGCCAACCTGGACCTGTACTGGCGGGCCACCGGCCGTCCCGCCGAGGACGCCCACCTGGACGAGGCCCTGGAGATCGCCGGGCTGGGCTCCGCCCTGGACCGGGCCGTCCGCACGTACTCCCAGGGCATGCGGCAGCGCCTCGCCATCGCCCAGGCCATGCTGGGCCTGCCGGACCTGCTGATCCTCGACGAGCCGGCCAACGGGCTGGACCCGCCGCAGATCCGGGAGATGCGCGAGGTGATGATCCGTTACGCGGCGGCCGGCCGCACGGTGATCGTCTCCAGCCATCTCCTCGCCGAGGTCGAGCAGTCCTGCACCCACCTGGTCGTCATGGACCGGGGGCGGCTGGTCGGCGCCGGCCCGGTCGCGGACATCGTCGGCTCGGGCGACACCCTGCTGGTGGGCGTCGAGGGCCGGCTGTCGGAGGTGACCGTGGACAAGGTGGCCGCCCTGCCCGGCGTGGCGTCGGCCGTACGGGCCGACGAGGGGCTGCTGGTGCGGCTCGACGGCGCGACTGTGCCGGAACTGCTGGTGGAACTGGTCCGGCTGGAGGTGCCCGTGGCGAGCGTGGGCCCGCACCGGCGGCTGGAGGACGCGTTCCTGACCCTGATCGGAGGCTCCGCGTGAGCAGCACCACGGCCGTCGAATCCGCGCCCGGCTACCGGGCCGGCCGCACCCTGCCGCTGCGCGTGGAGGCGGCGCGGCAACTGCGGCGGCGCCGCACGCTGGTGATGGGCGCCGTGCTCGCGGTGCTGCCGTTCGTCCTGATCGCGGCCTTCGCGATCGGCGGCGACCGCCAGGGCCGCGACGGGCGGGTGACCTTGATGGACACCGCCACCGCCTCCGGCGCCAACTTCGCGGCCACCGCGCTGTTCGTCTCGGCGGGCTTCCTGCTGGTGGTGCCGGTGGCGCTGTTCTGCGGTGACACGGTGGCCTCGGAGGCGAGCTGGTCGTCGCTGCGGTACCTGCTGGCCGCGCCCGTGCCGCGCGCCCGGCTGCTGTGGGCCAAGCTGGCCGTGGCGCTGGCCTTCAGCGCGGCCGCGATGATGTTGCTGCCGCTGGTGGCGCTCGCGGCGGGCACGGCCGCCTACGGCTGGGGGCCGTTGCGGATCCCCACCGGGGGCTCCCTGGACGCGGGAACGGCGACGGGCCGGCTGGCCCTCTGCGTGGCCTTCGTGTTCGTCGGCCAGCTGGTGACGGCGGCGCTGGCGTTCTGGCTGTCGACGGTCACGGACGCGCCGCTGGGCGCGGTGGGCGGCGCGATGGGCCTGACGATCGTCGGCAATGTCCTCGACGCGGTCACGGCGCTGGGTGACTGGCGGGACCTGCTGCCGGCCCACTGGCAGTACGCGTGGGCCGACGCGCTCCAGCCGCGCCCCGAGTACGGGGGGATGGTGAAGGGAACGGCGGTGTCGGTCGCGTACGCGGTGGTGTTCTTCGCGCTGGCGTTCCGGCACTTCCGGGGGAAGGACGTGGTGTCCTGATCAGGACAGGGTCCTGACCCTCAGCCCTTCGGCGAACGCCCGCGCCGCCTCCAGATCGGTGGCGTCGGGCCGCCCCTTCTTGATCCCGCCGACGAGATTGAACGGCAGCGACGTGTCGTACCCCCGGCACTGGAAGGTGTCGCTCACGTCGAAACCCTTCCGCTCCAGAAGCCGCGCGAGGGAGCGGGGGTGGGGACGGAACGGCGGTTCGGGCAGTCCGCTGGTGGTGAAGACGAACGCCTTGCGGTACCGGCCCTCCGGCAGCGACTCGGCGAACCGGCGCAGCCTCGGGTGGACGTTCTGCGTGAAGATGCCCGAGCCGAACCCCACCAGGTCGTGGGCGGCGAGCTCCGCCGCGTCGATCCGCTCGGGCTCGACGACCCGGGCCTCCAGGACCCGGCCCATGACGTCGGCGATCCTCTTCGTGTTGCCGTGGGAGACGGACGTGCACACGATGACGGTCCTCATGATGACGCTCCTTTCGCTTCGGCCTCGCACCATGAGGACACCGCCCGGGCGACGAGCGTGACAGGCAGGGGATGTGGCGATGGTCACAGGGGGGACGCCGGCCCCGCCCCGTACACCGGCCCGTCCGCCCGCGCCCGTGCCAGCAGGCCCCGTACCGCCCTTCCCGCTTCGCCCGGTGTCCAGCGGTCGCCCTTGTCGGCCGTGGGGCCCGGGTGCCAGCCCTCCATGACGGTGATGCGGCCCGCCTCCGCCTCGAAGACCCTGCCCGTGACGCCGGTGGAGTCCGCCGACGCCAGCCAGACCACGAGCGGCGAGACGTTGGCCGGGGCCATCGCGTCGAATCCGCCTCCCTCCGGCGCGGCCATCGCCTCCGCGAAGACCCGCTCGGTCATCCGGGTGCGGGCCGCCGGGGCGACGGCGTTGACCTGGACGCCGTAGCGGGCCAGTTCGGCGGCGGCCACGAGGGTGAGGCCGACGACGCCTGCCTTGGCGGCGGCGTAGTTGGCCTGGCCGACACTGCCCAGCAGACCCGCGCCGGACGTCGTGTTGACGACCCGCGCCTGGGGCGTGCGCCCCTCCTTGGCCCGTGCCCGCCAGTGCGCGGCGGCGTGGCGCAGGGGCAGGAAGTGACCCTTGAGGTGGACGCGGACGACCGCGTCCCAGTCGTCCTCGCCGAGGCCGACCAGCATGCGGTCCCGCAGGAATCCCGCGTTGTTGACGAGCGCGTCGAGGCGTCCGTACGTCTCCAGGGCGGTGGTGA
Organism: Streptomyces sp. UNOB3_S3; assembly: GCF_020740895.1. Classification (GTDB taxonomy): domain Bacteria; phylum Actinomycetota; class Actinomycetes; order Streptomycetales; family Streptomycetaceae; genus Streptomyces. Next base: position 5,265 of record NZ_JAILXP010000066.1, on the reverse strand, counting down.
CGAGCGAGCGGGCGCCCTCGTCGGTGGCGATGTCGCCGCTGTGGGCGACGGCTTCGCCGCCCCGGGCGCGGATCTCCTCGGCGACGAGCCGGGCCGGGTCCGCCGAGGCGCCTTCCCCGCCCGGCCCGGCGCCCAGGTCGTTGACGACGACCCGGGCGCCCTCGGCGGCGAGCGCCAGCGCGTGGGCGCGGCCGAGGCCCCGTCCGGCGCCGGTGACGACGGCGACCCGTCCCGCACGGATTCCGGTCATGTCGTCCCTCCGTGTGCCGCCGCGAGGAAGGCCGGGGCCTCGCCGCCGCCGTGGACGAGCAGGCCGGCCCCGGTGACGTAGGCGGCCCGGTCCGAGGCGAGGAAGACGGCGGCCTCGCCGATCTCGTCGGGCTCGGCGAGCCGTCCCGCCGGTACGGTCCGGCCGACGGCGGCAAGGCCCGCCTCGCCGCCGTAGTGGACCCGTGCGGCCTGGGTGGCGACCATGCCGAGGACGAGGGTGTTGACCCGGATGCGCGGGGCCCACTCCACGGCCATGGTGCGGGCCAGGTTCGCGAGCCCGGCCTTGGCCGCGCCGTAGGCGGCCGTGCCGGGCGAGGGACGGGTGCCGCTGACGCTGCCGATCATCACGATCGCGCCGCCCGCCGGCCCGGGGCGGGCCCCCAGCAGGGGGCGGGCGGCGAGCGAGACGGCGAGCGGTACGAGGAGGTTGAGCTCCAGGACGCGGATGTGCCGGGCCGTGTCCGCCGCGTCGAGCGGGCGGTGGGGTGTGCCACCGGCGTTGTTGACGAGGACGTCGAGCCGGCCGTACTCGGCCGCGAGCCATGCGAAAACCTCCTGGACGGCCGCTGCTTCCCTAAGGTCCGCGCTGTGGAAGCGGGCCGTCCGTCCCGCCGCCGCGACCGGCTCGGCGGGCGGCCGGCGGGCGCACACCACGACGTCCGCGCCCGTGCGCAGGAAGGCCCGCGCGATGCCCGCGCCCACGCCCCGGGTGCCGCCGGTGACGAGGACGACCCGGCGGCCGCCGGGGCCGGTGCTCCGATCGCCCGCTCCGGGGCCGGGAGTTCCGCTCATGCACGCCTCCCCCAGGCAGCGGTCCGCTGCTACCGTCGACAACGGACCGCACCTAACAAACGTTTGGTGGAAAGGTAGCCGATGGGCATCTCCACCGCACGCCCCGAACCGGGCATCGCCGTCGTCACCGTGGACGTCCCACCCGTCAACGCCCTGCCCGTACGCGGCTGGTACGCGCTGGCGGACGCGATCCGCGCGGCGGGGTCCGACCCGGACATCCGCTGTGTGCTGCTCACCGCCGCCGGGCGCGGCTTCAACGCCGGCGTGGACCTCAAGGAGCTGAGCGGCACGCCGGGCCACCGGGCCCTCGTCGACGTCAACCACGCCTGCGCCGAGGCGTTCTCCGCCGTCTACGACTGCCCCGTCCCGGTCGTCGCCGCCGTGCACGGCCACTGTCTCGGCGGCGGCGTCGGCCTCGTGGGCAACGCCGACGCGGTCGTCGCCTCCGACGACGCGGTGTTCGGGCTGCCCGAGCTCGACCGGGGCGCGCTGGGCGCCGCCACCCACCTCTCCCGTCTCGTGCCCCAGCACCTGATGCGCACCCTCTTCTACACGTCGCGCACCGTCACGGCCGCCGAGCTCCACCGGCACGGCTCGGTCTGGCGCGTCACGCCCCGGCCCGGGCTCGCCGGGGCGGCGCTGGAGCTGGCGCGGGAGATCGCGGCGAAGGACGGCGTGCTGCTGCGCATGGCCAAGGCCGCGCTCAACGGCATCGACCCCGTCGACGTCCGCCGGGCCTACCGCTACGAGCAGGGCTTCACCTTCGAGGCCGCCCTCGGCGGCGTCGGCGACCGGCACCGCGCCGCCTTCGCCGCCGGACGGCCGGAAAAGGGGCGGATATGAAGGGGCGGATATGAAGGAGCGGTCATGAAGGAGCGGTTATGACGGCCGCCAAGAGGATGACCGCCGACGAGGCCGTGGCCCGCCTGGCGGACGGCATGACGATCGGCATCGGCGGCTGGGGGTCGCGCCGCAAGCCGATGGCGCTGGTCCGGGCCGTGCTGCGGGCCGGGCTGACCGATCTGACCGTCGTCTCCTACGGCGGCCCGGACGTCGGCCTGCTGGCGGCGGCGGGCCGGATCCGCAAGCTGGTGACGGCCTTCGTCTCCCTCGACTCGATCCCCCTCGAACCGCACTTCCGCGCCGCCCGGCAGCGGGGCGGGCTGGAGCTGGTGGAGCTCGACGAGTCGATGGTCATGTGGGGCCTGACGGCCGCCGCGCACCGGCTGCCGTTCCTGCCCGTGCGGGCGGGGCTCGGCTCGGACGTCATGACGGTCAACCCCGGCCTGCGGACGGTCACCTCCCCGTACGAGGACGGGGAGGAGCTGGTGGCCGTGCCCGCGCTCGCCCTCGACGCGGCCCTGGTCCACCTCAACCGCGCGGACGCGCGCGGCAACGCCCAGTACCTGGGCCCGGACCCCTACTTCGACGACCTGTTCTGCGAGGCCGCCAGGGAGGCGTACGTGTCCTGCGAACGGGTCGTCGGCAGCGAGGGGTTCGCGGACGGGGGCGGGCCGCAGACGCTGCTCGTCCAGCGGCACTGCGTGACCGGGGTCGTCGAGGCGCCGGGCGGCGCGCACTTCACCTCGTGCGCGCCGGACTACGACCGCGACGAGGCGTTCCAGGCGGCGTACGCGCGGGCCGCGGCCGACCCGGCGGCCTGGCGGGAGTTCGTCGCGCGCTTCCTGTCCGGGGACGAGGACGAGTACCGGGCGGCGGTCGCGGCGTTCCGCACCCGGGCGGCGTCATGAGGGGGCCCGTGAGCGCGAGCACGGCCGAGGTCTGCGCCGTGGCCTGCGCGGAGGTCTGGCGCGGCGACGGGGAGATCCTGGCGAGCCCCATGGGCACGGTCCCCACGATCGGGGCCCGGCTGGCGCGGCTGACCTTCGCCCCGGAGCTGCTGCTGACGGACGGCGAGGCGATGCTGATCGCCGACGTGCCCGCGCTGGGCGGCACGGCGCGGGTGGTCGAGGGCTGGCTGCCGTTCCGGCGCCATCTGGCGCTGGTCACCGGGGGCCGACGGCATGTGATGATGGGCGCGAGCCAGCTCGACCGGCACGGCAACCAGAACATCAGCCGCATCGGCGACGCGCGCCGCCCCGACCGGCAGCTGCTGGGCGTGCGCGGCGCTCCCGGCAACTCCCTCAACCATCCGGTCAGTTACTGGATCCCCCGGCACTCCCCCCGGGTCCTGGTCGAGCGTGTCGACATGGTCTGCGGCGTCGGCTACGACCGGGCGGCCGCCGCCGGGCCCGCCGCGACGCGCTTCCACGGCGTCCGGCGCGTCGTCACCGATCTCGCGGTGCTGGACTTCGAGACGCCGGACCGCACGCTACGGGTCCGCTCGCTGCACCCCGGCGTCACGGCCGAGGAGGTGCGGGCGGCCACCGGCTTCCCCCTCGACGTGCCGGCGGACGTGCCGCGCACCCGGCCGCCGACGACGGAGGAGCTGCGGCTGATCAGGGAGGTCGTCGACCCGGACGGCCTGCGCGACCGCGAGGTACGGGCGTGAGGACGGTACGGGCGTGAGGACGGCCCTCACCGAGCTCGTGGGCGTGCGGCACCCCGTCGTGCAGACCGGCATGGGCTGGGTGGCGGGGCCCCGGCTGGTGACGGCCGTCGCCGCCGCCGGAGGCCTGGGCATCCTGGGCGCGGCCACCATGACGCCGGAGCGGCTGCGGGCCGCCGTCCGGGAGGTGCGGTCCCGCACCGACCGGCCCTTCGGCGTCAACCTCCGCGCGGACGCGGGCGACGCCGCCGAGCGCGCGGCGATCCTGGTGGCGGAGGGGGTGCGGGTGGCGTCGTTCGCGCTGGCCCCCTCACGGGAGCTGATCGCCCGCCTCAAGGACGCCGGTGTGGTCGTCATCCCCTCCGTCGGCGCCCGGCGGCACGCCGAGAAGGTCGCGGCGTGGGGGGCGGACGCGGTGATCGTGCAGGGCGGTGAGGGCGGCGGCCACACGGGCGAGGTCGCCACGTCGGTGCTGCTGCCGCAGGTGATCGACGCGGTCGGCGTCCCGGTCGTCGCGGCGGGCGGCTTCCACGACGGCCGGGGCCTGGCCGCCGCGCTCGCCTACGGGGCGGCGGGCATCGCCATGGGCACCCGTTTCCTGCTCACCTCCGACAGCACGGTCCCGCCGGCCGTGAAGGCCGCGTACCTCGCCGCGTCCGTCAAGGACGTCACCGTCACCGACCGCGTCGACGGCCTCCCCCACCGGATGCTGCGCACCCCCTTCGTCACCCGGCTGGAGCGCGCGGGCCGGGCGGAATCGCTCGTCCGGGCCGTGCGGCACGCGGCGGCCTTCCGGACGCTGTCGGGAATGACGTGGCGCCAGATGCTGCGCGACGGACGGGCCCTGCGGCACGGCGGGGACCTCGGCTGGGGCCGGGTGCTGCTGGCCGCGAACACGCCGATGCTGCTGAAGGCGGCGATGGTCGACGGCCGTACGGACCTGGGGGTGATGGCCGCCGGGCAGGTGGCGGGCGTCATCGAGGACCTGCCGTCCTGTGCGGAACTGATCGAACGGATCATGGCGGAGGCGGAGGGGGTGCTGCGAGGATTGGGCCGCCATCTGGCGGACGATCGGAGGTCCAGGCCATGAACGACACGGCGGCCCGCACGCTGTGGGAGCTGTACGAACCCGTCCACGCCGTCACCTACTTCGCTCCCGAGGCGCTGACCGCCTTCGAGGAGGCGGGCCTGCGGGGCTGGCGGCGCGGCTACTTCGCCGGACGGGCGGCACCGCTCGGGCCGGTGGGCCCGGAGCCGGCCACGGCGGCATTCCTGGGCTTCGCGCCGGGGACGGTCGCGCGGGCGCTGCCGTCGGTATGGGACATCACTCCGCCGGCGCGGGCCCTGGAGATCCGGCGCGCGGGAGCGCGGGCGGCGCTGGAACGACTGCTGGCGGGCCGGGAGAAGGAGGCGGCCCGGGCGGGGCAACTCCTTGCCGGGGCCGCGCTCCGGCTGGACCACGGCGGGCGTGTCCTGTCCGCCGCGAACGCGGCGCTGGCCTGGCCCGACGACCCTCTTGAGCGCCTGTGGCACGCGGCGACGCTGCTGCGCGAGCACCGGGGCGACGGCCATGTGGCGGCGCTCGTCGCCGCCGGGCTGGACGGCTGCGAGGCGCTGGTGCTGCGGTCGGGCATCGACGTGCCGCGCTCGGAGCTCCAGCCCTACCGGGGCTGGACGGACGAGGAGTGGGAGGC
>NZ_JAILXP010000659.1 GCF_020740895.1 Streptomyces sp. UNOB3_S3 | reverse complement strand
GGTGGGGATGGGGCCGAGCGGGCCGGGGTCGGGAACGGTCGAGCCGGCGCGGTCGGCGGTCTCGGCGGTCGGCTGGGCCGGAACGGACACGGCGTTCGCCGTCTGGTCGGGGCCCGCGTTCTGCTGGGGGAGGCTCGGTTCGTCGCGTCCGGCGGCCTTGGCGCGGCCGAACGCGTTCCGCAGCAGACTCCGAATGCCCATGGGGAGATGCCCTTCGTGTGTCTCGGGGTGCGAGTGGTGCCGGGAGGGGAGAAATATGTCCGTACTGCTCGTAAAAGTCCGCATGCTTGACGACTACGTAAGGCTAGCTGTCAAGTCCGGTCCAGTACGTTCACACCCGACACGCCATGGCCCGTGTCATGGGCAGTCCGGGATCCAGCTGCCGTGAAAACCCAGCGGCACCCGTACCGGAAGGTGCACCCGGGCCACCGGGCCGGCCGTGAGGTCCTGGGCCGCCAGCACCACCAGATCGCCTGCCCCGCGTTCCGGGTCGTACGCGTACGCCAGCACCCAGCCCTCGTCCTCCGCCGCCCCGGGCGCGGCCGGGACGAACACCCCCTCGCCCACGTCGCCGCCCGCCGGCACCTCGAACTCCTCGCTCGTACCGCGCAGTAGGTCGTATTTGATGAGTGCGGTGTCCCGTCCTTCCGTCCGCTCCCGCATGACGTAGCCGAAGCGGTGGGGGACGGTGAGCCGGCGCGGGTCGACGCGCGGGTACTCCACCGGCCGGTCGTCCAGCGGGAGTCGGCGCACGGTGCCCGCGGCGGGGTCGACGGTCCAGCGCTCCAGATGGGCGAGGTGCTCGCCGGGCAGCGGCCGCCCCCGGTCGAAGTACCGTTCGTAGATGACGAGATGGACGGTGATCAGACCGTCCTCGCGCTGGTACGCGTTCATGGGGTGGAAGACGAAGCACGGCTCGATCTCCAGCCAGCGCGTCTCCGCCGCCCCGCCGTCGCGCGGCAGGACCCCGAGCCGGGCCGGCCGGTCCGGGTCCCAGCGCGGATGGGGGCCGCCGTCGCGCGGGTCCCGCCCGAAGACCACCGGCAGGTCGTACAGCAGCACGTACCGCTCGGTGAGCGAGAAGGCGTGCATCATCGGGGAGCCCGCGACGGGGACCTCGACATGCCGGCGCACCCGGCCGTCCCGCCCGGCGACGAGGTACTGCGCGTACGGCCGGTCCAGGCAGTACGCCACCGCGTGGAGCTCGCCGGAGCGCGGGTCGGTCACCGGGTGCGCGGAGAAGCCGCCCGGCAGGGTGCCGTGGAAGTCGAACGGGCCGATCGTATGGAGCTCGGGGTCCAGCTCGTAGGGGAGCGACCCGCCCTCGACGAGGGCGAGGCAGTGCCCGGCGAAGTGCAGGACGTGGGTGTTGGGCGCGAAGTCCAGGCCCCGGTGGCGCGGCCCGTGCAGCAGCTTCTCGCCGAGCCGCCCGGCGACGTCGTCGGAGCGTATCCAGCGGTTGCGGTACCACTCGGCGCGGCCGTCGCGCAGCCGGACGCCGTGGATCATGCCCTCGCCGCCGAACCAGTGGTAGCCGGCCGGGTCGGCGACGTCCACGGGGTTGGGGCCGTTGCGCAGATAGCGGCCGCGCAGCGCCTCGGGCAGCCGGCCGGTCACGGGCAGGTCGAAGGCGGTCGTCTCGTCCGTCACGGGGGCGTAGAGCCCCCCGAGGTACGGGTTGCGGACCTCGGCGTCCGGATTCCGGTTCATCCCGCCCCACCTCCACCGGCCC
>NZ_JAILXP010000658.1 GCF_020740895.1 Streptomyces sp. UNOB3_S3 | reverse complement strand
GGGGGCGTACGGCGACGTGCGCGCCCCCCGGCCCGGCCGGACGGCGCGCGTACCCGGCCAGGCGCGGGGCGCGGGGGAGGAGTGGAACGGCGCCGGGCGCCCCCCGGTGCTGGGGCGGCGGTCCCGGAAGGCCGTCCCGGAGGAGGAGCGCGCCATCTCCTACACCTCCGCCCGCCCCGGGGCCTACGAGCCCCACGAGCCCCGCGACCCCGACGTGCCGTACAGCGAGGGATGGTCGGACGCGTGGGCCCGGACCCGTTCCGCCGCCCGGCAGGACGCCCTGCAGGAGCCCGGCGGCGCCCACGAGCCCGCCGAGACGGGCGAGCCCGCGGAGCAGCCCATCGGGCCCATGGAGCCCATGGAGCCCATCGTCCTGGAGGTGCATGAGGAGCGGGCGGAGCCGGAGGCGCCCGCCGGGGAGCGCGGCGGCGGGGGCGCCGCCCCGCCCGCCCGGCGGCGTACGTCCGGCGACACCCCCGCGGCGCTCGCCGACCGGTTCCTGACCGCCGTCGTGACGCTCTTCACCGCCGACCCCTGCGCCGCGCAGCCCCTCATGTGCCGCTGGTTCGCCGACGAGCGCCCCCTCCAGATCACCCCCGCCGGGGCCAGGGTCCGTCTCACCGTCGCCACCGCCGCCCAGGCCCTCCTCCACACCCACCGCCGCCGGGCCGTGGACGACCTGACCGAGGCGCTGGTGGAGGCCGCCCACCCCCGGGCCGACGAACTGCTGGCCGCCCTGGCCGAGGACGAGCCGTCCGCGCTGTGCCGGGCCGTCGACCGCTGGGCCCACGACGACCGCGTCGAGCGCCACGTGGCCGCCGCCGCGTACGCGCTGCGCACCGCCCCGCACGTCGTCACGTCCGCCGACCGCGAGCTGCTGCGCTACGCCGCGCTCGCCCTCCTGGAGCGGCCCGACGAGGGCACCCTCCACGGCACCGCGCTCGCCCTGCTCGTCCGCGACCCCGGCACCCGCGCCAAACACCTCCCGCAGGCCCTCGCCGCCTTCGCCACGGGCGACCTCAACCTCCCGCCCGACGTGCTCGCCCCCGCCCTGGAGACCCACCCCGACCAGGTGCTCGACGTCTTCCGGGCGCGCCTGTACGAGCCGGGGGAGCGGCCCGCGGCCGTGCTGCGCACCCTCGCCGGGATCTCCGCCCCCGCCACCCTGGCCCGCCGGATCACCACGCTGGTGCGCGAGCACGTCGACCACCGCCCCGAAGGCGCGGCCAACGCCGCCGACTTCGTCGACCGCCGCCTGGAGTACGGCCCCGCCGCCCGTTCCGTGCTCTTCCCGCTCGTCGTCGACCTGCTGCGCACCGGGACGCCCCAGGTGCGCCGCGCCCTCGCGCCCGTCCTCGCCGACCCCGGCACGGCCGTGTCGCGCCCGCTGCGCCAGGAGCTGCTCGAGGTGCTGATGGAGCGCGAGGAGTACGGGCCGTACGACCGCGACGCCACCGTCCTCGACGCCCTGCTGCGCGCGGTGGCCGCCGGCGCGGCCGAGCGCACCGAGGCCCGTACCCGCGACCTCGTGCACCGCACCGGACTGCTGATGGCGCGCACGCCCGAGGGGGCCGCCTGCTTCGACCGGAGACTGACCCAGCTCGCCCGGGAGAACCCGGTCTTCGGCGTCCAGGTTCGCGGTTGGCTGAAATCCGCGCCGGCCCAGTGGGCCGTGGTCGTGGGCCCGAGCGCCCGTATCCGCCTGACCGCAGGGCGTGAGAAGGGGGGTGGAGGGGGTCAGGGG
>NZ_JAILXP010000657.1 GCF_020740895.1 Streptomyces sp. UNOB3_S3 | reverse complement strand
ACCCCCGCCGACGCGAGGAGGCCCGCCCCCATGCCCGAGCCGCGCACCGCGCACACCTCCGACCTCACCGCCGCCGAACTGGCCGCGATCCGCGCCCTGCTGGACGACTCGTTCGAGGGTCGCTTCACGGACGACGACTGGGACCACGCGCTGTGCGGCATCCACGCCACGGTGTGGGAGGACGGCGTCCTCCTCGCCCACGGCTCGCTGGTCCAGCGCCGGCTGCTGCACGGCGGCCGCGCGCTGCGCACGGGGTACGTCGAGGCCGTCGCCGTGCGCGACGGCCGCCGACGCGAGGGCCTCGCGACGGCGGTGATGGGGGCGCTGGAGGGGGTGCTGCTGCGGGGCGCGTACGAGCTGGGCGCCCTCGGCGCCTCGGATGAGGCGGCTCCGCTGTACACGGGCCGGGGCTGGCGCCAGTGGCGAGGGCCGCTGGCGGTCCTCGCCCCGTCGGGGATGCGGCGCATCCCGGAGGAGGCCGGGAGCGTCTACGTCCTTCCGGTGGCCGCGCCGGGGCCGGACCTGGACGGGGAGCTCGTCTGCGACTGGCGGCCGGGGGACGTGTGGTGAGCCGGCGCGGACACCGGGCCGCCGCGTAGGGCCGAAGGCCGGGGCGGCCCGGCCACGGCCCGCCGGTGCGCCCCTCAGCCGGTCCGGCCGCCGCCCGCGTCCGTGCGGGAGCGGGGCCGGCGGCCCAGCAGCTCCGCCAGGCCCTCCCGGGTCGCGGCCACGACCACCCGGTCCCCGGGTCCCAGGACGTGCCCGGGCGGCGGGTCCCAGCGCGGCGTCCCCTCCGGGCCGCCCACGGCGAGGACCCGCCAGGCGCCGGGGCGGAACGCCTCCCCCGCCGTACGGCCCTGGAGCGCGGCGTGGCCCTCGACCTCCACGGCGGCGATGAGGACGACCTTCCGCTCGACGGGGACCGCCCCCAGGATCCGACGGCGCATCATCGCGCCCGCGAAGGCCGGGGCGGCCAGCGAGGAGACGCTGCGACTGCGGGTCAGGGCCTGGGGGTGGGAGTCCCGCAGGGTGCGGTAGACCGCGCCGGCGAAGCGGTCGTCGTACAGCCGCATGACCACTCGAAGGTCGGGTTTGACGCCTCGCGCGTACAGAACGGCTTCCAGGTTGGTGATGTCGCTACTGGTCAGCGCCAGCAGGGTACGGCTGTCGGCGATCTTGGCCGCCTCCAGGACGCCCTCCTCCGTGATGTCGCCGATGACCGTGGGGACCCGGAGCGAGCGGGCCAGGGCGACGCCCCGGGCCTGCGGGTCGCGCTCCACGCAGACCACCGGGATGCCGAGTTCGCGCAGCCGGGCCAGCACCCGCGCCCCGATCTTGCCGAGCCCCAGCAGCACCACATGCCCGGACAGCCCGCGCGGCGGCCGCGGCAGCGCCGAGGCGGACCGGAACGTACCGAGGCCCTCCAGGGCCGCCGCCACCAGTAGCGGCAGCAGCAACAGCCCCAGCAGCCCGGACAGCAGCTGGAGGATCTGCCGTCCCATGGGCTGCCCGATGGCAGGGTCGTTGATGGCGAAGAGGTCCAGGAGGGACAGATACGCCGCGTGCACCGGCTCCTCCCCCGTCACCAGCCACGACGCGACCGCCAGCCCGCACACGGCCGCCGCCAGCCCCACCAGCGACCAGCGCAGCCGCGGGGAGAAGAACGAACCCAGCGGCAGACTGCGCGCCGCCGCGAACCGCGAGGACGGCGGTGGCGGCGGCGCCGCGTACCGCACGGTCTCCAGCACGAC
>NZ_JAILXP010000656.1 GCF_020740895.1 Streptomyces sp. UNOB3_S3 | reverse complement strand
GCGTCCCCCCACCGCGTACCGCCGGAGCCCCCGGCGGCGGACGCGGTCCGCACCGAGCTGGACGGCCTCAAGGTGGAACCGCCGCATTCGATGGCGGGCTACTCCCGGGCGAGGTTCCCGCACTGGATCAAGCAGTACGGGGAGTGCGACACCCGGGAGGTGGTCCTCTCACGGGACGGCTCGAACGTCACACAGGACTCGATGTGCCGGGCCGTGACGGGCAGCTGGTACAGCGCGTACGACGAAAGGACCCTCGACTCGGCGTCCAAGGTGGACATCGACCACATGGTGCCGCTGGCCAACGCGTGGCGCAGCGGCGCGGACACCTGGACCACCGACAAACGGAAGGCGTTCGCCAACGACCTGGACAACCCCCAGCTGTACGCCGTCTCCGCCTCCTCCAACCGTTCCAAGGGCGACCAGTCGCCGGACCAGTGGGCGCCGCCCAACCAGGACTTCTGGTGCACGTACTCCCGGGCCTGGGGGCACATCAAGAGCCTGTACGGGCTGAGCGTCACCGAGCGCGAGAAGGAGAAGCTGATCGCGATGCTCGACACCTGCGACTGACGGGCCCCGGGCCACGGTCACAGGCCATGGCCTCAGGTCGCCCCTTCGTGTTGTCGGCATGACACATCTGTGCAAATCTGGACGAAGGGACGATCAACTGGGGAGCGTATGCCATGACTTTCCCCCTCAACGAATCCCAAGGACTCCGCGAAGACCTCAGTCGGCTGGCGCACGCGGGCTGGCAGACGCTGCTGGGCGCCGGCATCGCCTCGGTGGCCCTGGGCGCGATCGTGCTGGCCTGGCCCGGGGCGTCACTGCTGGTCGTCGGGATCCTCTTCGGCCTCTATCTGCTGGTGATCGGTGCCTTCCAGCTCGCCGGCGCCTTCAGCGTGTACGTCCCCGGCGCCCTGCGGGTGCTGGGCTTCGTCAGCGGCGCCCTGTGCGTCCTGCTCGGGCTGCTGTGCTTCCGCGAGCCCGCCCGGTCGATCCTGCTGCTCGCGCTGTGGATCGGGTTCGGCTGGCTGCTGCGCGGGGTGATGCTGGCGGGCGTGGCGCTGTCGACCAAGGGCATGCCGGCCCGTGGCTGGCAGGTGTTCGTCGGTTTCCTCAACGTCCTGGCCGGGATCGTGATGATCGACCTGCCCTTCCGGTCGATCGCCGTGCTCACACTGGTGACCGGGGTGTTCCTGGTCGTCATGGGCGTGTTCGAGGTCTTCCACGCCGTCCAGCTGCGCGCCCTCCTCAAGAAGGCGACGGGCTGAGTTTCCCGCGACGGGAAGGGCCTCGCACCCCTCTTGTGGGTGCGAGGCCCTTCCGCCGTATCTGCACCACACTTCGACCCGATAAACATACTCAGCTACGTACGGATGAACGTGCGCCGCCGATGCTGCGCGGACGCCCATGGGTCCGTCACTCTGCTGCGTGGCCTGGTCGGGGTGGTGGCACGGTGGCCGATGGGGGACGCGGTCATGGCCGCGCGCCGTCGGGCGGCGCCACACCCGAGAACTCAGGCAGCGTGAACCGCTGTTCACGCTGCCCGCACGCGTAGTGAAGGGACCCCGGATGAACCGGCTCAACGGCGCTGCTCAGCTCGGGGCGGGTGCGCCGACCGCCCCCCGCCCGGACGACCCGGCGGAGGCGGCGGAGGTGGCACCGGCCGTCGTGGACGCGCTGCGCGGCCTGCTCGCCGGGCCGACGGGGCTGGGCACGTCGGCCGCCCGCCTGTTCCGCACGGACCTCACCCCGC
>NZ_JAILXP010000655.1 GCF_020740895.1 Streptomyces sp. UNOB3_S3 | reverse complement strand
CAGAAGGGCCGTCCCGCCCCGGCCCCGACCCACCCGCACGGCGGGCGCACCGCACCCCGAAACCTCCGGAGGAAAACCGTGGAGCGAGACCTCATCGCACAGGCCCGGACCTGGCTCGCCGAGGACCCCGACCCCGAGACCCGCGACGAGCTCGCCAAGCTCATCGACGCCGGCGACCTCGCCGAGCTGAGCACCCGCTTCGCCGGCACCCTGCAGTTCGGCACCGCCGGCCTCCGCGGTGAGATCGGCGCCGGCCCCATGCGCATGAACCGCACCGTCGTCATCCGCGCCGCCGCCGGCCTCGCCGCGTACCTGAAGAAGCAGGGGACCCCCTCAGGGGATGGCACAGCCGGCACCGTCGTCATCGGTTACGACGCCCGCCACAAGTCCGCCGACTTCGCGCTGGACACCGCCGCCGTCATGGTCGGCGCGGGCCTCAAGGCCGTGCTGCTGCCGCGCCCGCTGCCCACGCCCGTCCTCGCCTTCGCCATCCGCCACCTGGGCGCGGTCGCCGGCGTGGAGGTCACGGCCAGCCACAACCCGCCGCGCGACAACGGCTACAAGGTCTACCTCGGCGACGGCTCCCAGATCGTGCCGCCCGCCGACGCCGGCATCGCCGCCGAGATCGCCGCGATCGCCAGCCTGAACGACGTCCCGCGCCCGTCCGAGGGCTGGGAGGTCCTCCGCGAGGAGGACGTCGTCGACGCCTACCTGGCGCGCACCGACGCCGTCCTCACGGACGGCTCCGCGCGTGACATCCGCGTCGTCTACACGCCCATGCACGGCGTGGGCCGCTCCGTCCTGACCGCCGCGTTCGCCCGCGCCGGCTTCCCGGAGCCGGTCGTCGTCGCCGAGCAGGCCGAGCCGGACCCGGACTTCCCGACGGTGGCCTTCCCCAACCCGGAGGAGCCGGGCGCGATGGACCTCTCCTTCGCGACGGCCCGCGCGGCCGCGGAGGCGGGCGACGCGCCCGACATCATCATCGCCAACGACCCCGACGCGGACCGCTGCGCCGTGGCCGTGCCGGACCCGGACAACATCGAGGGCTGGCGCATGCTGCGCGGCGACGAGGTGGGCGCGCTGCTGGCCGAGCACCTGGTGCACAAGAACGCCCGTGGCTCGTTCGCGACGACGATCGTGTCGTCCTCGCTGCTGTCGCGGATCGCGGCGGGCGCGCCGGGCACGTCGTACGAGGAGACGCTCACCGGCTTCAAGTGGCTCGCCCGCGTGGACGGCCTGCGCTACGCCTACGAGGAGGCGCTGGGCTACTGCGTCGACCCGGAGGGCGTGCGCGACAAGGACGGCATCACGGCCGCGCTGCTCGTGGCCGAGCTGGCGGCCGAGCTGAAGCAGTCGGACCGGACGCTGAGCGACCTCCTGGACGACCTGGCGGTCGAGCACGGGCTGCACGCCACGGACCAGCTGTCGGTGCGGGTGGAGGACCTGTCGCTGATCGCGTCGGCGATGCGCCGGCTGCGGGAGGCGCCGCCGGTGGTCCTGGCCGAGCTGCACGTCGTCTCCGCCGAGGACCTGTCCAAGGGCACGGAGTCGCTGCCGCCGACGGACGGCCTGCGGTACGCCCTGGCGGGCGACGAGGCGGGGACGGTCTCGGGGGCGCGGGTCATCGTGCGGCCGAGCGGTACGGAGCCGAAGCTGAAGTGCTACCTGGAGGTCGTGGTGCCGGTGGCTTCGGCGGCGGCGCTGGGTGACGCGCGCCGGCACGCGGACGAGGTCCTGGCGGGCATCAAGACGGACC
>NZ_JAILXP010000654.1 GCF_020740895.1 Streptomyces sp. UNOB3_S3 | reverse complement strand
GCGGGGGCGGCGGTCGCGGTGGGGGCCGCCCCGGCTATGAAAGCGAGGCCCACGACGAACGAGCCGACGGCTCTGCGCACATGACGTACATGTCTGAAAGGCATTGCGCCAGCGTTCCCGTGGGCCCCGGACCTTACAAGCGCGGAATCGGACCGGCCGGATCCATCACGTTGTGCAGCGTCTTCGGGTCCACGAACGGCGCCGCCCGCGTCGGCCGCGAGTACCAGAGCAACGGCCACGTGTTCCCCGTCAGCGCGGGCACCCCGATGTACGCGATCGTGCGCTTCCCACTGAACCACTGGACGCCCACGGGCCACGGGTACTGCCTCGCCGTGCCCGGCGGCAGCAGGAAGTACGTCCAGCGGAACCCCTTCGCCTCGCACACCACCGGCCCCGGGTCGGGCGCGGCACGTTCGATGAGCTGAAGGGCGAACTGTTCACCGACCACGCCCTGGGCGCGCACCACGTCGAAGTGCACGCCACAGCGCCACAGGTGGTGTCCTGACAGCGGAACCCACTCTGGACGGAAGGCAATTGTTGAGGTTGGGGGGTGAGTTTCGTCTTTCACGCCGAACACGATGGGTGATCGTGCCTAGCCTGACCAGTGACTGGAGGCGGACCCCCGGTTCGGTACGCCGCTGTCGGGGAATGCCGGGAGGGAGAAGCATGCCGGACGGCAGGCAAGCACGGTCCAAGTCGGCGACGATGCGGATGTTCGGCGCGGTGCTGCAGGCAGTGCGCAGACGTGCGGGCGTGAGCAGGGAACAACTCGCCGAGGCGGCGAAGTACTCGGTGGACATGATCTGTTCGGTCGAACAGGGGCGGCGAAAGCCGTCGATCAAGCTCATCGACACGGCGGAGGAGCTGTGCGATGGGGGAGGGCTGCTACGGGAGGCGGCGAAGCACATCGTGCAGAGCAAGTTCCCGGACTGGTTCGAGGAGTACGCGAAGTACGAGGAGGAGTGCCGTTCGCTGGAGATCTACCAGAATCACGTGGTCCCCGGGCTGTTCCAGACCGAGGAATACGCGTTGGCAGTGTTCCGCAGCGAACGTCCGCTCATCGACGACGAGGAGATCGAGCAGGGAGTGGCAGCACGGTTGGAGCGCCAGAAGCTGCTGACCCGCACACCGCCTGCCGTGATCAGCGCGGTGCTTGAACAGGTCGTCCTGGAGCGGTGGATCGGTGGCAAGGACGTGATGCGCGGCCAGATGCACCATCTGCTTGACCTGTCCAAGCTCCGTAACGTCGACATCCAGATCATGCCGACCCGCAGGGAGACGCACGCCGGGCTCGCGGGGCCCCTGTACGTACTGGAGACCAAGGACCACGAGCGGTTCGTGTACTTCGAAGGGCAGAAGGGTGTAATGCTCTCCGGCGCGAAGGACGTGTCAGACGTGAGTATGCGCTCTGCCATGCTGCGATCGCAGGCGCTCACTCCTGAGGATTCGGTGAGCATGATCGGGAAGATGCTGGGAGAGCTGTGAACACTGAGGGACGAATAGCCAGTTACGAGGATCTGGACTGGTTTAAGTCCAGCTACAGCGGAAACGGCGGCGAAGCTTGCGTCGAGGTGGCCACCTGCTACCCGGACACCGTCCACGTCCGGGACTCGAAGCTTGAGCTCCGAGCTCCGAGACTCGACGTCACCCCCGCCGCATGGGCGGCGTTCACGGGTTTTGTCGCCGGGGCTTGAGACCCGAGGTCCGAGACCCGAGCGCTGTTTTAGAGGAATGGGTGGTGGGGGATATCTCCCACCCAC
>NZ_JAILXP010000653.1 GCF_020740895.1 Streptomyces sp. UNOB3_S3 | reverse complement strand
CCCCCTCCCTCCCCCGCCGCATCTCCGGTTACGCGCTGGACGCCCTGCTGCCCGAGCGCGGCACGGACCTCACCCGGGCCTTCACCGGCACCGAGGGCACCCTCGGGCTGATCACCGAGGCGACCGTCCGGCTCGTCGCCGCCCCCGGCGCCCGGGCGCTGGTGGTGCTCGGCTACCCCGACGAGGGCGCGGCCGCCGACGCCGCGCCCACGCTGCTGCCGTACGCGCCCCTGACCGTCGAGGGCATGGCGGCCGACCTGGTCCCGGGCCCGGACCGGGCCGGGCTGCCGAAGGGCACGGCCTGGCTCTTCGCCGAGGTCGGCGGGGCCACGCCCGGTGAGGCAGCGGCCCGGGCGGAGGAGCTCCGCCGCGCGGCCGCCGCCGGCGGCGCGAGCGGGCTCGCCGTGCTGACCGACCCGGCCGCCCAACGGGCCCTGTGGCGCGTGCGCGAGGACGCGGCCGGCACCGCGACCCGGCTGCCCGACGGCGGCGAGGCCTGGCCCGGCTGGGAGGACTGCGCCGTTCCGCCCGAGCGCCTCGGCTCGTACCTGCGGGAGTTCCGGGCGCTGCTGGGCCGCCACGGGCTGCGCGGGGCGCCCTTCGGGCACTTCGGCGAGGGCTGTGTGCACGTACGCCTCGACGTCGACCTGCTGAGCGCGGGGGGAGTGCGCCGCTACCGCGCCTTCTCCGGCGACATGGCGGATCTGGTCGTCGCGCACGGCGGCTCGCTCTCCGGCGAGCACGGCGACGGGCAGGCCCGGGCGGAGCTGCTCCCCCGGATGTACGGGACGGAGGCCGTCCGCCTCTTCGAGCGTTTCAAGGACCTCTGGGACCCGGCGGGCGGCCTCAATCCCGGGATGGTCGTCCGTCCCTACCCGCTGGACCGGAACCTCCGCTTCGAGGTGCTGCCCAGGAAGCCCGTCCCCGTGGAGTTCGGCTATCCGGAGGACGGCGGGGACTTCAGGGCGGCGGTCCGGCGGTGCGTCGGGGTGGCCAAGTGCCGGGAGACGACGGCCGGTACGGGCGTGATGTGCCCCTCCTACCGGGTCACCCGTGACGAGCGGCACTCCACCCGGGGCCGGGCCCGGCTGCTGCACGAGATGCTGGCGGGCGAGCTCGTCACGGACGGCTGGCGCTCGGAGGAGGTGCGCGAGGCCCTCGACCTCTGCCTGGGCTGCAAGGGCTGCCGCAGCGACTGCCCGGTGGGCGTGGACATGGCCACGTACAAGGCCGAGTTCCTCCACCACCACTACGCGGGCCGGCGACGGCCCGCGGCCCACTACACGATGGGATGGCTGCCGGTCTGGCTCCGCGCGGCCGCCGCCGTACGGGCCGCGCCCGTGCTCAACGGCCTGGCCCGGGTACGGCCGCTGGCGGCGGCCGCCAAACGGCTGGGCGGCATCGCCCCGGAACGCGACATCCCACCGCTGGCGGCGGAATCGTTCCTCCGCTGGTGGCGGGCGCGGGAACGAGCTGAGCGGGCGGGCGCCGAGCGGGCGCGGGAGCGTCGTGGCAGCGCTGCCCCGACAGGACACGCCCCGTCCGATGCCGCGAACCGCGTGATCCTTTTCCCCGACACCTTCACCGATCACCTCTCCCCCGGCGTCGCCCGCGCCGCCGTCGCCGTGTTCGAGGACGCCGGGCTGCAGGTGACCGTCCCGTCCCTGTCCGGAAGGCAGCGGCCGTGCTGCGGCCTGACCTGGCTGAGCACCGGCCAGCTCGACCGCGCCCGCGCCACCATGCGCCGGACACTCGACACGCTCGACGCCCTTGACGCC
>NZ_JAILXP010000652.1 GCF_020740895.1 Streptomyces sp. UNOB3_S3 | reverse complement strand
GCCATGCCCCCACCCCCCTTACCACCTACTCCCCCGAAACATGCATATATACGCAAAGTAATGATCGTATCGCGCTGGGGAACCGGCGTCCGGGAGCGAGGTATCGTCGGCCGGATGCCGAGCGCGCCCTGTACGCGCCTGATCGACAAGGAGACTTCCGATGCCGCACGCGGGATCGTCGCGGGGTTCGTCGCGACCGTCGCACATCCTGCTGCGGGACGACGCGGGGCGGTGGGCCACCGCCGCGCCGGAGCGCACGGTGCTGGGCGTCATCCACAACATTACTTCCGCCACACGGCTGTTGGACCTGCTCGCGCCGTTCGAGGGCGACAGCCGGGTGCATGTGGTGTTCACCTGCACCGGGTCTTCCGCCTTCGAGAACGGAACGCGGGAATTCATCACCGCGCGCCAACTCCCTTGGATATCCTGGGAGGAAGCGAAGCGGGGGAAATTCGACCTCGCGGTGAGCAGCAGCCGGGGCGGCGAACTCCATGAGCTCAACGCCCCACTTGTGGGCGCCCCGCACGGCGCCGGATACAATAAACACTTGCGCCGGGAGCCGGGAGCCGGGAGCCGGGAGCCGGGAGCCGGGAGCCGGAAGCCGGAAGCCGGAAGCCGGAAGCCGGAAGCGTTCGGGCTGGATGCGGAATGGCTCACTCATGACGGGAAGCTGATCCCCTCCGCGATCGTCCTCTCCCACGACGAGCAGCGTGAACGCCTCCGCCGCGGCTGCCCCGAGGCCGTACCGATCTCCGTCGTCGCCGGCGACCCCTGCATGGACGACCTCCGCGCCGGCCTCCCCTTCCGCGCGGAGTACCGCGCCGCGCTCGGCCTGCCACCCGGCCGGAAGCTGCTCGTCCTCACCTCCACCTGGGGGCCGCACTCCCTCCTCGGCGCGAACATGGACCTCGTCCGCCGGGCCCTCGCCGAACTGCCGCACGACGAGTACCGCGTCCTCGCCGCCGTGCACCCCAATGTCTGGTACGGCCACGGCGGTTGGCAGATACGCGCGTGGCTGGCCCCGTATCTGCGGGCCGGGCTCCTCCTGCCCGCGCCGGAGACCGACACCTGGAAGGCGGCACTGGTCGCGGCCGACGCCTTCGTCGGCGACCACGGATCACTGACCCTCTACGCCGCCGCGCTCGGTGTGCCCGGCCTGCTGGGCGCCTTCGGCGACGAGGTGGTCGCGGCCGGTTCGCCCATGGCCCGGCTGGGCGCGGCGCTGCCGCGCGTGGCGCCGGACGTCCCGCTCGGGCTCCAGCTGCGCCGCGCGGCCGCCGCCCAGGCGGGCGACGAGCGGCTGGAGGCGATCGGCGGCCTCGTCACCTCCCGCCCCATGCGGGCGGCCGGACTGCTGCGCCGCCTCTACTACGAGCGGCTGGAGCTCGACGAGCCGGAGTCCCCCGCCGTCCCCCGGCCCGTCACCCTGCCGCTGCCGCTCCCCGCGGAGCGGTACGGGCCGGTCCCGCCGCCCGCGTTCGCCGACGTCCGGCCCGAGCCGGACGGGACGCTGGTCCTGCGCCGCTACGTCGCCGGGCTCCAGGGGACGGTGACCGGGCACCTGGCCGATCCCCACCTGGTGGTGGCGGAGGGCGAGCCGGACGGCCGGTGGGGCGGTGCGGCCGATGTCGTCCTGGGCAGGGCGCCGGAGCCGCGCGAGACGTACCGCGCCGCCGCGGAGCGGGTGTTCGCCGAGCACGGGGGGTGCTGGCTGGTGGCGTTTCCGGAGCGGGACGGCGCGGCGGGGTGTGTCGCGGTCACGCGGGATGGGGGGATGCTGAG
>NZ_JAILXP010000651.1 GCF_020740895.1 Streptomyces sp. UNOB3_S3 | reverse complement strand
GCCCGGCCGCCCCCACCACCGCCACGGTGGCGACACCGATCGCGATCTTCGCGCCAGTACGCATGGTCCCCTTGCCCCCTCCTGGTTTTAATCACCTGATTAAAACCTCGGACGGCACTCTACGGGATGGGAGTGACACACGGTGCGAAACGGCCGGAAACAGCCGCTTGAACCCGACACACCGTCAAACGGCGCCCGGTGTCCGGGTTCCGGCTCCGGCTCCGGCTCCGGCTCTCAGATCCAGGTGTCGAACCACATCCGGTTGCGCCAGGCGTCCACGGGGATGGCCTGGCCGGTGTAGATCGGGAAGAAGTAGATGAAGTTCCAGGCGATGAGCAGGACGAGCACGCCCGCGCCGACGGCGCCCAGCGCGCGGCGCCGTTCGGGGGCGCCGGGCGGGCCGAGGATCGCCCCGATCATCATGGCCACCGCCAGGCAGAGGAACGGCACGAAGACGACCGCGTAGAAGACGAAGATCGTGCGCTCCTGCCACATGAACCAGGGGAGGTATCCGGCCATGACCCCGCACAGCACCGCGCCCGCCCGCCAGTCGCGGCGCAGCGCCCAGCGGTAGAGCAGATAGACGACCGCGAAGCAGCCCGCCCACCACAGCAGCGGCGTGCCCAGCGCGAGCACCTCGCGGGCGCACTTGTCGGCGGTGTCGATGGGGCAGCCGGCGTTGCCGGGCTTGGGCGACTCGTAGAAGTACGACACCGGGCGCGACTGGACCAGCCAGCTCCAGGGGTTGGACTGGTAGGTGTGCGGCGAGGAGAGCGTGGTGTTGAAGTCCCACACCTGCCGCTCGTAGTGCCACAGGCTGCGCAGCGGGTTGAGGACCCCGGCGAGGAAACCGTCCGGGCTGCCGCCGCCGTCGGTCTCGGCCCAGTGCCGGAAGTAACCGCTGTGCTGCCAGCCGGCGGTCCTGCTGTACGTGCCGCTGTGGGTGAACCAGCCGGTCCAGGAGGCGATGTACACGCCGACCGCGACCGGCACGGTCGAGACGAACGCCCAGGGCGCGTCGCGCAGCAGCGCGGACCGCCAGGGCCGCCGGGCGCCGGCGAGACGGCGGGAACCGACGTCCCACAGCACGATCATCAGGCCGAACGCGGCGAGGTAGACGGCGCCGTTCCATTTGGTGGCGAAGGCCAGCCCGAGGAACACCCCGGCGGCCAGCCGCCACGGCCGCCACCCCAGCCGCAGCCGGTCGCCCACCCCGGCGTCGGGCAGGGGCATGCCGTCCTCCCGCACCGGCAGGGCGGCGGCGAGCCGGGCCCGCGCCTTGTCGCGGTCGACGAGCACACAACCGAAGGCGGCGAGGACGAAGAACATCAGCACGGTGTCCAGCAGCGCCGTGCGGCTCATGACGAAGTGCAGCCCGTCGACGGCGAGCAGCGCCCCGGCCAGGCACCCCAGGAACGTCGACCGGAACAGCCGCCGCCCGATGCGGCACAGCATCAGCACCGACAGGGTGCCGAGCACGGCGACCATGAACCGCCAGCCGAAGGGGTTCAACCCGAACATCCACTCGCCGACGGCGATGACCCACTTGCCGACGGGCGGGTGCACGACGTACCCGGGGGCGTCGGGGACGGCGGCGTGCCCGGCGATGATCTGGTCGTTGACGTCCTTGACGCTGTTCCAGTCGACCTCGTAGCCCCGCTTCAGCAGGGCCCAGGCGTCCTTGGCGTAGTACGTCTCGTCGAATATGACGGCGTTCGGGGAACCCAGATTCCAGAACCGGATCAGCCCCGCGAACAGCGCCACGACCAGCGGCCCGGCCCACCCCGTCGACC
>NZ_JAILXP010000650.1 GCF_020740895.1 Streptomyces sp. UNOB3_S3 | reverse complement strand
GTGGCGGAGGGGGACGAGGGGTGGCCGAGCACCCCCGGCGATCCGCTACGCTGGGGGCAAGCCCCTCACGTGGCGCTATCTCACCCAACTCCCCCAGGGCCGGAAGGCAGCAAGGGTAAGTGGGCTCTGGCGGGTGCGTGAGGGGCCCTTGTGTTTTCCGGGGTCCCGACGGTCCGGTGCGGGCCGGCGAGGGGCTGGGGTGCGGGCCGGGAATCTGTGACGGAGACCACTTGTCAGTGGGGCCCGATATCGTCGTAGGTGTGTCGTCCCTCGCGCTCTATCGCCGCTACCGTCCCGAGTCCTTCGCCGAGGTCATCGGGCAGGAGCATGTAACCGCCCCGCTGCAGCAGGCCCTGCGGAACAACAGGGTCAACCACGCGTACCTGTTCAGCGGCCCGCGCGGCTGCGGCAAGACGACCAGCGCGCGCATCCTGGCCCGCTGCCTGAACTGCGAGCAGGGCCCGACGCCCACCCCGTGCGGGGAGTGCCAGTCCTGCCAGGACCTCGCGCGCAACGGGCGCGGCTCGATCGATGTCATCGAGATCGACGCCGCCTCGCACGGTGGTGTGGACGACGCCCGTGAGCTGCGCGAAAAGGCCTTCTTCGGCCCCGCCAGCAGCCGCTACAAGATCTACATCATCGACGAGGCCCACATGGTCACCTCGGCGGGCTTCAACGCCCTGCTGAAGGTCGTCGAGGAGCCCCCGGAGCATCTGAAGTTCATCTTCGCGACGACCGAGCCCGAGAAGGTCATCGGCACGATCCGTTCGCGTACCCACCACTACCCGTTCCGGCTCGTCCCGCCCGGCACCCTCCGTGAGTACCTGGGCGAGGTCTGCGAGCAGGAGAAGATCCCCGTCGAGGACGGCGTCCTGCCCCTGGTCGTCCGCGCCGGCGCCGGCTCCGTGCGTGACTCGATGTCCGTCATGGACCAGCTCCTCGCCGGCGCCGCCGAGGACGGTGTGACGTATGCCATGGCCACGTCCCTCCTCGGCTACACCGACGGCTCCCTCCTCGACGCCGTCGTGGACGCCTTCGCGGCCGGTGACGGCGCCGCGGCCTTCGAGGTCGTCGACCGCGTCATCGAGGGCGGCAACGACCCCCGCCGCTTCGTCGCCGACCTGCTGGAGCGGCTGCGCGACCTGGTGATCCTCGCCGCCGTCCCGGACGCGGCGGAGAAGGGCCTGATCGACGCCCCGGCCGACGTCATCGAGCGCATGCAGGCCCAGGCGTCCGTCTTCGGCGCCGGAGAGCTCAGCCGCGCCGCCGACCTGGTCAACGAGGGCCTGACCGAGATGCGCGGCGCCACCTCCCCGCGCCTCCAGCTCGAGCTCACCTGCGCACGCGTGCTGCTGCCCGCCGCCTTCGACGACGAGCGGTCCGTACGGGCCCGCCTCGACCGCCTGGAGCGCGGCGCCGCGACCGCTGCCGCCGCCTTCACGCCCGCGCCGCCCGGTACCGCCGTGGGCTACATCCCGGGTCCGGACGCCCACGCGCCCGCCCACGCTTCCGCTCCTGCCGCCGCTCCCGTTGCCGGGCTGTCCGGCCCGGCGGCGGCGCGCGCGGCCGTGTCCGGGGGCGGCGCCGCCGCTCCGGCCCAGGGCGGGGCGGGTGCGTGGCCCACAGACGTCGCCCCGGCGGCCCCGGCCGGTGCCGGGGCGACGGCTGCCCTGTCTCCGGCCCAGGGCCAGGCCCCTGCCGCCCCCGGACCGCAGGCCGGCGCCTGGCCGACGGCCGCTCAGGCCCCGGCTCAGGCCCCGGCTCAGGCCCCGGCTCAGGCTCAGGCCCCGGCCC
>NZ_JAILXP010000065.1 GCF_020740895.1 Streptomyces sp. UNOB3_S3 | reverse complement strand
GCGACGGGCCCGTCGCGAGCCCCCTTTTAGGGCCCTGACCTGGCTGGAGTCGACCACGCATCGGGACCAGTCCAGCCTCGCCGCCGCGTTCAGCTCCGCCAGCAGCACCTCGTGCAGCCGCTGCCACACCCCGCTCTCGTTCCAGTCCCGCAGCCGCCGCCAGCACGTCATGCCCGAGCCGAAGCCGAGCTCCTGCGGCAGGTACTCCCACTGGATCCCGGTATGCAGCACGTACAAGATCCCGCACAGCACCTCCCGGTCCGGCAACCGCTTGCGGCCCGGATACCGAAACCGGCGCTCGCTGCACGGCAGCAGCGGCCCGATCCGCTCCCACAACTCATCCGACACGATCCACGGCGATGCCCCCACGAGCCGGACAACGCTCAACCCGCCCGTCAGACACGGCAACCAGCGTCAACAGATCTCATTCTGTTAGCTGTTGTAAGCGGCACTCCGCCGGCCCCGGCAGGATCGTTCCTGCCGGGGCCGGGCAAAGGTGGGCCTCGCCCCCTCAAGACCACGAGAGGACGAGGTCACAGGCTCGATCCGGCCGGGGCGGCCGTCCTTGAACTGGATGAGGCCCTTGCCGATGTCGAGGTTGTATTCCTTCTCGGCCGGGGACTCGGCCAGCATGCCGCGGATCATGTCACGCGTGTTAGCCGTTTGGTCGAGGGAGGTTGCGGCGATCTGCACCAGAGGCAGCGGAACACGCTTGCCGACCGGTAGCCCGTTCTCATCGAAGTGGCTGAAGCGGGCGGGGCCGATGAACTCGACGATCGCCAGGGCGGCGAGCAGTGGGGTCTTGCCCCAGCCCTTCGCGCGGCGAAGCGCGGCGGACCGGTACAGCCACTTCCCGTTCTCGTCGATGCTGTACGCCCACAAGACGAACCGGAGCTGTTCCGGGGAAAATTGCCACGGCTGGCCGGCGTTCTCGCCGTCGGGCTGGACGATGTACTTCTGGCACCACCGGATGATGCCGTACCCGAGGCTCCGCGAAGGGTGGGGGACGCCAGGCGGCGTGTTTCCCGTCAGGGGCAACCCCTCACCCCCTTCGGGCTACTCGGTATCGTCGCCAAAGGCTTCGGCTTGGAACTCGGCAACGCACGCGGCTTCGCTTGCGTCACAGGCCTCGACCACGCGCACCCATCCGGTGGTCTCGTTGGTGCCGCCGAGGAGATCAGGGGCGTGGCTGCCCGGGAAGACCGCGAGGGCGTCGGCCTCGCCCGACACGTCGCACCGCGTACCGGCAACCGTCCAGGTAGTCGTGGCATGTCCTTTCTAACTTGTTCCTTATCGTCGGCTGTCACGCAGAGCGACGAGTATCTCGGGGTGTTTGACGGTCTTGCCCACGTCGTAGCGGGTGGCGGGGTGCCGGTTCTTGGAGCCGGGTGGCTGTCCTGGTCCCGGCCGGGTGAGTTTGGGTGCACGGGCCGGACTGCCGAGGTGGGGGCCGCAGTTGCAAAATCAGCCATCGTCCTCAGGTTCTCTACCGCCGCAAGCGGCGCTCTACCTACGCTGCGTCCGGCATGACTGAAGAGCACATGCCAGACCTTTGACACGCCAGGAGGCGACGTGAGGAAGATTTTTGCTGCCGTGCTCGCCACCGCATCGGCCACCGTTCTGTTCATGGCGACCCCGGCCGGTGCCGTCGACGGCCCGTGGAACCCGTACACCGGGACGACCTCCAACTGGCACTGTGGTTCCACCGTCACCATCCGGCCGGGCTTCCAGGCCCAGTCGTGCATCGTGGTGAGCGGCACGAACTACCAGGGAGCCACGATCATCAGCCTCACCTCGGCGACCACCGTCATGGCCTCGACGAGAACCTGGGAGGCCGGCAGTGAGACGCTGCCGAGCAGGGAATGCTTCATCGAGGAGCGTCCCGTAGGCCGATCCGTCTGCTTCAACGCCACGCGCTCCGGTCCCAATGGCGACGGCGTTCAGGCCGTGTCGTCCGTCTCCGACGACATCGCCGGGAAGGAATGGGTGTCGCCCACCGTGATTCTCTGATCCTTGCGTGAGCCGGAAAGTCTAGGATTCGGAGAGCATCCGGAAGAGCTCTTCGTCCATGTCCGTCGTCGCCGCCTCCTTGGCGGCCTGGGCGGCCTCTTCCTGGGCCTGCTGGTCAAAGTTCATCCGGAGCCGGGCCCGGTCCTCCGTCGTCGCACCCCACCGGCCAACCCGCTGCCGGATCTCACCAGCAAGCCGCGTCTCGCCCTGATAGAAGGCGTCGACGAGGCGCGTGGTGATCTCCAGCTCGGCCCAGTCCGTCTCAAGCCAATGCTGTGTCTGCGGGGCGCTGGACCACGTCTTCCAGAAGCGCTTGGCGCCGCCGGTCTGGATGCCCAGGGATTTGGGGAGGGCGCGGCCTTCGCCGGCCGTGGGCGTCAGCTCGTGCTCACCCAGGGCGTGATTGGTGTTCCGACGCCGAGCGTTTGGGCTCGGGGCGGGCCCTCGGCGAGACGGCATCAGAGCACCCCCCTGTTCGAGTCGGTTCATGGGCAGGGTGACGATCGGAAAAGCGGCGCCGGAGAAGCGCTTGAACGGTAGAGTTCTACTGGGCAGTCCGAAAGGGAGTGACTGACCGAGGTTCCGGACCCAACCGTTCGCGGAAAAGGGATTACGGCCGGAACCGCCATACGCCTCTGAGGCACAATCTCGGAGGACGGTAGAGGCCCCGCCATTTCGGGCGGGGCCCCTGCTATGCCCGGTCCTCGAAGTACGTCTTCTGGTAGTGGCACTGCTGGCAGAGCACCCACAGGTTGGCCAGCTCCCAAGTGCCACTCTGGGCGACGGGTACCCGGTGGTCCACTTCCAAGTCGCTACGGGAGCCACAGCGTTGGCAGGTGAACCGGTCGCGCGCGAGGACAGCGGCCCGGCGCTTGTGGAAGTCACCGGGGCGGTTGCGGTTCCTCGCGGAGGGCCGCCAGGTCCGCTTGGGCGGTGCGTGTCTCTCGCACCGGCCGGCGCGGACCGTCACGGAAGTGCAGCCCACGGACATGCAGATCGATTTCGCTCGGGGCATCGTGGCTTCCTTCCGTGACGTGGTGAGTCGGCGGGATTCGAACCCGCTCTTCCGTCCGGTACTCACCCCAGAGAGGGGTTTTCTGAGACGCGCGTGCACACCGGACACTGCGACTCCAGACGGGAGCTACCCGCCCTTGGGCCACCCCGGGGATCAGCCGGGGCGGTTCGGATGTGGGCCCCGGCTGGTTGCTGATCTGGCAGCCGGGGCCTGTGTCCTTCTCGGATCTCAACTGAGAATTAATTTTCAGGAGGTCTACAGGAAGGAAATTTATTTTCTCTCTTGGATCTTTTCTCACTAAGTATGTAGGCGTTACCGAGTCCTAAGATCAGCCTCAACTCCAGAAATGAGACGTAGGCCACAAACCAACCTACCAATCGGTAAAGTTGAAAGTTGATGTGAGACCGCGTCGCTGGTACCGTCGGCCGCTGTTCTGTGGCAGCCCTCCAGCGGGTGGTCCCTTCACAGCCGACCCGTCCCGGAAGGTCCCTGCTCATGGCCAAGCTGCCCTCTGACGCCGTGCTGGCGAAGCTGTACCACCTAGGCCTGAGCGATGCCGAGATCGCGCAGCAGTACGGTGCGCGCCCGGGGTCCGTGAACAGTCGTCTGGTGCTGCTGAACCTGCGGCGCAGGCCCGTTCACGCGCGGGTGAACGCGCTTTTGGCAACCATCTGGGACGTGAAGGTCGACAGGGACGGCGGAGAGACGCACCACAACGCCTACCCCATCCGTTACCTGAAGGTCTACCTGCGGCTCCGGCTCGGCGACGAGACCATCAGTGCCACTGAGCGGATGAAGGCGGGCCGGCTGATCCGCCGCCTGGTGCGGGAGAACAAGGTCATCCACTACAACACCGAGAAGGAAGGCGGCTGGGAGTATGTGCCCCGGCTGCCGTCGGACGGCCGGCGGGTCCTGCGCTGGCCTGAAAATCAGGCGTTGCCGGATCAGGTGGATCTTCAGCGCGCCATGGAGCTGCCCGAGGAGACCCAGGGCGGTCCGGCCGCCTGAGAGTCGTTCGGGGTCCGGTAGTGAAGACAGCCCGGCATGCCCTTGAGGGGCGTGCCGGGCTGTTTCTGTCTGTGGCAGGTCAGGCAGCAACCGGGGTGTTGTCGACGGGTGTTGCCGGGACGATCATGTGTCGCAAGGACTGATCGGCCATGGGCGTGAAGCACAGGAATGTGGTCTCGAAGACCTGGTCACCCTGGCCGGGGAGGTAGGCCAAGCGGCGGTGGCCGTCGGGGTGGTGGACCGTGGTGAGGTCTTCCTCCAGGATGCGGCGGGCATGGCCCGGGTCGCGCTGCTTGATCTCCGCGACGACCTCGGCCAGGCGCTGGTGGTCCGGGTTGGCCTCGGCCCTCATGCGCAGCTGGGCGGCCATGGGCTTGGCCCAGGACTGTTCCCAGTCGATCAGCTGTATGCGGGCTTCCGGGTAGGTCAGGGCCCAGACCATGACGTTGATGCCGTGGCGCATCCACGGCCACTCGCGGCCGGCGGCTGCGTTGTGTGTCACGACGTCCCAGGCGAAATCCGAGACGTAGGCGGTCCACTGCTGTTGCTGGACCAGTTCCTCGGTCTTGGGGTCGAGGATGCTGGCGTCCGGGCGGCACCGGCGGGGCGGCTCGTGCCCGAGGCCGTAGACGTAGAGGCTGTGCCGCTGGCCCTCATCGAGGACCAGGGCGCGGACCACTGTCTCGATCCAGTCGGCCGAGGGGGCGTGACGCCCGGATTCGAGCTGCCGGACCCAGCCCTCCGAGACGCCCGTCAGGGCGCCGAGGTCTCTCTGTGTAATGCCGTCGAACCGGGTGTTCCGGTTGGTTCTGGCGGCAAGTCCGGGTATCGCCAGCGGATCGCAGGAGGCCCGGAGGTCGCGCAGGAGGAGCGCAAATCGCATGAGGTCGGACAAGGAGGTACCCACCACCTTTAAGTAAATGAATGGCAAAAAAACCAGGTGTCTGGCGGTAACCGTACCGTCCTCCAGGCGACATTCACGCACATGTCACCACTTCGCAAAGTGTCTAAAAGTGGACAAAGATCCACTTCTTGGCACCGGAATCCGGTCATCCGGTACCGAAAGTCACAGTGTCGGTTCCGATCGCCTGAATGAAAACGGGTGCAAGGGGTGCGCCGAGACGAGGCAAAGTAGTGCCCACGAGCAAACCGGGCGGTCTGATTCGTAGCCGTCCGCCTGCGCCCCCCACCCGAGAGGTCCCCCTATGAGCCGCAGCGTCTTCGTCACCGGTGGTAACCGAGGTATTGGTCTGGCCGTTGCCCGTGCCTTCGCCGAGGTTGGCGAGAAGGTGGCCTTCACCTACCGCACCGGTGAGCCCCCGGCCGAGCTCCTGGAGCTGGGCTGTCTCGCCGTCAAGTGCGACATCACCAACCCCGAACAGGTCGAGCAGGCATACAAGGAGATCGAGGCGGCCCACGGCCCCGTCGAGGTCCTGGTGGCCAACGCCGGGATCACCCGCGATCAGCTCCTGCTGCGCATGTCGGAAGACGACTTCACCGACGTGGTGAACACCAACCTCACCAGCGCCTACCGGGTCGCCAAGCGCGCCTCCAAGGGCATGCTGCGCGCCCGCTCGGGCCGGATGGTCTTCATAGCCTCGGCCGTGGCCATGCTCGGCGAAGCCGGGCAGTCCAATTACGCCGCTTCCAAGGCGGGCCTGATCGGGTTCTCCCGCTCCCTCGCCCGTGAGCTCGGCTCCCGCAACATCACGTGCAACGTGGTGGCGCCGGGCTTGGTCGACACTGACATGTCCGCGGCACTGACCGAGGAGCGCAAGGCCGTCATGACCGGGCAGATCCCCCTCGGCCGCATGGGCCGCCCCGAGGAAATCGCCGCAGCCGTGCTCTTTCTCGCCGGAGCGGAGGCCACCTATGTCACCGGAGCAGTTATCCCCGTCGACGGCGGCGTGGGCATGGGCCACTGACCCCTTCACACCTCAAGCCCGGTGCCGACGGTGGCACCGGGCCTTTCTTTCCCCGAAAAGTCGCCGTGAGACCGCCTTGGACCGCATCCAGCGGGCCGGGGCACCCGATGAGGAGACTCCTGCATGACCCTGGCCTGCACCATGGCCTCGGCCTCGCCGCAAGTGATCAAGAGTCTCGCCCGCGCCGTCGAAGACACCCCGTTCACCCACACGCCGGCCTACGTCCTGATCGGTGTCGGCGCCATGGTGTGCAAGCTCGCGGGAAAAGGCCTGAGTTACTACCACCTCGTCGTCACCGACCAGGCCACGCCCTCCTGCGAAAAGGGCGTCGACCAGGCCTTCAAGAAGGAAGGCCTGCCGCGCTGGCGTGACTGCGTGATCGAGATCCTGCGCATGCCGCGCCCCAACCGCCGGTTCCCCGGCAGCAAGGAGAGCACCTTGTACGTCATCCACCCCGAGGTCACGCGATGAGCATCGAGACCCAGCCGCGCTCGGTCTCCCAGACCGAGCAGTACGAGAAGTGCGCGTGGCGCTACTACCTTCAGCGCGTCGAGCGCGTCACGCCGCGCCCGGCCGCATGGTCGCACCACGGCACGGCGTTCCACGCGGCGGCCGAAGCCGTCGAGCGCTCCGGCCGCACCATGACAGCGGAAGAAGCCGTGGCACTCTTCTCCGAGCTCTACAGCGCCGCGGTGAACACCTCACTGGAGGAGGAGCCCAACACGGACCGGTGGCTTGCCGCCGGAGTCACCCCGGGCGAGGACATCGAACGCCGCTACCGCATGGGACAGGAACAGACAGCCCGCTATGTCGCCTGGACCCAAGAACAGCAGCCGGAAATCTGGACAACGCCCAGCGGCCAGCCGGCCCTTGAGCTCGAATTCCTGGTCGAGCTCGGCGGCGTGCGCGTGCGCGGCTTCATCGACCAAGTCACCGTCGAGCCCGACCACACGCTCAGGATCCGCGACCTCAAGACCGGCACCACGAAAAGCCATTTCCAGCTGGAGACCTACAAGGTCGCCGTCGAGCAGGCCTACGACGTGCCCGTGGCGCGCGGGGACTGGTACCTCGCCAAGAACGGCAACCTCTCACGACCCGTGCAGCTGAACCAGGTCACCGCCGAAGAAGTCGGCGAACGGTTCGCTGCCATGGACGCAGGCGTCCGCCGCGGCGACTTCCCTGCCAAGCCGGGCTTCCAATGCCGATTCTGTGACGTGTCCCACGCATGCGCGTACACATAAAGAGTTGATGTGAGACCACATCTGACATAACGTCGGACGCCCGCCCGGTGCGGGACTATTTTTTTTGATGTAAAAATCGACGTGAGACCACGTCTGATGCAAGTTCGACACCCGCCTGGTGCGGGACTCTTTTTGACTGGAAAGTAGATGTGAGACCGCATGTTCAGTCACTTCTTCCGCCGCAACGACGGCCACGACTTCGAGATCCGCACTACCCGGGACCAGGACGGCGATCCGTGGTTCGTCGCCGCTGACGTGGCGCGGGTGCTTGCGGTTAAGAACATCCGCCAGGTTGTTTCCTACCTGGACGAGGATGAGGTCCGCCGGGTACCCGTCACTACTAATGACGGGTCCGGCCGCCGCCTCGAAACCAACGTAATCAACGAGCCCGGCCTCTATTCGATGATCCTGCGTAGCCGCAAGCCCGAGGCCAAGCAGTTTAAGCGCTGGATCACCCACGAAGTCCTGCCGTCCATCCGCAAGACCGGCGGGTACCAGGGTGGTGACGCCATCCAGGCCGCGATGCAGCAGCTCGTCGCCGACCCGGCCGCCGGCCTGATGCGCATGGCCGAACTCACCAAGCGAGTCGAGGAAGCAGAAGCCAAGGTGGAGGAGCTTTCGCCCCTGGCGCAGGCTTTCCAGGAATTCGCGGACACCGCGGACACGGCATCGTGCCGTGACGTCGCCCGGCTCCTGGACATGCGCGAGCGCCGGTTCACTGCCCTTCTCCGTGAATGGGAGTGGATGGAGAAGCTGGGCACCGCCGCGACCGCGAAGGCCCGCGAAGGCGGGTGGATGGCAAACCGCGTCGTCGAGGCGAAGTATGGCGCACGCCCGGTCCAGGGCCGCATCACCAGCAAGGGATTCGAGACCATCGTCCGGAAGGTCGGCGCCTGATGTACTCGCTCAGCCAGTCCGTAGACGCCAAGGGGGCCGCCGGCGAACCCATCCCCTCACCCTTCAAGGGGCTGGCCAAGCTCGAAGCGGAGTTCCGGCGCGGGGAGCTGTCCATCATCGCCGCGGGCGGAGGAACCGGAAAGTCCGTGGTGGCTCTCAACCTGGCCCTCCAGAGCAACGTTCCCACCTTGTACTTCTCGGCGGACTCCACGGCAGCGACTCAGCTCGTCCGGGCGACGGCCATCCTCACCGGCGACGACGTCAGGGAAATCAAGGCCAGACTGCACGCGGACGAGTTCGACAGGTATGAGGCCGTTCTGACCAAGCGGTGGTGGCAGCGCTTCGACTACAGCGCGCGGCCGACACCCGCAAGCCTGGAACTGCTCCTCGCCAGCTACAAAGAGCTGTTCGGCATCTACCCGCACCTTGTCGTCATCGACAACATTACGAACGTGGACGTGGGCGGCAGCGACTCGGCAGAGTCGTACACCTTCGGCCTTGAAGGCCTCTGCGACTACCTCTCCGAGATGGCGCGCGAGACGCACGCCCACGTGATGGCCATGCATCACGTGGTCGGGGAATACTCCGACGGCCTCAAGCCCATCCCGCAGTCCGGCATCAAGGGGAAGATATCCCGTGTCCCGTCCCTGATCCTCACCATCCACAAGGAAGTTGACGGGATGGAAGGCCGCACACTCCACATCAGCCCGGTAAAGAACCGCGAGGGCTTCGAAGACTCCAGCGGAGAGACCTACGCCTCGTTCGCGTTCAACACCCGGAACATCCGCCTGACCGATGCCGACGACTACGCAACCGCCTTTTAATTTTCATAAAAAATCGACGTGAGACCGCACAGCATGTATGATCAGGGAGGAAATTGTGAGGGAATCCCGAGTCAATAGCGAGGGATACCGGATAACCGTCGAGCTGACTGACGACACCCGCGACCGCTTCCCCGAGCTGGCAGCAGATCGCGGCGCACTGACCGAACCGATTGCCCTGGTCGTCGAGTTCGGTGACGCCCGCCAACTGCGACCTGCCCGGCTCGCGCACGAGCTGGCTCGCTACCGCCAGACGACCGCGGTTGTCGCCCTGCAAGGCCGCACCGGGCGGCAGGTCCAGACCCTCGGCACAGACACCCTGCGCCGCCTGGCCGCAGACGCCGCCGAGACGGGCCGCATGCTCCGCCTGGAGCGCACGATCGCCGCAACCGGGTGACGGCCCGCCGGTCGGCCACGCGGCCGTGCGCCAGGTGCCAGCGCCGGCGGGCGGAAAGATTCTTCACGTCGCCGCGTGGACGCATCTGCACGACATGCCGGAAGAAGGGCCGGAGCGAAGCCCGTCACGAAGCCCGCATACAGGCAACCTACGGGCTCCTGCCCGGCGAGTACACCCAGCTCTTCCAGCTCCAGGAAGGCCGCTGCGCCATCTGCGGCGGAACCCGGCGACAGCGCCTGTCCGTCGACCACTGCCACACGACAGGACTCGTGCGGGGGCTGCTGTGCCGCATGTGCAACGGGCGGCTCCTGACGGCATCCAGAGACCGCCCGGACATCCTCCGCGCCGCAGCCGCCTACCTCGAAAACCCGCCCGCGCAGAAGCACCTCGGCCC
Organism: Streptomyces sp. UNOB3_S3; assembly: GCF_020740895.1. Lineage (GTDB taxonomy): Bacteria > Actinomycetota > Actinomycetes > Streptomycetales > Streptomycetaceae > Streptomyces. The sequence continues at coordinate 15,404 of NZ_JAILXP010000065.1, read as the reverse complement.
CCGCTACCACCAAGACAAGAGGCCGAACTAGAGCACCCGCCCTACCCATACCCGAAAAGTCGACGTGAGACCGGAGGCCCGTCGTGAGGACACCGCACAAACCCCCCATCGTCGCCGTCCTGGCCCACTACCACCCCCAATGGCAGCCACCCACGCACCGCCCCGGGTGGACGAAATGCCTGTGCCCGTTCCACGACGAGAGAACCCCGTCCGCATCCATCAACTTCGAGAAGAACCGAGTCCACTGCTTTGCCTGTGATCTGTCCCTGGACTCGATCGACGTCATCCAGAAAGAAGAGGGGGTGAAGTTCGTTGAAGCGACCCGCCTCGCCGAAAGCCGATTTGGTGATAGCGGCCAAGCGGTATCACAGCGGGTACGAACAGAGCCCGGCCGAACTCTATATAGTCAACCGCGGTTTGGGGACGGCGGCGGACAAGTTCAAACTCGGCTTCGTTTCCGAGCCGATCACCGGGCATGACCAGTACCGGGGCCGACTCGCAATCCCCTACCTGAGACCGGCCGGCGGAGACAACGCCGTCACCACCATCCGCTTCCGGTGCATCGCAGACGCCTGCGTCAAGAACGCGGACGGCTCCTACCGCTCCCCCCACGAAGAGAACCATGAAGGCCACCCCAAATACCTCGGGATCCCCGGACACCCCCCGCACCTGTTCAACACGCGTGTACTGATTCACCCCAGTCCTCACGTGGGACTGTCTGAAGGGGAGCTCGACGCCATGGCGTCCGAAGTCGCCGGAGTTCCAGCCGCCGCCGTCCCGGGCGTTTCCAGCTGGCGAGACCACTTCACCCCAGCCTTCGCAGGCTTCAGGACCGTCTTCTCACTCGGCGACGGGGACCACGCAGGGCGCCAGTTCAACGAAAAGAACTGTGAACGCCTCCCAAATGCCGTCCCCATCGACCTCGGAGACCGGTACGACGTCAACAGCTTCATCCTCGAATTCGGGCATGAGGCCTACCGCACAAAGCTGGGAGTTTAGTGACACAAACGTTCAAGGCCGGTGACAAGGTCGTCATCACAGGAGTGCCAGGACAAGGAGCGGCCTCGCTGTTCCACGGCAAGGTGGGAATCGTCCATGCCATTCACACAGCCGCTCCCTACCCGAACGAAGTGAAATTCCCAAGCAGCGGGCTGATGTGCTTTGCGGACCACGAGATGGCCCACGCCGAAGAGAACCCAGGAAGGCGCCATCTTGCCGAATCCCCAGGATTCCCGCACGGGATCGACACTGCCGCAGCGCAGTCCGTCATGAGATATGCAGTGACCGGCCAGGAACAGAGAGAAAGTATCGACATCGACGCAACAATTGAGCACCTGGAAAATATCAAGCAATACATAGAAGTTCGGATCCGGCGCTTGAGGGAGGCCGCGTGAGCATTAGAGAAATCGTGGTCGTCCCCGACGTCCAGTACCCCCTCCACGATGCCCGAGCGGTCCGGAACCTCTGGCACTACATCAGCGTGACGCAGCCGGCCGAGGTACTGATCATCGGCGACTTCATGGACTACCCGGCACCAAGCCGCTGGTCCAAGGACACCCGGGCCGAGTTCGAGACCGACGTCTTCCGCGAATCCGAAGGCGGCAAGGCACTGCTGGCCGACCTCCGCCAGGGCTACGACGGCCCCATCAAGTTCGTGGTCGGCAACCACGACGCGCGGCCGAGGGACTATCTCCGCAAGTACGCCCCAGCCCTCGCCGACAGCCGGGCCTTCGACGTGGACGTCCTCCTCGGCTTTGAGGAACTGGGCATCGAAGTCCTCCAGCCGTTCAGTGAGGTGGCACCCGGATGGGTGGCCATGCACGGGCACGAACTCCGGGGCCTGAATCAGATCCCGGGACGTACCGCTGCGGCGAAGGTGAGGAAGCTCGACCGCAGCGTCGTCATGGGACACACGCACAAGCTGGCCGTCTCCCCGGAAACCGTCGGCGTTGGCAGGCATCGGCGCACGCTGTTCGGCTTCGAGGTCGGGCACCTCATGGCGGAGACGAAGGCCCAGTACCTCGCCGGGGGCGTCGCCAACTGGCAAAAGGGCTTCGGTCGGCTCATCGTCAGCCAGCACTCCGCCGTACCCGTCCCCGTCTACGTCGAAAGGGACAGCTCCTTCGTGGTCGACGGAACGCGGTACGGGGCCATCAAGCGCAACAACAAGGGCCACTTCATCACCTCGAAGGAGACACGCATTGCCCCCTGAGACCGTCGAACTCGACTGGTCGTACCTCTCCGGCCTCGCCGACAAGGTTGCGTACTCCATCGCGCAGAAGTGGAGCGTCGTCGAGAAGGACGACGTGAAGCAGGAGATCCTGCTTCACGCCTACGAGCAGCGGCCCGCGATCGAAGCCAACTACCACCACGAAGACTTCCTCTGGAAGATATTCACCAAGGCCGGAACGCAGTACGCCAGCCGGGAGCGCAATTACCGGGACCTGATCGACGATCAGTACTACTACACCCCGGACGAGGCCAAAGCAGCGCTCAAGTCCTTCCTGTACACGGACGAAGAGCTCGCGCGGATGGTGGGCAAGAAGGATGACCTTCTCCAGGCCCGCGTCACCGACAACCTTGTCAGCGCGCGAATCGACGCCACCGCGTCCCTGAAGAAGCTGTCCGGGCGGTATCAGCAGCTCCTGATGCGCCGGTTCGTCTACGGCCTGCCCGTGACGGAGCAAGCCGACCGGCAGGCGCTCAGCCGCGCCGTGGTCACCCTCGCCCAGTACATGAACCGCAGCCTCCGCACCCGCGCCGCCTGACACCCCGGAGCCCTTTATGTCCGTTGATCTTGATGACCCGTTCGCCGACGTCTCCCCGTGGGACGAACCCAGCAACCACACTGCCATTACTGAGGAGAAGCCTATGACCACCGCCCCCCAGACCACTTCCGTAGCTGCCGGGCCCGCTCCCTACAAAATCGGCCTCACGGTCAAGGCCGGCGCAGACTTCGGCGCCGAGTGGATGACCCCGGCCGTCTACGGCCACACGGCCGCCGAGGCCGCGACCCGAGGCGTCGAGCTGCTGACCGCCATGAAGGAATCCGGGCTCATCGACCTCCACTCGAAGTTCGCGCAGTACACCCGTGACCAGTACAAGGGCGCCCCGGCAGCGGCCCCGAAGCGCTTCGAGAACGGCAAGGTCGTCGCGGCCAGCCCCAGCGGAGACGCCAGCGGCTACACCTGCGACCACGGCACCCGCACCTTCAAGGACGGCGGCAGCTGGGCTGCCCAGTTCTGCGGAGGTCGTGGACTCGACAAGAGCCAGCAGTGCCCACCCCTGTGGCGCCAGAAGGACGGCACCTTCCGCGCCAACTAGACACATTTTTTTACTCAAAAAATCGATGTGAGACCACACGGTGGGGGGCGGCCAGCCGCCGCCCACCACCCGCCCAGGAGGTACATGCGACTCATCACCCACCCGATCAACGGGCAGCAGGTCCGTATCCACGTAGTGGAGACCGAGGCAGACCTGCCCGCCTTCGAGAACTTTGTCCAGGAGCACCAGGAGCTATTGGGCTGGGACACGGAAACCACCGGGCTCGACTGGTGGAACGCCGGCCGCGGATTCCGCTGCCGACTGGCCCAGTTCGGAACCGCCACCGACTCCTACGTACTCCCCGTCGAACGGGGACCGGCCTTCGAGACCGCAGCCCGATGGGCACTCCAGACCGCTCGTCGGCTGGTCGCTCACAACGGCACCTTCGACATGCACGTAGCCGAATACTGCCTGGGCATTCCGCTGGAGGAACTGGCGCCGAAGAGCTGGGACACCAAGCTGTACGCCCACCTCGTCGACCCCCGGGCCGTCAAGGAAAGCGGGCCGGGCCTCAAACTCGAAGAGCTCACGAAGTACTACATATGCGAAACCGTCGCCGCAGAAGTCAAGGGCTCCATGGCAGAAATCGCCAAGGAACTCAAGGTCAAAAAGGATCATGTCTGGTCAGCTGTCCCGATCGACCACCACGGCTACAACCTGTACGCCGGAATGGACCCGATCTTGACTGTTCGCCTCTTCCAGATCCTCCGGCGGAAAGTCCCAAATCGCAGCAGGAGACGCGGGCTTGTCCCGTGGGAGCACCGGCTCGCCCACATCACCGCGAAGATCGAACGAGCCGGATACCTACTCGACAAGGAATACGCACAGGCCAAGTCTGACGAGCTGCACGAGCAGCAGCTGAAATGGGAAGCAGCCGCACGCCGCGAAGGCGTCGACAACATCAACGCGAACGCACAGATCATCTCCGCACTCCAGGAACGCGGAATCAAGCTCACAAAGAAGACCAAGAAGGGGAACATATCCGTCGATGACGAAGTGCTGACCTCGATCGGCATACCACTGACCGAGGCCATCATCCAGGCCAAGAAAGCGGGCAAGTGGAAGGCCACATGGTTTGACCGTGCCCTCGAAGGCCAGGACCAGGACGGCCGCGTCCATGCCAGCATCAACAGCTGCCAAGCCAGAACCGCCCGCATGACCATCTCAGGCGCGATCCCAGCCCAGACCCTCCCGGCCGGCGACTCCTACGTCCGACACTGCTTCCTCGCCGAGCCAGGCCACGTCACCGTCAGCTCCGACTACGGAAACATGGAGCTCCGGGTACTGGCAGCCTTCAGCGGCGACCCCACCATGTTGAACGCCTTCCACCAAGGCCTGGACCTCCACCAGATCACAGCAGACGCTGCCGGAGTCGACCGCAAGGCCGGGAAAGGCACCAACTTCACCGTCTGCTTCGGTGGCGGCTGGAAGGCCATCGTCGAGCAATACGGCGTGCCCGAAGCCGAGGCCAAGAAGGCAGTCAAAGCGTTCTGGGAAACCTACCCCGGCGTAAAACGATTCGCCGAACGCCTCCAGCGCGAGGCCCGCCGCACCGGACGCATCTACACAGGGACCGGCCGGAAGATTCCTGTTGACCGCAACAGGATATACGCCGCCCTCAATTACTTTATCCAGTCGACCAGTCGTGACATTACTGCACGCGCCCTCATCGAGCTCGACCGAGCCAGATACACCAAATACGTTCGCGTCCCCATCCATGATGAGCTCGTATTCAGTTTCCCCGCAGACCAAGCGGCAGAACTAGCGGAGAAGACAGCCCGAATCATGGAGACGACCATCAACGACCTTTTGATCCCTGTGGACTCAGAAATCGGTGGCCGGTCATGGGGGAGCGTTCTCGACCTCGAAGCAAGCAAGCACTAAAGGAGACTACCGATGACTGACAACAGCCCCTTTGACGAAATCGTGGCCGGACTTGAGGAAGAGCTGAACGCCGGACTGGTGGAGAAGCGCGGCGTCCACGCCATCGCAGTCACCCGCGTCACCGGACTCGTCTACCAGGCAGCCGTCACCGGCGGCGTGCCCCACAGCCTCGCTCTGGCCATGGCCGAGGACTACTGGGCATCGGAGATGCGCCCCTCCGAGATCGTCATGGTGGAAGACGCAGAGTGAATCACTCGCAGCGGTTCTGAAGGGAGAAGGACCGCTTCGTAGGCCGGGGCTAGGAGGTTTCCTCCGGCTGGTCGAGGTCTAGGGTCGCGATGATCTGGACTGCCTTGTCGGTCAACTCGCCACCTGCCTTGCCTGCTACAGCCGTGAGGAGGCCGTTCCGCCGGGATCGTTTCAGGTGAGTCTTGACTGTTTGCTCCGGCCGGCCGAGCCGTTCGGCAAGCAGTGGTACAAGCGCCTTGCTGCCGCTGTCGGCAACGGTTGTGTACATGGCTGCGAGCGCTGCCAGGTACTTCTCAGACAGGCCCCCCTCTGCGAATAGTGCCTTGGCTGCGTTCGCGAGGCTGGACAGCTTGATGGCGAGCTCGTGCTGTTGCTCGTCTGTGCCGATCCCGGCGGCTTTCGCGGACTCGACAGCCCGGACGAGGTCAAAGTCTCTGAGTACTGCGGTGGAGATGCCGCGCCGGACGTCCCTGCCCGGGGCGCCCTCGGTTGCCTCGATCACGAGCCGCTGCGGGCCGCCAGTTACTGGGCCTTCTGGCCAATACGCGCGGACTGTCCACGCCCCAACAGTCTGAGCGATCTCCAGCCCGTTCCCCTGTGCCTGCATGTGGGGAGCCTACCTCACGCCTGGGCCCCTGAGGTGTCGACCCAGGTTGGGTGACTCGGGGTTGACGTAAGTGAGTCATTTGCGATGGAGTGGGCTTCACCCGGGCTTTGGTGTGCAAGAACGAAGAGCTAAGGAGTTCCTTGTCATGGGCAAGCAGCGACTGATCGGAGTGATCCGGCTCAGCAAAGAGACCGACGAATCCACGTCACCCCAGGTACAGCGGCGGGCCATCAAGGCCATTGCCGACCTGCGAGGAGCTGAAATCGTCGGTTGGGCCAGTGACCTCGACGTCTCTGCGACGGATCTCAGTCCGGCTGAACGCCCTGAGTTGGCGAAGTGGCTGGCACGGCCTGATGAATGGGATGGCCTGGCGTTCTGGCGCCTCGACCGCTTCGTCCGCTCGGTGATCGACTTCGCCGACATGATCCGTTGGTGCCGGGCCGACGGGCGCAATAAGAACATGATCAGTGCCACCGAGCCGATCGACCTCAAGACGCCTATCGGTGTGGCGCTGGCCCAGATCATCGTGGTCTTCGCTGAGCTGGAAGCCTCCACCATCAAGCTTCGCGTGCTTGCCGGCCGCGCAGAGAAGCGCAGTCTCGGCCGCTGGAGTGGAGGGGAGCCGTCCTACGGCTACAAGACAGTGCCTGCGCGCAGTCATGTTGAGGGCTGCGACTGGCATGCGTGCGACTGTCCGCAGGTCGATGGCCTACAGATCGATTTTGATGACGATGTGCTCCCCGGCGCAATTCAGACCGCCTACGCTACGGCGCGAGAGTTGGTGGATCGGGTGCTTGGTCCCGGAGACAGCATGAACTCGGTGTGTCTCGACTATGAGGACCGCGACATCCTCGCGCCGAGCGACCACAAGCGAGTTCGTAATGGAAAACCGATTGGAGGAAAGAAGAGGCGGAAGGGGAAGCGTGCGAAATGGGGCGTTGAAACCGTACGCAATATCCTTTTGTCCCCGACATTGCAAGGCTACATGTCCCATGACGGGGAGATTGTCTGCGGAGACGATGGGATGCCCATCCGCGTTGGCCCCGCAATGGTGACTGACGACGAGGCGCGCCGTCTCCGGATCAAACTGGTAGACGAACAGTCCACGCGCACCCGCACTAAAGACGCAGCGCCGTTGCTCGATGTCGGCTTTTGCGATTGCGGTCACAAGCTCCACCATTGGCGAGCCGTTCGAAAGCTAAGCAAGGGGCCAAAGCTTTACCGCTACTATCGATGTGGGAATCCCGGGAAGATCGATAAGAAGAAGGTTTGCAACGCCTCGGCGCTGGACGCGCACCTCCTTGAATCTCTGGTATCGGCATACGTAACGTTCCCGTCGATCCTCGGGGACATCGAGGTCGAGCGGAAAATCCTCGTGCCCGGTGAAGATCACACGGCTGAGCTCACGCGGGTACGTGAGGCGATACAGCGGCTCACTGACGAGAAGGACAAGGCGGAAGGCTGGGACGACGAGGACGAGGCGATATACGCCTCCCGGATGGCCAAACTCCGGGAGAAACGAAAGGCCCTGGCGAAGCTGCCTCAACGAGCTGACGAATGGCGCTGGGAGGGCACAGGGGAGACCTATGCAGAGCTGTGGGAGCGGTCGGACTGGGATGCCCGAAGGAAACTCCTGATCAACGGAGCGTTCACAGTCGTCGCGTACCGCCCCGTGACTGGCCGAGGAGGCGCCTCGGGAACGGCGGAGCTACAGATCCTGATGTGCCCTGGACCAGACCTTGCCAAGCGGCTCCAAGGCCGGGAGCTCCCGAAACTGCCCCCGACTCTGGAGGCGCCAGAGGTGACCATGGCCCTCTCTGAGGCCGCTGCTGCCTAACGATGGACGCTAGGCCCCCACCGCTGCGGTGGGGGCCTAGCTGTGTCTTCGACGGGTGCAGGCAGGCCGGGCACCCCGCCGGCTTCGGGATGACCTTTCCTCGCTCCCCCTTACTCTGGAGGAATGACCATCAGCAGTGACCGGACCGGAGCAGTGGACAACGTGGGCGTTACTCGAAGCTACGAGATCCGTACCTACGGGTGCCAGATGAACGTCCATGACTCCGAGCGGCTGTCCGGCCTCCTGGAGGAAGCGGGCTATGTCCGCGCGCCCGAAGGTACCGCCGAGGGCGATGCCGACGTCGTCGTCTTCAACACCTGCGCGGTGCGGGAGAACGCCGACAACAAGCTCTACGGCAATCTCGGCCGCCTGGCCCCGATGAAGACGAAGCGGCCCGGCATGCAGATCGCCGTCGGCGGCTGCCTCGCCCAGAAGGACCGCGACACGATCGTCAACCGGGCCCCCTGGGTCGACGTCGTCTTCGGCACGCACAACATCGGCAAGCTGCCGGTGCTGCTGGAGCGCGCCCGCGTCCAGGAAGAGGCGCAGGTCGAGATCGCCGAGTCGCTGGAGGCGTTCCCCTCCACGCTGCCGACGCGCCGCGAGAGCGCCTACGCGGCCTGGGTCTCCATCTCCGTCGGCTGCAACAACACCTGCACCTTCTGCATCGTCCCCGCGCTGCGCGGCAAGGAGAAGGACCGCCGCCCGGGCGACATCCTCGCCGAGGTCGAGGCGCTCGTCGCCGAGGGCGTCAGCGAGATCACCCTCCTCGGCCAGAACGTCAACGCCTACGGCTCCGACATGGGCGACCGCGAGGCGTTCTCCAAGCTGCTGCGCGCTTGCGGCCAGATCGAGGGCCTGGAGCGCGTCCGCTTCACCTCGCCCCACCCGCGCGACTTCACCGACGACGTGATCGCCGCGATGGCCGAGACGCCGAACGTGATGCACCAGCTGCACATGCCGCTCCAGTCCGGCTCGGACACGGTCCTCAAGGCGATGCGCCGCTCGTACCGCCAGGAGCGCTTCCTGGGCATCATCGAGAAGGTGCGCGCCGCCATGCCGGACGCCGCCATCTCCACTGACATCATCGTGGGCTTCCCCGGCGAGACCGAGGAGGACTTCGAGCAGACCATGCACGTCGTCCGCGAGGCCCGCTTCGCGAACGCCTTCACCTTCCAGTACTCCAAGCGCCCCGGCACCCCGGCGGCGACCATGGACGGGCAGATCCCCAAGGAGGTCGTGCAGGCGCGCTACGAGCGTCTGGTCGCCCTCCAGGAGGAGATCTCCTGGGAGGAGAACAAGAAGCAGGTCGGCCGGGTCCTGGAGGTCATGGTCGCCGAGGGCGAGGGCCGCAAGGACGACGCCACCCGGCGCCTCTCCGGCCGCGCCCCCGACAACCGGCTGGTCCACTTCACCAAGCCGGACGAGGACGTCCGCCCGGGCGACGTGGTCACCGTCGAGATCACCTACGCCGCCCCGCACCACCTGCTCGCCGAGGGCCCGGCGAAGGCCGTCCGCCGCACGCGCGCGGGCGACGCGTGGGAGAAGCGCAACGCCGCACCGGCGGAGAAGCCCAAGGGCGTGATGCTCGGCCTCCCGCGCATCGGCGCCCCCGCGCCGACGGCGGCCCCCGTAGCGGGTCCGGGCTGCGGCTGCGACTGAGCGGTCATGGGGGCAAGGCCCGACGACCGGTGATCCCGAATTGCTAGGGTGCCGCCATGCTCGTCGCCGCCGCCGTATGCCCCTGCCCGCCCCTGCTGGTCCCCGACGTGGCCGCCGGGGCCGCGTCCGAGCTGGACGGCCTGCGGGCCGCCTGCCTGGACGCGGTGGCCGTGCTGGCGGCCGCCCGGCCCGACCGGCTCGTCGTCGTGGGCCCCGCCCCGCACACCGCTGACGGCCCGTACCCGCAGGGTTCCCCCGGCTCCTTCCGCGGCCTGGGCGTGGACCTCGACGTGCGGCTCGGCGCGGGGGATCCCGCCGCCGAGCGCGCGCTCCCGCAGTCCCTGGCCGTCGCCGCGTGGCTGCTGGAGCGTACGGAGTGGGCCGCCGCGCCGGTCGAGGGCCTGGGCGTCGGAGCGGCGCTGGAGCGCGAGCGGTGCCTGGAGACCGGCCGGGAGCTGGCCGTCACGGCCGGGCGGACCGCCCTCCTGGTGATGGGCGACGGCAGCGCCTGCCGCACGGTCAAGGCGCCCGGCTATCTGGACGAGCGGGCCGAGCCCTTCGACGCGGAGGCGGCACGGGCCCTGGGAGCCGCCGACACGGCCGCCCTGGCCGCCCTGGACCCCGGGCTGGCCCGCGAGCTCCAGGCGGCCGGACGCGCCCCCTGGCAGGTCCTGGCGGGCGCGGGAGAGGGCGCGGGGCTGAGCGGGGCGCTGCTGTACGACGAGGCCCCGTACGGCGTGGGCTACCTCGTGGCCGCCTGGTCGTGACCCCTCCGGCCGTGGCCGCGCCGGCCGGGCCCCGCCGGGCCCCGCACGGTCACGGGCGTGCACACGGCGAAGGCCGTGGAGCGCGCTCCACGGCCTTCGCCGGCTGAGGTGATGACGAGGGTCAGGAGGCCTCGGGGCCCTTGCCGCCGGCCGGGCCCCCGGGCTTGCCGTCCTGCTCGGCCAGGCGGCCGAGGGCGTCCTTGGCCTTGCCCGTACCGGCCTGGATCTGGCTGCTGTACTTGCCCTTGGTCTTCTCGTCGACCACCTTGGCGGCCTTTTCGAGACCCTGCCCGATCTTGTCCCCGTGCTGCTGCGCGAGATCCCCGGCCTTGTCCTTCAACGGACCGAGCTTGGCCTTGAGATTGTCCATCAGGCCCATGGTGACCGCCCCTCGTCTTTCCTCGCCGAACCTACTTGCGGGCGCCTTCACCGGCCTCGCTGTCGGCCGCCTTCTCCGCCGACTGCTGCTTCGGGATCTCCACTCCCTCGGCCGTCTCCTCCGCGGTCTCCTCGGCCTTGGCCTCGGCCGCCTCCTCCGGCTGCGCCTCGGCCGTCCCGGCGGCGTCGGTGGATTCCGCCGTCGGAGTGGCAGCCGCGGCCTCTTCCGTTGACGCCGAGGACTTCGACGACGACCTGCCGAGAAGCCTTGCAAACACGCCCATATCTACTCCATTACCTTACTGGTGTGAGCGAAATCCCGCGTCGTCAGGGGCGTCCCATGGCGCCGCCCACGCACGCCGGTCCGCGAACCGGCTCTCGGAACCTCGCAACAGGCAACGAACCCGCCTGCGTCGCGTCACGTCGCTCGTTCGTGGGGTGCTCCGGAGGTTTGGGAGACTGAAGCGGTGAGAAACGCAGCTCCCGCACCCCGGGTCATCGCCGTCGTCGGTCCCACGGCGGCAGGCAAGTCCGATCTCGGCGTCGCCCTCGCCCAGCACCTGGGCGGCGAGGTCGTCAACGCCGACTCCATGCAGCTCTACCGCGGCATGGACATCGGCACCGCCAAACTGACCATGGAGGAGCGGCAGGGCGTGCCGCACCACCTGCTCGACATCTGGGACGTCAAGGAGGCCGCGAGCGTCGCCGAGTACCAGCGGCTGGCCCGGGCCGAGATCGACCGGCTGCTCGCCGAGGGCCGCACGCCGATCCTCGTCGGGGGCTCCGGGCTCTACGTCAAGGGCACCATCGACGCCATGGATTTCCCCGGCACCGACCCGGCCGTCCGGGCCCGGCTGGAGGCCGAGCTCGAGGAGCACGGCCCGGGCGCGCTCCACTCCCGGCTGGCCGCCGCCGACCCGGCCGCCGCCCGCGCGATCCTGCCCGGCAACGGCCGCCGCATCGTGCGCGCCCTGGAGGTCATCGAGCTCACCGGCCGCCCCTTCACGGCGAACCTCCCCGGCGAGGAGCCCGTCTACGACGCCCTGCAGATCGGCGTGGACGTCGAGCGCCCCGAGCTGGACGAGCGGATCACCGTCCGGGTGGACCGGATGTGGGAGGCCGGGCTCGTCGACGAGGTGCGCGCCCTGGAGCGCGACGGCCTGCGCGAGGGACGCACGGCCTCCCGCGCCCTCGGCTATCAGCAGGTGCTCGCCTTCCTGGCGGGGGAGTGCACCGAGGACGAGGCCCGCGCCGAGACCGTCCGGGCCACCAAGCGCTTCGCGCGCCGGCAGGACTCGTGGTTCCGGCGGGATTCCCGCGTCCACTGGCTGAGCGGCGCCGCCGATCGGCGGGCGGAACTGCCCGAGCGAGCGCTGGCGTTGGTCGAACGGGCTATTACAGCCTGATCACGTGATGGCATCGGGACGCTCCGCGCGCCCTGGGGAGCGCTTCCGACGTGCCATCATCAAGCTTCGATCGAGCCGTGGAGTCCGAGTTGGGAGGGCGCGTGGCGATGGAGGCCGGCCCTCGTGACAGACCGCATCAGCCGCAGTCCTGGGAGGATCTCCCGGCGGCCGGGGGAGAGCCGGACGTGCTGACCCCGGACGGCCCCGAGGACACCGAGGGGACGACCGCGGACGCGACGGCGCCCGCCTCGTTCCGCGAGCTGCGCCCGCCGCGCAGACTGCGGCTGTGGCAGCTCGCGCCCATCGTCGTGCTGGCCGCCGTCGGCTCGCTGATGTTCGCCTTCCCGCTCGCCTTCGAGTTCGGCGACGGCGGGCCCCTCGTCGCCGTGCTCGGCCTGCTCATTAGCTGCTGCGCCGCCGGGTGGGGCGTGATGGCGGCCCGTCGCGTGGGCTACACCTGGCCCGGACTGCCGCCGCGCGGTTCCGGGCGGCGCCCGGACTGGCGGTACGTGGCCGGGTACACGGCCGTCGTCGCCGTGGTCGTCCTGCTCGCCGTCCTGCGCGTGGCGCGACTGCGCTGACCGGCGCCGGGACCGGCGGAAGGCGCCGGGGCGGGGCCCCGTACCATCGAAGCGTGAGCACCGCGCAGATCGCCTTCCTCAAGGGTCACGGCACCGAGAACGACTTCGTGATCATTCCCGACCACGACGGGCGCCTGGAGCTGTCCCCGGCCGCCGTCGCGCTCCTGTGCGACCGGCGTGCGGGCATAGGCGCGGACGGCGTGCTCCGGGTCGTCCGCTCCGCCGCGCACCCCGAGGCGCGGGCGATGGCCGGCGAGGCCGAGTGGTTCATGGACTACCGCAACAGCGACGGCAGCGTCGCCGAGATGTGCGGCAACGGCGTCCGGGTGTTCGCGCGCTACCTCCAGGCGGCGGGTCTCGCGGAGGAGGGCGACCTCGCGATCGCCACCCGCGCCGGCGTCCGCCACGCCCACATCGCCAAGCCGGGCCCCGACGGCGAGCCCGGCGGGATCACCGTCGCCATGGGCCGGGCCGAGCTCCCCGAGGGCGAGGTCACCGTCACCGTCGGTGAGCACGACTGGCCCGCGCGCAACGTCAACATGGGCAACCCGCACGCCGTCTCCTTCGTCGACGACCTCGCCGACGCCGGGAACCTGTTCGCCGCCCCCGCCGTCGCCCCGGCCGCCACCTACCCGGACGGCGTCAACGTGGAGTTCGTCGTCGACCGCGGCCCCCGCCACGTCGCCATGCGGGTCCACGAGCGGGGCTCGGGCGAGACGCGCTCGTGCGGCACGGGCGCCTGCGCCGTGATGGTCGCGACGGCCCGCCGCGACGGCGCCGACCCGGCCGTCCTGGGCCACCCCGTCACCTACACCGTGGACGTCCCCGGCGGACGCCTGGTGATCAGCGAGACCCCGGACGGCACCGTCGAGATGACCGGGCCCGCCGTGATCGTCGCGGAGGGCGTCTTCGAGGCCTCCCGCTTCGCCGTCACCGTCTGACGCCCGCGGCCACCGCCCGGCGCCCGCACGGGCGCGCGACCGTTGGCCGCGCGGCCCGTGTCATGCCTCGACTCCCTCGAATGGGTGATCCGTTTCACTCTGGGCGAGAGCGGGTGAGCGGTGCGTGATGGGCTCGGTAGCATCAAGCACCGGTACTGGAGGCGTGAGCCGACCGCCGGTCGACGCTGCCGGAGGTGCCCATGGGCGCAGAGGTCACGAACACCGGTGCTCCGGGCCGCAGGCGCGGCCGCCGCATCGACCTGAGACGGCTGGGACGCGCGGCGCTCAGCGGCTCCGGCGCCCGCGGCCGGCTCCCCGATGCCATCGACCACGTCGCCAAGGTCCACCGCGCCCACCACCCCGGCGCCGACCTGGACATCCTCAGCCGGGCCTACGTCCTCGCCGAGTCCTCCCACCGCGGCCAGACCCGCAAGAGCGGCGAGCCCTACATCACCCACCCCCTCGCCGTCACCCTGATCCTGGCCGAACTGGGCGCCGAGACCACGACCTTGACCGCGTCCCTCCTCCACGACACGGTCGAGGACACCGAGGTGACCCTCGATCAGGTGGGGGAGGCCTTCGGCGAGGAGGTGCGCTTCCTCGTCGACGGCGTCACCAAGCTGGAGAAGGTCGACTACGGCGCCGCCGCCGAGCCCGAGACCTTCCGCAAGATGCTCGTGGCCACCGGGAACGACGTCCGGGTCATGTCCATCAAGCTCGCCGACCGCCTTCACAACATGCGCACCCTCGGCGTCATGCGCCCCGAGAAACAGGCGCGCATCGCCAAGGTCACCCGCGATGTGCTGATCCCCCTCGCCGAGCGGCTGGGCGTCCAGGCCCTCAAGACCGAGCTGGAGGACCTGGTCTTCGCCATCCTCCACCCCGACGAGTACGCCCGCACCCGTGACCTCGTCCTCACCCACACCGGCCGCCCCGACCCCCTGGAGGCCACCGCGAAACGGGTGCGCGCCGTCCTGCGCGAGGCGGACATCACCGCCGATGTCGTCGTCCGCCGCCGGCATTTCGTCTCCGTGCACCGGGTGCGGATCAAGCGCGGCGAGCTCACCGGCTCCGACCTCGGCAGACTGCTCGTCCTGGTCGCCGAGGACGCGGACTGCTACGCGGTCCTGGGCGAGCTGCACACCTGCTTCACCCCGTTCATCTCGGAGTTCAAGGACTTCATCGCCGCCCCCAAGTTCAACCTCTACCAGTCGCTGCACACGGCCGTCGCCGGCGAGGACGGCCAGGCGGCCGAAGTCCTCATCCGCACCCACCGGATGCACCGGGTCGCCGAGGCCGGCGTCATCGCCCTCGGCAACCCCTACGCGGCACCCGACGCACCCGACGCGCCGGACGGCGAACGCGTCGACCCCACCCGTCCCGGCTGGCTCTCCCGCCTCCTGGAATGGCAGCGCGCCACCCCCGACCCCGACACCTTCTGGACCTCCCTGCGCGACGAGCTCGCCCAGGACCGCGAGGTGACGGTCTTCCGGGCCGACGGCGGCACCATCGGCCTCCCGGCGGGCTCCAGCTGCGTCGACGCGGCCTACGCCCAGTACGGCGACGGGGCGCACCACTGCATCGGCGCCCGGGTCAACGGCCGGCTGGCCGCCCTCGGCACGGTGCTGCGCGACGGCGACACCCTCCATCTGCTGATGTCCCCCGACAGCGCCTCCGGTCCCTCGCCCGAGTGGCGCGAGCACGCCCGTACGCCGGCGGCCCGGATCGCCATCGACCGCTGGCTGGCCGCCCACCCGGCCCCCGAACC
>NZ_JAILXP010000649.1 GCF_020740895.1 Streptomyces sp. UNOB3_S3 | reverse complement strand
GCAGTCGCGGCATGACGTCTCGTCGGCGCCCGGGCGGCTGCGGGCGCATGTTCCGCCCGGTCGCCGACGAGACGTCATGCCGCGACTGCCGTACCGAGAAGGCCACTGCCGACGCCTCCGGCGCCGTCGCCGCCACCAGGCGCGGCATGGCCGCGATCCGGGACATCCTCGCTGCTCAGACGTGATTGTCAGTGGTGCCGTGCATCATCGTCGGCATGACTGAGAGCACGCTGCACGACCTCGCCCGGACGCTTCTGCCCGCCGACCTCGCCGAGCGTTGGATCTCCCTGTGCCGCCCGGCCGCGCGGCTGGTGGCGACCCCGGAGCCGGGGGCGGAGGACGTGGTGGTCGGGCGGCTGGGCGGGCTGCCCGAGCTGCCGGAGGGCATGGCGTGGCCAGTGTGGGAGGAGCACGGGCCGCTGTCGTTCATCGCGTCGGTCGACTGTGCCGCGCTGCCCAAGGGCGCGCTGGACATAGCGCTGCCCGCCGACGGGACGCTGTCGTTCTTCTACTTCGACGGACAGATCGACGACGGCGACTCCCTGGTCTGGCCCGGGGAGCCGGAGACGTGGGCGGGCGCCCGGGTCGTCCACGTCCCGGCCGGGGTCGCGGTGGCCGAGCGCGCCTGGCCCGTCGTCGACGACGAGGACGTGGAGTTCGAGCCGTACCCGGCCGTGCCGCTGACGGCCCGTGTGAAGTGGACCGCGCCCGACTCCTGGCACCCGGACTTCGTCGCGGCCCTGCACCGCGACGGTGTCGTCAAGGACCACAACCGCCACCCGGCGGAGGCCGAGGCGTTCGTCGAGGCGCTGTGGGATCTGGAGCGGGACGCCGACCACCTCATCGGCGGCCACGCCAACCCCGTCCAGAACCCCGTGGAGTACGAGATCGCCCACGGCTTCCTCAACCGCGACGGCGGCGACATCGCCTGGAGCGACCCGCGCGTCGAGGAGGAGGCCGGGCGCTGGACGCTCCTCGCCCAGATCGACACCGATGACGACGCCGACATGATGTGGGGCGACTGCGGCGCCCTCTACTGGCTCATACGCCCCGAGGACCTGGCCGCCGGCCGCTTCGATCAAGCGATGTTCACCATGCAGTGCTCCTGAGCACGGTGAATCCCGCTGTCGCGTATCACGACGCCGGCGGCAGGACGTCGATGAGAGTCTCCAGCGCCCCCGCGAAGGCGTGCTTCGCGGGCGTTCCGTAGGCCACGAGCAGGCCGTCGCGGCCGTCCGGCACGGGGACCGGGACGGAGTCGTCCGCGGCGGCGTGACGGAAGGCGCTCAGGCCCTGCACCGCCAGGCCCCGCCAGGCGGCGGCCTGGATCGTGGACTGCTCGGTGCCCGGGGGGAGTTCGAGGACGGCGTGGAGGCCGGCGGCGATGCCGGTGACGCGGATGTGGGGGGCGTGCCGGGTGAGGGCGGAGACGAGGTCGTCGCGGCGGCGGCGATAGTGGAGGCGCATGGCGCGGATGTGACGGTCGTAGCCACCGGAGTTGATGAACTCGGCGAGGGTGAGCTGATCGAGAACGCCCATGCCCCACTCGCCGGACCGGCGCAGGTCCACGACGTCGGCGACGAGGTGTTCGGGGAGGACGAGCCAGGCGAGGCGCAGGCCGGGGGCGAGGGACTTGCTGGCGGTGCCGCAGTAGACGACGTGCTCGGGGGCCAGTCCCTGGAGGGCTCCCACGGGCTGGCGGTCGTAGCGGAACTCGCCGTCGTAGTCGTCCTCGACGATCACCCCGCCCGTGCGCGCGGCCCAGTCGGCGACGGCGGCGCGGCGGTCGGGGTGGCTG
>NZ_JAILXP010000648.1 GCF_020740895.1 Streptomyces sp. UNOB3_S3 | reverse complement strand
GCTACAACGTCGCCGCCCTCCCCCTCGCCGCCGCCGGCCTCCTCAACCCCATGATCGCCGGAGCCGCGATGGCCTTCTCCTCGGTCTTCGTCGTCGGCAACAGCCTCCGCCTCCGCCGCTTCCGCAGCGCCCACCGATAGCCCTCACTACCCGGCTCGCGCCCGGTACCGCACTCGCGGTGCCGGGCGCGCCGCGTCGAAATCCGGCAGTATCCGAGAGCTCTGCAAGGCTCAAGGGCAGCCCTCTAATGGCTGAACGCTCAATAATTACGGTGCACTTAAGTCACCCAAACCTCCAGTACCCGACTACTCCTGGACAGGTGAAACGATTACCCCTTGCGTACCGACAGCAGGGACGAACCGAGCCGTAATACCCATTGCAGCATCTGCACGTTGGCTGATTCACACACCGTTGGGACGGTGCGGTGACATTAACGGGCCGACGTGACGCTAGGATCACGCCATGGTCTCGGCCCAGCCCACACTCCGTACGCGACGGAGCCACCGCCCGGTGGCAGGTCCGTCGCGTCTGCTGTGGCTGGCCATGCTGCTGTTCGGCTTCCTCTACACCCACGGCATCAGCGGTGAGAGCGCCGTCAGCCACTCGACCGGCAGCCCGGTGGCCATGTCAACCTTCGAGCACATCGCCAAGGGGCATGAGGCACAGGGAGATTCAAACCCTGGTGCCGTGTCGTCCACTGCGCTGAAGCAGGACGACACCAACAGTCACCACGGCAACGACGAGACCGTTCACGCAGCCGAGGAATGCGCCTCCGGCAAGCCGCAGGAGGGCCCGGACTTCTTCGCACCCGGCTGCTCGACACCGTTCGACACCGCGGCGGCGTTGAGCACCCCGGCCGGGGCGGCCGTAAGCCTGCCTGCAAGCGCGCCGGAAAGCCCGTCGTCGGCAGCCGTACGCATCCTGCGCATTTAGAAGCCAGGTTCTCCGGAACCGGTTGGATCTCACCCGGCATTCAGGCTGAGTTCGTCTTGAGCTCATAGCCCATTGCCTCCGGTTCCCGGTGCCGCATCGCATCGTTCCTCAGATTTCTGAGGCGCGACACCGCGCTATGCCCTGGCACCGCCAGCCGCCCGTCTGACCCGCCTCCACGCGCCCGGGAATTTCCGGCCGGTGTGGATGTCGTACGGAGTGCCTGTGCCGCGCAATACGCCCGGGGGCCATGGATCAAAGTGGCCCCTGCCCTCTACATCCACGTTCAAGAGCCGTAACCGTCCAGGGCTTTTGACACCACTCCGCCCCCGCTTCGCCCGCTGGCTTCCGGTAGTCGTCGTGGGGAGTCTGCTGATGCTTCTGGTGGGCTGCCCCCTGCCCACGTACGCATCCGGCCATCCGCACGGCGTCCTGCGGGTGACGGACGGGCTCGCCGGCCACCACAGCACATCCGGCGGTCACGGCTCCCCTCACCGCACTCCCGCCCCACACGACTGCACCTCTTGCCAGCAAGCGGCTCAGCGTCGCGCCGACCTCACGGCGCCCCACCCCACGCACGGGCCCAACCCCTCGGGCGCTCTGACGAACCAGGCCGTCGGCGTATTGCCCCCATCGCCTGACGCTGTCCACGCGCTGTACGGGCTGAGCAGCGCGCGGTCGGGCCAGGAAAGACTCACCCATCTCTGTCGGTGGCGGAAATAGGAGCTCGCCGAACCGGCCGACGTAGTCCGGCCGCCGCGTGGAGCCATCAGGGGCGCGCCGAGACGCGCCCGGACCGGACGCGCGGAACGAGCACTCCTCACCAACGCATCGACCGAAAGGCGAACCATGGACCCCCTGACGTCCCAGCGCGT
>NZ_JAILXP010000647.1 GCF_020740895.1 Streptomyces sp. UNOB3_S3 | reverse complement strand
CCCGCACCCCCACCTCCACCCCGGCAGCCTGCCTCACCGCCGGACGCTTCCGCCGTCGCCCGGGAGGTCGCCCTGCGGCACGCCGGGCTCCTGGCCGACGCCGTGCTCCCCGCGCTGGAGCTGGGGTGGCGGTTGCGCCGGGCTCGTGCCCGGCCGCAGTGGCCGCCGCGGGCCGAGCCGCCGCCGGACGGTGGGGCGTGGGGAAGCACCGTCCCCCGGTGAGATCCCGTGCCGAAGACGCCTGAGGAGCCGACCGCCGCCCGACGACCGACCACCGGGAGTGTTCGTCCATGGCCGACCAGCCGTTCGCCGTCAGTTCCCACTTCCAGCTGTCCATCGGCACGCACGCCCTCGGTTCGTTCACGGCGTGCGAGGGGCTGGGCTGTGCCATGGACGTGGAGGAGCGGGTGGAGGGCGGGACGAACGGGCACGTGTGGCAACTGCCGACGCGGCTGCGCTACACCAACGTCGTGCTGAGCAGGCCGCTGACGCGGGACACCTTGCTCGTGTGGGCGTGGATGCAACAGCAGATGATCGAGCCCGCGCGGCTGCCCGGGCAGCTCGTGGCGCTCGGCCCGGACCGGAGACCGCTCGTGCGGTGGCTGCTCGACGGGGTGCTCCCGGTGCGCTGGAGCGGCCCGGCGTTCGACGTCGATCAGTCGCAACCGGCCCGCGAGACCTTGGAGATCGCCCACAACGGATTCCTCGGCATCACCATCTGACCGCCCGTCAGCCCCCCGTCCGAGAGGACCGCATGCTGTCCGAGCTGCTGAGCGGCGCACCCGTGCGCGCCGCCCTCGTGATCTACGATCCCCCGACGGGTGCGGGGAACTCCCCGGGGCCCGAGCGCGGCCGGGTCAAGTTGCAGTTCAACCCGGAGCGGGTGCGGGTCGGCAAGCAGGCCCGCTGGGACCGCAGCCGGGCGCCGTCCAACGGGGAGGCGGCGCGGGCGCAGTTCGTGGGGGCGCAGCCGCGGACGATGACGCTGGAGGTGTTCCTGGACGCCGCCGGTCCGGGCCCGAGCGTGCAGGACCAGGTGGAGAAGCTGCTCGACTGCTGTGCCCCGACCGCCCGGAGCACGACGTCGAAGCCGGCCTCCGCGCCGTGGGTGCGGCTGGAGTGGGGGCATGCGCGGACGACCGCGTTCCTCGCCCTGGTGACGCAGGTCGACGCGGAGTACACGCGGTTCGGGCACGACGGGACACCGCTGCGCGCGCAGTGCTCCGTCTCCCTGGAGGAGGTCGGCGGGACGGTGCCCCGGCAGAACCCGACGTCGGGTGGTGACGGGCCGGTGGGCACACATCTGGTGGTCGCCGGGGACAGTCTGGCGGGGCTGGCCTGGCAGGCGTACGGCGATCCCGGGCGGTGGCGGGAGATCGCCCGGGCGAACGGCGTCGACGATCCGGCCCGGGTGCCCGTGGGGACGGTGCTGGTGCTGCCGGTGCTGGAGGAGCGTGTCGTGGGGGGTGCCGGGTGACGGAACGGCTGTACGCGGCGGAGCCGGTCGTCGCCTTCGGCTCGCCCTTGCGGGAGGAGTGGGCGGACCGGCTGGTCGAGGCGCGGGTGGAGACGGCGGTGGGGGTGCCGGCCCGGGCGACTCTGCGGTTCCGGGATCCCGCGCACCGGTTGCTGGCCTCGGCGGGGATCGCGGTGGGGGTGGCGATGACCGTGTCGGTGGCCGCGGCGCGGCGCCGGAGCAGGGTGGGGATCTTCGACGGCGAGGTCACGGCGCTGGAGACGGAGGTGGACCCGGACGGGACGTTCACGACCGTGCGGGCCATGGACCGGGGGCAACGGCTGGCGCGGGG
>NZ_JAILXP010000646.1 GCF_020740895.1 Streptomyces sp. UNOB3_S3 | reverse complement strand
TGCCCGCCCTGCGTGAACTGGCCCGTGCGGCCGGACGCGTGGAGGCCGCGGACTGGGACGGAGAACTCTACGTCCGGGGCGGCGCCCTGATCGACCAACTGAGCGCGCACTTCACCCTCCGGGCACTCCACACCTTGGACCCCGAAGCCACCGCCCACACACCCGACAGCCTCATCGCCGCCGGCGCGCTCCCCGACCACCGACGGATGCTGTACGCCCTGCTCGATCAGGCCGAGCGCGCGGGAACGCTGCGCCGGGACGGTGACGGCGGCTGGACGCCGACCACCCGCCCCGACCCCCGGGGCGTGCTGGGCCAGCTGCTCCGTGAGTTCCCGGGGTGCGCCACGGAAGCGGCGCTGCACACGCACTGCGGCACTCTGCTGCCCGAGGTGCTCCTCGGCCGCCATGACGCCGTCACCATGTTCTTCGGGGAGGGCGACCGCCACTGGGTGGAGAACTATTACTCCGCCTGCGCCGTGGCCCGCCAGGAAAAGCCCCGGATGGCCGCCTTCGTCCGTGAGCTCGTCCGGAACTGGCCCGAGGACCGGCCCCTGCGCGTCCTGGAAGTCGGTGCCGGCACCGGAGCGCTGACCAGGATGCTGCTCGACGTCCTGCCACCCGGACGCGCGCACTACACCTTCACCGACATCTCCGCGACGTTCTTCCCGCGCGCCCGGGCCCGCTTCGCCGGACACGACCACATCGTCTACCGCCCGCTCGACCTGGACCGGGACCCCGGGCCCCAGGGCTTCGCCCCGGGCGCCTACGACCTCGTGGTCACCGACAACGTCCTGCACGCCACCACCCGGCTGCGCGACACCCTCACCCGCATCGCCGGCCTGCTCGGCGAAGGCGGCCACCTGCTGGCCGCCGAGACCCACAACCTCGACCGGATCCTTCCCTGCTTCGGCCTGCTGAAGAGCTTCTGGGACACCGACGACCCGGATCTCCGCCCCCGTTCCCCGCTCCTGACGGCCGAGCAGTGGCACGAGCTGCTCACTGCCCATGGCTTCGCCGAGACGGCCCGGCTGAGCGCGGAGGGCGCCGAGGCCGACCACTCCGTACTCATGGCGCGCCGCGCGCCCGGACGGGCCGTCCGTGGGAGCCGGGCGAAAGCCCCCGGAGAGGCCGCCCAGGCGGAGACCGCCCCCGCGACCAGCTGGATCGTCGCCGCCGAGCGGCCGGACGATCCGCTCGCCCAGGCCCTCGCGGGCGCCCTCGGTCCGGTGGAGGGCGCGGCCGTGGCCGTCGTCCAGGCCACCACCGACCCCGGCTGGTGGGCCGCTTGGCTACGGCCGGACGGGTCCCGGCCCGGCCTGGTCCTCCTCCTGGAGGGCGAGGAGAAGGAAACGGACGACGGCGGCCCGGTCGGCCCGGACCGTGACCGGGCCGTCCTCGAACGGGCCGTCACCCGCACCGCCGTCCTGCGCGCCGTCGCCCAGGCCTGCGCACGGCTTCCCCGCGCGGTCGACCCCTCCTTGTGGCTGATCACCCGCCCGTCGGGAGCCGTACCCGGGACGGGGGCCCGCCCGGAACCGGCCGACTGCGTGCCATGGGCCGTGGCCCGCACCCTCACCAACGAACAGCACCGGCCCGCCATCCGGCGACTGGCCCTCGAACGCGGACCGTCGCCCGAGGCCGACGCCGCCCGCCTGGCACGCGAACTGCTGGAACCGACGGAGGAGGACGAGATCGTCCTCACCCCCGCCGGACGCTTCGTCCCCCGGCTGCGTGACCTGCCCGCCGCCACCACCGCGGCCGACGGGCGCCGCCACCGGCTGCGGCTGCGCCGCCCGGGGCTCGGCTTCGGCCTCGACTGGGTGCCCGCCC
>NZ_JAILXP010000645.1 GCF_020740895.1 Streptomyces sp. UNOB3_S3 | reverse complement strand
AGCACGCGAAGAAGACGCGTGAGGCCCGTCAGGAGGCCGAGCGCCAGGCGAAGATCGCCGCCGAGCAGCGCGCCATCGCCGAGCGCGAGCGCGATCTGGCCGCCGCCGCGCGTGCGCGCGCGGAGCGTGAGCGCGACGTTGCCGCTGCGGCGCGGGCGCGTGCGGAGGCTGAGGCGCGTACGGCGTCGGCGGCCCGTGCGGAGGCCCAGGCGGCTGCCGCTACAGCAGCCAGCGCACGGGCGGACGCGGAGAAGCAGGAGGGCGTTGCTGCAACGGCGGATGAGAACGCCCGCAGCATGGAGACCAAGGCGCGCGAGGCCTACGTCAACAGCCAGCAGGCCAGGGCAAAGGCCGACTCTGAAAGGGCTCGGGCCCAGGCCACCGCATCGATGGCGGCCGCGTCCAAGGGCACCGCATATTCCGTTGAAGCGCAGGCTGCTGCAACTCAGGCGCGTGCGGACGCCGATACCGCCGGTGCCGCCGCCGATCAGGCGCAGGGTGCCGCCGACACCGCCAGTGGTGCCGCCATCCGGGCGCGCTCCGCCGCGACGGAGGCCGCTGGCGCGGCCGCTCGCGCCCGTGCCGCCGCCGCCGAGGCCACCGCCCACGCCGCGCGTGCGAACGAGGCCGCGAACAAGGCCGAAGCCGCCGCAGCCGCCGCCAACGCCGCCGCGAACCGTGCCGAGGCCGAGGCCGCCGCGACCCACGCCGCCGCCACACGTGCCAACGTCAAGGCCGCCGAGGCCACCGCGCAGGAAGCCCGCGCCGGTGTGGCCGCCCACGAGGCCTCCCGCCTCGCCGGTCTCGCCGCCATCGAGGCGAAGAACGCCCTCCAGGCCGCCAACCGCACCAAGGACGAAGCCGAAGGCGCCACCCGCGAAGCGGCCATGGCCCGCCTCCAGGCCGGTATCGCCGTCCAGGCCTCCACGGCCGCCAAGGCCAGCGCCGCCGGCATCGCCGACCCGGCGAACACCGCGATCGAGCTGACCGCACCGTTCACCGGCAAGGACATCGACGCCGACTTCGCCACCGACGTCGCCACCGCCGCCCAGGAACTGGGCGAGGAGCAGGTCGCCTCCGCCCAGGCCAAGGCCAACGAGGCCCTCAAGGCCGCCGAAGCCGCCGAAGCCGCCGCCAAACGCGCCAACGCCCAGGTCGCCCCCGCATTCAAGGCCGCCGCCGACGCCGCCCGCTCCTCCGCCAACGCCACCCGCTCCATGGCCGCCGCCATGCGCTCCGCCGCCGACGCCGCCACCGACGGCGCCAAGGCCCGCGCCGCAGCGGCTCGCGCCAACCAGGCCGACGCCCAGGCCCAGGCCGACGCCAAGGCCGCCCGCGAAGCCGCCAACCAGGCCTACGCCGACGCAGCCGCCGCCCGCCAGGCCGCCAACCAGGCCGAAGCCGAAGCCGCCCGCGCCCGCGGCGCCGCCACCGAAGCCGAACAACACGCCGCAGCCGCAAGCAGCGCCGCCGACCGTGCCGAAAGCGAAGCCAGCGTCGCACAAGGCGCGGCCGAACAGGCCCGCAAGGACGCCGACGCCGCCGGTAAATTCGCCGAATCCGCCGAAACCCACGCCAAGTCGGCGAAGGAAGCCGCCGACCACGCCCTCGACTACGCCAAGAAGGCTGACGCGGAGGCCAAGAAGGCCGAGGACGAGGCCCGCGAGCGGGAACGAAAGGCCCGCGAAGAAGCGGCCAACGACACTAACAACAGCTAACAGAATGAGATCTGTTGACGCTGGTTGCCGTGTCTGACGGGCGGGTTGAGCGTTGTCCGGCTCGTGGGGGCATCGCCGTGGATCGTGTCGGATGAGTTGTGGGAGCGGATCGG
>NZ_JAILXP010000644.1 GCF_020740895.1 Streptomyces sp. UNOB3_S3 | reverse complement strand
CCCCACCGGAAGGACCCCCTCCCGCATGTCGACCGGCACCACGCGCGAGATCAGCACCTTCAAGGGCCGGGAGAGACGCCTGCGCGCCGGCCGCATCGGAGTCGCGGGCCTGCTGCTGTCGGTCGTCGCCGCCAGCGCCCCGCTGATGGTCACCGCGGGCGTCATGCCCACGACCTACGGCACGATGGGCATCGTCGGACAGCCCCTGCTCTTCGTCCTCCTCGGCGTCGTCCTGACCCTCTTCAGCTTCGGCTACGCCGAGATGAGCCGCCACGTCCACAACGCCGGCGCCTTCTACGCCTATATCGCCCGGGGCCTCGGCGGCACGGCCGGCGCCGCCGCCTCCGTCGTCGCCCTCGTCGCCTACAGCGCCATGCAGTTCGCCATCTACGGCATCTTCGGCCACGAGTTCTCCGGCCTCCTCCGCCGGCACCTCGGCCTCGGCGTCGACTGGTGGGTCCCCGCCCTCGCCGCCGTGGCCGTCGTCGGCGTCCTCGGCTGGCTGAAGATAGACCTCAACGTCAAGGTCCTCGGCGCCCTGCTGCTCGTCGAGTGCGCCATGGTCGTCGTCTTCGACATCAGCTGCCTCGGCAGCCCCGGCCCCGAAGGCGTCTCCTTCCGCGCCTTCGACCCCACCACCCTCGGCGGCGCCGGGCTCGGCACCGCGCTCTGCTTCACCATCGCCGCCTTCGTCGGCTTCGAACAGGCCGCCGTCTACGCCGAGGAGGCCAACCGCCCCCAGGTCGTCGTCGCCCGCGTGACCTTCCTCGCCGTCGGCTTCGTCGCCCTCTTCTTCGCCCTCGGCTCCTGGGCCCTGACCATCGCCACCGGCCCCTCGCGCATCGTCGCCGCCTCCCGCGAGCAAGGCACCGGCCTCCTCTTCGCCCTCACCCAGGACCGCCTCGGCACCACCTTCACCGACCTGACGCACCTCTTCTACGTGACCGGCATGTTCGCCGCGATGCTGAGCTTCCACAACGTCGTCGCCCGCTACGCCTTCGCCATGGGCCGCGACGGCCTCCTCCCCGCCTCCGTCGGCCGCACCTCGGACGGCAGCGGCGCCCCCGCCTACGGGTCGCTGCTCCAGAGCGCCGTCTCGCTGCTGGCCGTGGCCGTCTTCGCCCTCACCGACGACCGCCCGCGGGGCGACCCCACCGCGCCCGTCATCCGGCTCTTCACCTGGATGGGCAACGTCGGGGCGCTCGGCGTCATCGTCCTCATGGCCACCGCCAGCGCCGCCGTCATCGTCTTCTTCGTCCGGCGCGGCGCCGGCCGGGCCCAGGCCCCCCGGCTGGTCGCCTCCGGAGCGGCCTGCGCGGCCCTGCTCGGCATCGTCGGCTACGCGGTCAAGGACTTCCACGTCCTCGTCGGCGCCACCGCGGGCTCGGCCCTCGGCTGGATCCTGCCGGGCATCATCGGCGCGGCCGTCGTCCTCGGCGTGATCCACGGACTGGTGCTCCGGGCGGTACGGCCCGAGCTCCACGCCCGGATCGGGCTCGGCAACGAGGCGTTCCAGCTGGAGAAGGCGGCCGCCTCGGCCGCGGCCGCCACCCCGGGCACCCCGGCGTGCCCCGGCGATCCGCCGCACCCCGGAAGGAGTTCCTCATGACCGGAAAGGCTTCCTCATGAGCTGCCACCCCGACGAGCCCGTACCGGCGTCCACGGCGCCGGCCCGGCCCGCGCACCCGCACCCGCTCGACCCGCTGACCGCCGACGAGATCACCACGGCCCGCCGCGTCCTCACGGAGGCGGGCAAGGTCACCCCCGCCACCCGCTTCCCGCTCGTCCTGCTCGACGAGCCCGACCGGCACACCGCCGCCGCCCACCGCCCCG
>NZ_JAILXP010000643.1 GCF_020740895.1 Streptomyces sp. UNOB3_S3 | reverse complement strand
GGGCCAGGCCCCGGCACCGTGCCCACCGCCCGGGCCTGGCCCGGGGCCGCTGCCGCCGGGGGGCGCGGGCTGTGGCTGCTGCGGGGGCGTGGCGGGCGTGCGGTCGGCGCGAGCCGCTGCTCGGCGCTGCGTTCCGGGGAGCCGGGCGCTCCAGCGGGTGAAGTTCACTGAGGATTACCTCGCGGAGTCGTTCCGGGTCAGCTCGGCGGCGTGGGGTGCCTTGCGGGGTGGCGGTGCCGCGCGTCCGGCTCGGCGGCGCGGTCTGCGGTGCGGGGGCCGGCCCCCGGGGGAGTGCAGCAAACGTCCGGATCCTCATGATTGTTACTCTTCGCGGCTACCAGCCCACCCATGGTCACACGTCCAGTGTGGCCGACGGGTCCGACATTCGTCAGACGCCGCGTCCCAAAAAAGGCGTTCCCGTGCTCCGGGCCGCGCCCGTCACCGGCGTCAAGCCGCGCCCGTCACCGGCGTCAACTCGCCTCCGGGTGGCGTCCGGTGCCCGCCGCGAGCTCGAATTCGGCGCGGGGGTTCTCCAGCGAGCCGAGCGAGACGATCTCGCGTTTGAAGAGCCCGGCGAGGGCCCAGTCGGCGAGGACGCGTGCCTTGCGGTTGACGGTGGGGACCCTGCTGAGGTGGTAGGCGCGGTGCATGAACCAGGCGGGGTAGCCCTTGAGCTTCCTGCCGTAGACGTGGGCGACGCCCTTGTGGAAGCCGAGGGAGGCGACGGAGCCGACGTACTTGTGGCGGTAGTCCTGGAGGTCGTGGCCGCGGAGGGAGGCGATGACGTTCCGGGCGAGGACCTTGGCCTGGCGCACGGCGTGCTGGGCGTTGGGGGCGCAGGTGGCGTCGGCCTGGCCGGCGGTGAGGTCGGGGACGGCCGCGGCGTCCCCGGCGGCCCACGCGTGCGGGGCGCCGTCCACGCGGAGGGCGGCGGTGCAGACGAGCCGGCCGCGCTCGTCGAGGGGCAGGTCGGTGGCGGCGAGGACGGGGTGGGGTTTGACGCCGGTGGTCCATACGAGCGTGCGGGTGGGGAAGCGGGAGCCGTCGCTGAGCACGGCGACGCGGTTCTCGCACGACTGGAGGCGGGTGTCGAGGCGTACGTCGATGTTGCGGCCGCGCAGTTCCCGGATGGCGTACTGGCCCATCTCCACGCCGACTTCGGGGAGGATGCGGTGGCTCGCCTCGACCAGGATGAACTTCAGGTCTTCGGGCTGGACGTTGTGGTAGTAGCGGGTGGCGTAGCGGGCCATGTCCTCCAGCTCGGCGAGCGCCTCCACGCCCGCGTAGCCGCCGCCGACGAAGACGAAGGTGAGGGCGGCGTAGCGGACTTCGGGGTCGCGGGTGGAGGAGGCGATGTCGAGCTGTTCGAGGACGTGGTTGCGCAGGCCGGTGGCCTCCTCGACCGTCTTGAAGCCGATGCCGTAGTCGGCGAGGCCGGGGACGGGGAGGGTGCGGGAGACGGAGCCGGGGGCGAGGATCAGCTCGTCGTAGTGGAGGTCGACGGCTCCGGTGCCCTCTTCCTCGGAGGCGAGGGTCTTGACGGTGGCGGTGCGTTTCCCGTGGTCGATGGCGGTGACCTCGCCGGTGAGGACCTGGCATTTGCCGAGGACCTGGCGGAGGGGGACGACGACGTGGCGGGGCTGGATGGAGCCGGCGGCGGCCTCGGGCAGGAACGGCTGGTAGGTCATGTACGGCTCGGGGTCGATGACCAGGATGTCGGCCTCGCCGCGCTTGAGCTTCCGCTGGAGGCGCAGGGCGGCGTACATCCCCACGTAGCCGCCGCCGACGACCAGGATGCGCGTGGGGGCGGAGGCGTCACGGGTGGGTGCCTCGTGGGC
>NZ_JAILXP010000642.1 GCF_020740895.1 Streptomyces sp. UNOB3_S3 | reverse complement strand
GCCCTCGCCTGTGACGCCTCCCCCTGCCCCGGTGTCCGGCACGGGCCGGCGGAAGCTCTGGACAACGGGCCTGATCCTCGCCCTCCTCCTCGCGTGCGGCGGTGGCGCGTACGCCGTGTGGGGCGGGCCGGACGGTGACCCGAAGCCCTCGGCCCAGGGTCCGGGTGCCGCCGAGGCGGGAGCGATGGTGTGGAGGAAGACGGCCCGCACCGAACCGTCACGAGGCGCCAACGCGGCGCCGGGCGCCTGGTTCACCCCGACCACGGTGGTCAAGGCCGAGCCCGACATGGTCACGGCCTACGACCTCAAAACCGGCGAGAAGCAGTGGTCGCTGGTGCTGGACGGAGTCCTGTGCGCGGCGTCGAGGGACGCCGACGACGGCCGTGTGCTCATCGCCCTCAAGGCGTCGGGATTCTGCGACGCGATGACGGTCATCGACATCCGTCGCGGAGTGCGGCTCTGGTCGGAACCCATCGCCCTCCACAAGGGCGACGACCCGGACCTGGACAATTTCCGGCCGGAGAAATGGAAGGCGGAGCTGGAAGTGGCGGTGAACGCCGGCCACGGCCTGATCACCTGGGCCACGGGAGCCAAAATCGTCAGCCTGGCGGACGGCAAGCTGGTGGGGGACTCGCCCCAGAAAGAGCCGTGTCGCTTCGTCGGCGCGGCCGGCGGCTCCCAGATGCTGACGCTGGCCCGTTGCGAAAATCGGACGAGGGTGCGCTCCCAGAATCCGGCGGCGCTCGACAAGCCGAAGTGGACGTGGGAGGGGCGTGGCGAGGAGGAGGTCGACGAGGTCCTCTCGACGCGTCCCGTCGTCCTGCTCACCAGTGACGGCCAGGGCAGGCCCGTGCAGCTGGTCACCCTCAATGACACCGACGGCAAGGAACGCTCCCGCATCGAGCTCCGGCGCGACCACGACGGCAGTATCTGCTCGGCGAGCGTCAGCAAATGCCCGGAATACCTGATCGACGGTGACACGGTCTATGTGGCCCGCAAGGGTTCCACGACCGCCTACGACCTCACGAACGGTCGCGAGAAATGGACATACAAGGCCGACACCAACCGGACCGCGTTTCCCGTCTCGGTGCAGAACGACCGGCTCGCCGTCTACGTCCCCGGCACCCCGGAACGCGTCGGCGAACTGTCCCGCGTCTCCACCCGCACAGGCGAAGCCGCCCGCACCACACACCTCGCCCGCGACCTCCGCGCGACCGAATGGCGCCTGGCCCGCCCCAGGGCGCTGGTGTCCCATCTCCGGGGAGACCGCCTGCTGTTGCTGAACGAAGGCCGGCTCGATTCCCAGGACGCGGACGTGATCGTCGCGGTGGCCGCACCCTGACGGATACCTGACGCGCACCTGGCGGCAATCTGGTTGGGGCGCCGCTTCACGAGTGACTACAGTGACGCAGAAGTGCCTGGGGGAGGGGAAGTTGGGGATGAACGCCCGCCTGGCCAAAGAGGCCGAGACGCTGACGACGTTCAAGAACCGCATCGACGAGGTACTGGCCAACCTGGAGAAGTCGGCGGCCTCACCGAAGACGATGGGCGACCAGAAGGTCGCCCCGGGCTCCTTCGGCAAGGGCTTCGGCTCCGCCGAGGGCCTTGCCGCACTGTACGAGGCGGTCCACGCGAGGCTGGAAACCCTGTCGAAGGTCTTCGGCGACCAGGTCGAGGCCATGGGCCTCGCCGCCGTCATCGCCGAGCGCGGCTACGACGGCGTCGACGCGGACGAGGCCGCCCGGATGCGGGCGATCCAGGAGCGGGCAAACGAGTATGGGCGCGGGGGCCCGGCAACACCGAAGCGCACGGACGCTGCCGGCACCGGCGGGGCCGGGCTCTAGGG
>NZ_JAILXP010000641.1 GCF_020740895.1 Streptomyces sp. UNOB3_S3 | reverse complement strand
CCCCCGTGAGGTACTCCCATGCCCCCGCACAAGAGATCGTTCCGCGCCCTCGCCTGCGCCGCCTCGGCGCTGGCCCTGACCATGACGGCAGGCGCCGCCTCCGCGTCCGCGGCCCCGGCCGACGCGAAGACCGGAAAGGCCGGAAAGGCCGGAAAGGCCGTCACCGGCGGCTGGAACAACTGGTCCTGCAAGCCGTCCGCCGCCCACCCCAACCCCGTCGTCCTCCTCCACGGCACCTGGGCGAACCAGGCGGACACCTGGTTCGCCCTGGCTCCGGAGCTGGCCGCCAAGGGCTACTGCGTCTACTCCCTCGACTACGGCAAGTTGCCCTACATGCCGGGGTTCAACGGCCAGGGGCCCCTCGTCAAGTCGGCCGGAGAAGTGTCCGCGTTCGTGGACAAGGTCCTCAAGTCCACGGGCACGAAGAAGGTGGACATCGTCGGTCACTCCCAGGGCGGCGGCCCCCTGCCGCGCTACTACCTCAACTTCATGAACGGCGCCGCCAAGGTCGACAAGCTCATCGGCCTGGCACCGGACAACCACGGCTCGACCGCCTCCGGGCTGGGCACCCTCGCGCGCAAGGTTCCCGGCGTGAGCAAGGCGCTGTCCCTCTCCGTTCCCGGCGTGGAGGACCAGATCGTCGGCTCCGCGTTCATGAAGAAGCTCAACTCCAAGCCGGACACCGTGCCCGGAGTGAAATACACGGTCATCTCGACCAGATACGACGAGATCGCCACGCCCTACAAGTCGCAGCAGCTCTCGGGCAAGAACGTGCGCAACGTGGTGGTCCAGGACCTGTGCAAGCTCGACGTCTCCGAGCACATCGCGCTGGGCATGGTCGACCGCGTCGCCTTCCACGAGGTGAAGAACGCGCTCGACCCGGCGCACGCGACCCCCACCACCTGCGCCTCGTTCTTCAGCTGACCCGCCGTCCGACACGAAGTCCATCCCCCCACTTGCGAGGTAGTCCCATGTCCGTACGCAAGAGAACGCTCCGCGTCCTCGCCGGCACCGTCTCGGCGCTGGCGCTGGCCCTGTCCTTCGGATCCGCCTCCGCGTCGGCGGCCCCGGCCGCCGCCCAGGTGGACATGACCGTCACCAGTGGCTGGAACAACTGGTCCTGCAAGCCCTCCGCGGCCCACCCCAACCCTGTCGTCCTGGCACACGGTACGTTCGCCAACTCATGGGACAACTGGCTCATGGCGGCCCCGTACCTGGTCCAGCGCGGCTACTGCGTCTACTCCCTGGACTACGGGCAGCAGGCCGGCGTGCCGCTCGTCCACGGCATCGGGCCGATCGCCAAGTCCGCCGACCAGCTCTCGGTGTTCGTGGACAAGGTCCTCAAGTCCACCGGTGCCAAGAAGGTGGACATCGTCGGTCACTCCCAGGGCGGCGGCGCACTGCCGCGCTACTACCTCAAGTTCCTGGGCGGCGCCGACAAGGTCGACAAGCTCGTGGGCATCGCGCCCTCCAACCACGGCACCACGGCCTCGGGGATGGCTCGCCTCATCGACGCCGTGCCGGGCGCCCGCAATGTCGTCTCCCTGACGATGCCGGGTGTCGAGGACCAGTTGGTGGGTTCGGAGTTCATGAAGAAGCTGAACGCCGGTGGTGACACCGTGCCCGGTGTGAAGTACACGGTCATCGCGACCAAGTACGACGAGGTGGTCACGCCCTACAGGACCCAGTTCCTGTCCGGCCCGAACGTACGCAACATCGAGCTCCAGAACCTGTGCAAGTGGGACATCTCCGAGCACGCCGCGATCGGCACCATCGACCGCATCGCCTTCCACGAGGTGGCCAACGCGCTCGACCCGGCGCACGCGACCCCCACCACCTGTTCCTCCGCGCTCAGCTGACCCACCCCACCC
>NZ_JAILXP010000640.1 GCF_020740895.1 Streptomyces sp. UNOB3_S3 | reverse complement strand
GTGGTGTGGGGGGTGGTGGTGGCCGCCGGCCCGGATCGGGGAGGGACGGTGGTGCGTCAGGAGGCCTTGGCCAGCGTCCAGTTCTGGTAGCCCTGGTTGTTGCGCTGCTGGAGTTCCAGCAGCTGGCCGCCGTAGTACCAGCGGCTGCTGATGCCCAGGACCAGCTGCGAGCCCTGCGGCTGGAGGACGTACGAGCCGTCGCCCGCGGCGGTCAGCCGCCACTTCTGGGCGTTGGTGTCGTCACAGGACCGCTGGGCGACGTACTGGCCGGCCACCGCCCGCCCGTCGGTGCCCGGCTGGAGGCACTTGCCGGACTGGACGGACTTCAGGCGCACCGCGCCGCCGCCCGCGTTCTCGAACGTCCACTGCTGGTTGGCGTAGCCGTGCCGCTGGTAGGCGATGGCGACGGTGCCGTCGGCGGAGGAGCTGCCCCAGAGGTCGGCGGCCTGTCCGGTCAGTCCGTTGACCAGCACGTACTTACCGCCGGGCCGGGTCTGGCCGGTGGTGGCCGCGAGGGTGCGGAAGGCGGCGGCGCGGCCGGGCGCGGAGACCTTGCCCTGCCCGTCGCGCACGGCGACGGCGACCCGGTGGGCGCTGTCGGGCGTGAGCCGGGTGATCCGCAGGGCGGTGTCCTTGACGTCGGCCAGCTTCCTGCCGTCGAGGAGCAGCTCATAGCCCGTGGCCCCGGCGACCGGGTTCCAGCTGACGAGCGCGGAGTCCGGGCCGACCTGGGTCACCTGGACGTCGGGGCCGGTGGACGGGCGCGTCGGTCCGGACGTGGGCCCGGTGGTGGGGGTGGGAGTGGGCGAGGGGCCGGTGCCGGGGCCCTTGCCGCCGCCCGCGATGAGGAAGCGGTTGTTGGCGATGTTCCAGTGGGTGGCGAGATAGCTGCCCGGGCTGGGGTTGGTGTGGAAGTAGTCGTCGTGATGGCAGTCCAGGCGCTGGTCGCCGGCGCGGTCGGGGCAGAGGATCTGCATCTGCGGGTAGTTGGGCGCGTCCGAGTAGCACATGATGTCCCACTCGTCGACGCAGTGCCCGGCGCGGCTGGTGTGCGGGGCGCTGTTGTTGACGGCGCCGAGGTTGTGGCCCAGTTCGTGGGCGGGGGTGCTGCCGCCCCAGCAGCCGGAGTCCGTACGGCCGTAGGAGGGGCCGAAGTTGCTCATGTTGTCCTGGCCGGGACGCTCGTCACCGTTGAAGGTGCCGATGCCGCAGTAGATCTGGGTGTCCGCGAAGATCATGTACTTGCGGTCGCGGCGGTTGAAGCCCTTGGCGGCCAGCGCGTCGTTCGTCGCGCCGAACTCCTGGAGGGAACCCGCGGGCAGCTCGACGTTCAGGACGGAGGCGGTGCAGTCGGACTCGGTGACGTAGCGGACGTGCCGTTCGCCGCCGGTCTCCTGGGCGCTCGCGTTGTAGATGAGGTCGGTCTCGGCCGCCCACTGCTTGAACGAGGCGGCGTACTGGGCGAAGCGGTCGCGGCCGGGCGCGTGGGCGTACAGCACCTGGACGCGGTTGCCGCCGGAGCCGTCGCCCTCGCACACCACGCGGGAGCCGGACGGGGCCTGCGGCGTGGTCGTACCGCCGCCGGGCGCGGCCGGGGCGGCCACGCCGCCGGTGCGGGCGTCGAGGACGGGCCGCGCGCCGCGCAGCGCCTCGGCGGCGGAGGGGGCCCGTCCGCCGTCCCCGGCCGGGTCCGTGGACCCGGAGGCGGTGGCGCGGGCCACCGGCTGGGTGTCCTTGGCGATGTCGACGCCCTTGGGCGGCGCGTCCGGGCCGTGGGTGCACAGCCGCGCGGAGGAGACGCGGTAGACGCCGGCGCAGGGGTCGCCCTTGGGGGCGGGTTCGAGGCCCTCGTAGACCATGCCGCGCGAGCTGTCGGACTTGGGAGTGG
>NZ_JAILXP010000064.1 GCF_020740895.1 Streptomyces sp. UNOB3_S3 | reverse complement strand
GGGTCGGGGTCGGGCACTGGGTCGGAGTCCGGGCCGGAGTCCGGCGCGGGATCCCGTGCGGGGTCGTCGGGCCCCGTGGCGTCCGCCGCCGTGTCCGTGCGGTCCGGGCCGGTACGGACCGCGCCGGGCTCCGCGGTCGCGGGGAGCGCGCCCAGCCCGAGGGCGCAGGTCGCGGCCACCGCGACGAGGCCCGCCGCGACCGCCCGGCGGGCGGCGGCGCCCGGTCTGTGACGTGTTCCGCCGGGCGTCCCACCGGACGCCCTGGGCTTCGATCTCCGGAGCATGCGCGTCATGCCTCCCAGCGTTCCCCGCTCTGCGTGTGGCGGGATGAAGCTAAGGAGACGGCTGGGGAACGTCAAGGAGGCCACCCGGCCACGTCGTTCACCGCGCGCCGGTGGTGGGGCCATCCGTGCGAGTGAGATCCTGCGCGGTATGAACATTCCCTTCTTGGACGGCTGGCGCAAGCGGCACGGTCCGTCGCGCGGCGCCGTGCCGCCCGAAGTCGCGGACAGGGACCCGGAGGGCCTGGCCGGGCTGCTGGCGGAGTGCGAACTGCTGCGCGCCCACGCGAAATCGGCCGGCGTCGAGCTCGACGACGCGCCGTCGTCCCTGGAGGCACTGGACCAGCTTCAGCCGCGCTGGCGCGACGACCCCGAACTGCTGCCCTGGCTCGGCAACGACGCGGGGCTCTACCTGGGCACGGTCGTCGTCCGTACCGTACGGGGCGCCGGCTGGTGGCTCCGGCAGGACGGCCAGCCGGTGGTGCGGCTGGCCGGCGGCCGGGAGATCGACGTGGTGGAGGCGGGCCGGACATGGGCGGCCGACGGCGCGCCGGAGCTGTCGCAGCTCTACGCGGAGCTCGCCGAGGTCTGACGCCGCGACGGGACGGTGGCGCGACGGGACGGTGGCGCGGCGGATGTGGGACGGCGGATGTGGGCCGGCGGCGCGGCGGTGGTGACGGGGGCGCCCCCCGTCAGCTGGTGAACGTGATGGTGTACTCCAGCCGCCACCGGTCCGCCCGGACCACGATGTCCGACGTCTCCACGGCCCGGTCGTCGCCGTCGAAGTGCGTGCGCTCCACGACGGTGACGCACTGGCCCGCCGCGCACCCCAGGGCCTCCGCCTCCGGGGTGGTGGCGGGCCGGGAGCCCACCAGTTCGCGTGCCCTGACGACCCGGACGCCGATGGCGGCGAGCCGGCCGCGCACCCCGCGCCGGGCGTAGGGGCCGCGCTCGGGGAGGGCCACGTCGGTGCCCTCGGTGATGGTCAGCGGCTCCCAGCTGGTGGCGAGCTGTACGGGGTGGCGGTTGGCCAGGTACTCGTACTGGGTGCACAGCACCGGCTCGCCGGTGCCGATGCCCAGCCGTTCGGCGATCGGGGCCGGGGCGGGCGTCTCGCTGGAGGTGGCCTCCCAGGTCAGCGTGGTGTCCCGGGGCGGCGTCGGGTCCAGGGCCGGCGTGGTGTCCCGGCCCGCCGGGTCGGCCGGGCCCGGGATGGGCGCCGCCCTGCCGCCGTAGCCGCGGATCTGCGCCGCGAAGGGCGAGTCGACCGCCCCGGTGGAGCGCAGCAGGGTGCCGAGCGGTGCCCGGTCGGTGACGAACACCCCGCGCCCGAACTGGCCCTCCGCGTAGCCGGCGGCCTTCAGTACCCGTACCGCCCGGTCCACGGTCTGGTCGCTGGCCTCGTACGCGCGTTTGAGCTCGGAGCGGGACGGGATGCGGTCGCCCACGGCGAGACCGCCCTCGTCGATCCGTCGCCGGAGGTCGTCCGCGATGCGCAGATATACGGGCCTGCTGTCGCCCACGTGGGGCTCCCTTCCCCCTCGGTTCCCCAGTCCGGACCCCACAGGCTAGGTACCCAGGCTGGGTCTGTGTACCTAGGGCAAATGGCGGCTCGCGCCGACCCGTTCCGGTGTCATCCCCGGGGCGGCCGTGTGTCACCGGCGGGGCGCGGTTTCCCGGCGGTCTAGGGTGCGGCGACCGCCGGAGCGCCGAGAGCGAGTGGGTAGGACTGGTATGGCCGTCGAGCCATTGATCGAGCTGCGTGACGTCAACAAGCACTACGGAAAACTGCACGTGCTGAAGGACGTCAACCTCACCGTCGGCCGCGGCGAGGTGGTGGTGGTCATCGGCCCGTCCGGGTCGGGGAAGTCCACGCTGTGCCGGACCATCAACCGCCTGGAGCCGGTGGAGTCCGGCACCATCACCCTCGACGGGCAGCCGCTGCCCGAGGAGGGCCGGGACCTCGCCCGGCTCCGCGCCGAGGTCGGCATGGTCTTCCAGTCCTTCAACCTCTTCGCGCACAGGACCGTCCTCGCCAATGTCTCCCTCGCCCAGGTCAAGGTGCGCAGGCGCGGCAAGGAGGAGGCCGACCGGCGCTCGCGCGAACTGCTGGAGCGGGTCGGGCTGCTGGACCACGCCGAGAAGTACCCCGCCCAGCTCTCCGGCGGCCAGCAGCAGCGCGTCGCCATCGCCCGTGCCCTGGCCATGGACCCCAAGGCGCTCCTCTTCGACGAGCCGACCTCGGCCCTGGACCCGGAGATGATCAACGAGGTGCTGGAGGTGATGCGGCAGCTCGCCCGGGAGGGCCGGACGATGGTCGTCGTCACCCATGAGATGGGCTTCGCCCGCTACGCCGCCAACCGCGTCGTCTTCATGGCGGACGGCCGCATCGTCGAGGACCGCACGCCCGAGGAGTTCTTCACCGCGCCCGAGAGCGAGCGCGCCAGGGACTTCCTGTCCAAGATCCTCAAGCACTGAGGCGGGTGGACCGACCATGGGACGCCGTCTCTCCGCCCTCGCCCTCACCGGCCTCACCGGTGTCGTCGCCCTCACCGGTGCCGTCGTCCTCCTCGCCGCCGGCTGCGGCAAGGAGGGCAGCCCGCCCGTCAAGGGACCCAAGCCGGGGGCGCTGCCCGTCTACCACGTCGCCCAGGGGTTCCGGCTGCCGGACTCCGCCACCTGGCGGGCCGCCGAGCGCCGCGGCCACCTCGTCGTCGGCGTCAAGGAGGACCAGCCCTACCTGGGCCAGAAGGACCCGGCGACCGGCGTCTACGCCGGCTTCGACATCGAGATCGCCAGGATGATGTCCGCCTCCCTCGGCTTCGACCCGAAGACCCTCGCGTTCCGCACCATCGCCTCGGCCAACCGCGAGACCGCCCTCCAGAACGGCCAGATCGACTACTACGTCGGCACCTACACCATCAACGCGCTGCGCAAGAAGCAGGTCGGCTTCGCCGGGCCGTACTTCATCGCCGGGCAGGACCTGCTGATCCGCAGGGACGAGAAGGGCATCGACGGCCCCCAGGACCTGGCCGGCAAGCGCGTCTGCTCGGCCGCCGGCTCCACCCCGCTCCAGCGCATCGAGAAGGACTACCCCAAGGCCCACGCCGTCGCCTACGACACGTACTCGATCTGCGTGGACAACCTCCTCAGCCTCCAGGTGGACGCCGTCACCACCGACAACACCATCCTCCTGGGCTATGCCGCCAAGGCCCCCGAGGAGCTGAAGGTCGTGGGCCGCCTCTTCTCCCAGGAGCCCTACGGCATCGGCGTCCCCCACTCCGAGACGGCCCTGCGCTTCGCCCTCGACGACGCCATCGTGGCCCACGAGAAGAACGGCGACTGGAAGAAGGCCTACGACGCCACCCTCGGCCTGTCCGGGGTCCCCGCCCCCCAGCCGCCCGCCGTCGACCGCTACCCGGCGGGCTGAGGAGGACGAGACCCTCATGAACGTACTCACCGACAACTTCTCCCTCTACGGCAAGGGCTTCCTCGGCACCGTCGAACTCACCGTCTACGCCTCGCTGCTCGCGCTCGCCCTCGGCTTCCTCATGGCCTCCTTCCGCGTCGCCCCCGTCGGCTCGCTGCGCGTCTTCGGCACGGTGTGGGTGACGGTGCTGCGCAACACCCCGCTCACCCTGCTCTTCTTCGCCGTCCTGCTGGGCCTGCCGCGCTTCGGGCTCGTCCTGCCCTTCCAGCTCTTCGCGGTCCTCGCCCTGGGCTGCTACACCTCCGCCTTCATCTGCGAGGCCCTGCGCTCCGGCATCAACACCGTGCCGACCGGCCAGGGCGAGGCCGCCCGCAGCCTCGGCATGACCTTCGGCCAGACCCTGGGCGCCGTCGTCCTGCCCCAGGCCTTCCGCTCGGTCATCCCACCGGTCGGCTCCACGCTCATCGCCCTCGCCAAGAACTCCGCGATCGCCGGCTCGTTCAGCGTCACCGAGCTCCTCGGCACCTACAAGACCCTCAACGAGCTCGGCTACAGCATCATCTGGACCTTCATCTGGATCGCCGTCGGCTATCTGATCGTGACCCTGTCCATCAGCGCGCTCTTCAACGTGCTGGAGAAGCGCTGGGGAGTCGCCCGATGACCGCGCACACGGCGGCCGCCACCGCCCTCTACGACATCCCCGGCCCCCACGCCCGCCGCCGCCACCTGCTCTACGGGCTCGCCGCCACCGCCGTCATCCTCGGCATCCTCGCCTGGGTCGTCACCCTCCTCCTCGACACCCACCAGTTCACGGCCGCGAAGTGGGCCCCCTTCGAGTACAAGGGCGTCCAGGAGCTCCTGCTGCGCGGCCTCGGCAACACCCTGCGCGCCTTCGGCTACGCCGCCGTCCTCTCCCTCGCCCTCGGCGGGATCCTCGCCTGCGGCCGGCTCTCCGTCCACCGGCCGCTGCGCTGGGCCGCCACCGTCGTCGTGGAGTTCTTCCGCGCGATGCCCGTCCTGGTGATGATCTTCTTCGTCTTCGTCGCCCTCAAGGTCCAGCCCCTGCCCGCCCTGGTCACCGGCCTGACCCTCTACAACGGCTCGGTCCTCGCCGAGGTCTTCCGCACCGGCGTCAACGCCGTCGACCGCGGCCAGCGGGAGGCCGCGTACTCCCTGGGCATGTACAAGACCCAGGTGATGACCCACGTCCTCGTCCCCCAGGCGCTGCGCGCCATGCTGCCCACCATCATCAGCCAGCTCGTCGTCGCCCTGAAGGACACCTCGCTGGGCTTCCTCATCACCTACGAGGAGTTCCTCCACGCCGGCAAGCTGATCGCCAGCAATCTCGACTACGACCTGCCGTTCATCCCCGTCGTGATGGTCATCTCCCCGATCTACATCGGGATGTGCATGCTGCTGTCCTGGCTCGCCACCTGGGTGGCCAAGCGCCAGCGGCGCAGCGTCAAGACGGAGGCCGTGGAGGTCGCCCCCGCGGAACCGGGCACCTTGATGCCGGGCGCGGGGGCGCATCCGTAGCCGGTGAAGCGGCCGAGCCGGAGCGGTCCGAGAGCACCCCACCGCCCCTTTTCGGCTCACCTCGGCGGGACCCCGGGATCCACCGACAACACGGTGGCCCCTTCGGTAAGTTGGCGTTGTGGTGGATCACTGGTATTCCGACCGGTTCCTGGCGGGGTTTTATGATCCGTTCTGTGTTGGGCGGCAGGATTTCGACTTCTATCTGCCGCTGGTGATGTCTGCGGGATCCGTGCTCGATGTGGGTTGTGGCACTGGCGCGTTGTTGCGCCGGGCCCGGCAGAGTGGTCACGCCGGGCGGTTGTGCGGGCTGGATCCAGCTGGTGCGATGCTGGAGTACGCCCGTGGACAGACCGATGTCGACTGGGTGCTGGGCGACCTCTCCTCGGTGGGCTGGGAGCGCGAATTCGATCTGGTGGTGATGACCGGCCACGCGTTTCAAGTGCTGGTCAGTGACGATGATCTTCGGGTCTCGCTGGCCGCGGTCCGCCGGGCCCTCACCGATGACGGCCGGTTCGTATTCGACATACGGCACCCGGCCGTTCGTGAGTGGGAGGGGTGGACGGCGCGTGACGCGGTCCGGCTGTCCAACCCCGCGGGTGAGGTGGTGCGGTTCTGGCGGGAGGCGGAGCTGCCGGTGACGGGGGACGTGGTCCGCTTCCGGGCCGTGTTCGCCGGTGCCGGGTGGGACGGGGTACGGGTGAGCCGGGGTGCGGTGCGGTATCTGGACCCCGGGCGTCTGTCGGCGTTCCTGCGGGAGGCGGGTCTGGTCGTCGCGGAGCAGTTCGGGGACTGGAGCGGGCGGCCGTTGACGGACCGCAGCTCGGAGATCATCACGGTTGCGGTGCGCGGACCGGGCGGCGGCGCAGAATAGCGCAGGCGACGGTACCGGTGATGTCGACCGTGGTGACGGCGAGGATGGTGTCCGCCGTGGTGGGTACGGGGGCGGCGAGGGCGGCGGCGATCTGGAAGGCGGATGTCGCCGAGGCGGTGTCGCCCATGGGCAGCGGTGGTATCCGGTGGGTGACATCGGTGCCGAACAGGTCGTCGAGGGCTTGTTGTTCGCGGCGTCCGGGTTCGCCGGCCGCGTGGGAGCCCAGCGCGGCCCATACCTGTTCGGGGCGGATCCGGCAGTGGTTCAGTGCGTCGCGGACGCAGTCCGGGAGCTGGGCCGCCGGGTCGGATGCCGGGCTGGCGCGGTGCGTGACGCACAGCACGTCGGTGACCGGCCGGTCGGCCGGGTGCGGGGCCGGCGGTTCGAGGAGGAACACCGCGCATCCCTCACCGAGGGTGGTGCAGGTGTTGTCGGGCCGGTCGTGCTGGAGCTCCAGCATGGCCCGGGTGGGACTGTACTCCTCGGTGGCGCCCACGATGACCCGGTCGGCGCGGTGGTTGGCCAGCAGACGGCGGGCGTAGCCGAGGGCGGACAGACCTCCGGTGCGGCCCATGCTGATGGTGGTGTTGGGGCCGGTGAGAGTGTGCCAGATCGCGACCAGGCCGGCGGCGCAGTTGGGTACTCCGCTGGGGATGACGGCGGGGTTGACGTGGAAGGGCTTGCCGGCCAGCAGGGAGTCGCGGGTGAAGTCCCGCATGGCTTGCGGGCTGCCGTTGGTGGCCAGGACCACGGCGGTGCCCGCCGGGTCGGTCTGGTCTCGCGGGTGTTCCCGCAGGAGGTGGCCGACGGTGGCGATGGCCAGGGCGCTGACCCGGTCCATCGCGCGGGTACCCGCCTTGCCGAGGACGGCTCGGGGGTCGAAGTCCGGTACCGGGTGGACCGTGTGGGCAGGCCGGGTCTCGCGGTGGGCCGGCCCGTCGGGCCGGGTCGCCCCGGTGTGGGCGGCGTCGCCCACACCCAGGGGGGAGATGGCGGTCCAGGCGCTGATGACCGGTGGCGGCGCGGGCGTGCGGACGCTCGTCCTCATGCGGGGTACCGGCCGAAGACGACCACGGCGTTGTTCCCGCCGAACGCGAACCCGTTGTTCTGCACGACGCGGATGTCGGCGTCGACGGCGGTGTTGGGGACGCAGTCCACCGCGCAGTCCGGATCGGTGCGGACGTGGTTGACGGTGGGCGGGATGAACCCGTGGGTGATGGCCAGTACGGAGGCGATGCCGCCCAACGCGCTGGCCGCGCCCATGGTGTGACCGATCATGGACTTGATGCCGATCGTGGGTGGTGGCATGGCACCGAACACCTCGTTGACGGCGCCGCTTTCCACGGTGTCGTTGGTCCGGGTGCCGGTGGCGTGCGCGCAGACGAGGTCGACGTCCCCGGGCTTGCTGCCCGCGTCGTGCAGGGCCGCTCGAACGCATCGCACGATGCCGGCCGGATGTGGGGTGAGCTGGTGGTACGCGTCGCAGCTCAGGCCGTAGCCGAGGACCTCGGCGTAGACGCGGGCGCCGCGGGCGCGGGCGGCGGCCTCGGTCTCCAGCACGAGCACGCCCGCCCCCTCCCCGGTGACCAGCCCGCGCCGGTCCGTGTCGAAAGGCCGGCAGACTTCGGGGTCCAGCAGCCCGAGCCGGTAGAAACCGGTGAAGTTGCGCCGGCAGAGCGCGTCGGCGCCACCGCACAGGGCGAAATCGGCATTGCCGCAGCGCAGCGCGTCAAGGCCGGCGCCGATGGCGTAGTTGCCGGCGGCGCAGGCGGTGCCGATCGTGGTCGCCTCCACCGAGGTCAGGTCCAGTTCCCGGCAGATACTCACCGACAGGGCGGCGGCCGGTACCCGGGCGACCAGACCGGGGTCGATACCGTCGGGTCCGTCGGCGATCTCCCCCGCCACGATCCGGTCCAGCTCGTGAGAGCCGCCGTCGGTCGTACCGATGGCCACCAGCCCGCGCCGCTCCCGTAGCGCCCGGTCGGCCAGCCCGGCGTCCGCGACGGCCATCCGCGCGGCGACGGTGGCGAACAGAGCGGCCCGGCTCACTGTCTCCGGCGCGGTACGGCGCAGCCAGTTCGCGGCGTCGAACGACGGCACCTCATAGGCGTTGGCGTAGCCGAACCCGCTGGTGTCGAACAGCGTGACCGGGCCCACCCCGCAACGTCCGGCCCGCAGAGCGGTGGTGAACCCGGCCGCGCCCAGGGCGGTACTGCACACCACCCCCAGCCCGGTGACCACGATCCGGTGCCGCTCACTCATGCCGCGCTCACCCCACGCTCTCCGTGGTGTCGGCGACGGTCCGCTCGACGACCTCCCGGACAGCCCGCAGATGGACCATATTGCTCAACTCGGCGTTGTCGATGACGATGTCGAGTTCCCGTTCCAGCCCTGCCTGGATCTCGATGATCATCAACGAATCCGCGCCGTGCTCCTCCTTGAACAGGCTCGTCTCGGTGAGGTCCGGCTCGGCGGCCTCCAGAAGTCGCAGGACAATGTCCCGGACCCGGTCGGGGGCGGTGTTCATCGCTGACTCCGTATCACTGGACACGTCGAGTGGTTCAACCGGGGGGCGGCCCGAGGCCCGCCGGCACGGCATGCGCCGTACCGGCGGGCCTCGGCTCTATCGGCTAGATCCGCTGGTTCCTGGTCACCAACGCGGGCGTGTACAGCGTCCCCAGGGAACCCCAGCTGTAGCTGTCGTCGCTCAGCTGGTGACGCAGGATCTGGGACCGGACGTACCCCTGGTAGGTGAACGCCTCCTTCCCCGGTCCCACTTGGAAGCTGTAGGTCTCCGTCGTCGACTTCGACCACTCCTCGCTGAACGTGAGCGTCAGCGAAATACTCACCGTGGCTTTGGCGAACACGATGTCGAACTCCGCCGCGACCTCGGTGGTGATGCTCTGGGTGGCGGTGAAAGCGAAGCCGACCGTGACGGATTTCTCGTACGTCGTCGTCGCGTCCGACGTGCGGTTGTCGATGTACCCTATGTTCTGCAGGTCCGTCCCGTAGAGGATCAACGACAGTTGCTCTTCGCTGGGATTGTCCGGGATCAGCAGGCCGCCCTGGTCGAAAGTGACCTTGTTCGCTGCTGGGCGGCTGTCGAAGACGTGGATTTTGTACGGCACAGGTGGCACGGTCAATCATCCTCTCCGATGTACTCCGGTCCGGCCTGGGCCGGTGGGCGGTTCAGCTCACGGGCGGGCAGTCCTTGTTGTCGGCGGGCCACGTTCCGTATTGCGGATTGTCCCGATACCAGTCCTTGGCATCACGGCAGCAGGACTCACATTTCCCGGTGACATAGCGGTTGTCCAGGCATGCGTTGCTGAAACCGACAGCGCCCGGATACTGGATCCCGCGGGCGTGCATGGGCAAGGTCACGTCGTGCGTGTCCCCTCCATGCTTGCTCTTCCGCTTGTAGTCCTTCACGGTGAGCTCGTAGTGGAGGCTGACGATGCCCACACCGAACGCCAGCTGTTGCTGGGCGTCGTAGTCCTGTGCCAAATAGATGAATCGGTCCCCCGGCAGGACATAGTCGTCCTGGCTCATCACCGGTTCGATGTAGGTGGTGATGAGCGCTTCGAGGTCGCCCTTGTCCACCTGCTGGGCGACCGTGGTTATCACACCCTGGCACGTATCCTTGAAGAACTTGACGATCGCATCGCCGGTCTTCATCCGCTTTGTGCCCGGGTCGTACGGGGCCTCGATCCCCGGAAACGGCTGGCTCACCGCTTCGTACCTCTTGCGGAGTTGGTCGAAATGCTCCCCGTATATGACGTTCCCCAGCATGGTCATGTACGGTCCGGTGATCCCACCCGTGGGGTCCGGCGTCCAGGTGGAGGTGGCCAGGGGCTCCTGGTCCAGCTCCGCCAGCCGGGCCAGCAAGGACAACGCCGGTGACCCGTACCCCGAGACCCACTTGGTGAGTCGTCCACCCCGACCACTGCGCGCGACCAGTTGTTCGACGAAGGGGCGAGCCGACTTGTGCGGTGCGTTGACCGCGCTGAACAACTCCTGCCCCGCCCTATCGCCGGCGATCAACTCTTTGACGAAACCGTGGGTGCCGGCCTTCGCGCTTCCCAGGATCAACAACAGGTTCTGTATCTTCTGGTCCGCGTCCGCCAGGACATCCACCAGCTCGTGCGCACCCGAGGTCAGCCTCGCCGTCAGGACCTGCCGCGCACCGGTCCTCAGCTTCGCCGCCCGCGCCGAGACGATTTCGGTACTCCCCGCGATCAGGAACGCCTGAAGACTTGAGGGCTGCAGCGCGGACCGCACATCCACGATGTCCTGTTGAAGGATGTCGTTATGGGTCTCCTCGCAGTGGAGCCCGACATCGGCCAGATCCAGTTTCAGGCTCTGTGGCGTCATCTGCGTAGGATTCTGGGACTTCTTCAACTGGATGGGCGTCTTGCTCCGGACAGGAGGCATGGCGGATCCCCTTCTGATGGACATGGCCAATCAGCGGACAGCATCGACAACGCCCTCGTTCTTCGGGCGGAGTGCGGTGGCTGTGTGCATCCAGCGGTGAAGGCGTTCGGGCTCCGGTGGGTTCGGTGACTCTGTCGCGATCGGGCCGCCCGGAGAAAGGCGGGATGATTCCAGGCGGGTTCCACCCCCGGTGTACCGGATTTCCGGCCTCCGAGCCTACCGGGAATTCAGGTGGACAGAAGTACGACTTTGAGACACTGCACTTGCTGCTGAGGTTTCTGGTCATGTTGTGCTTCTGCCCCACCGGAAGGTGCGCGCCACACACGTCTCATGCGTAATAACGGGCATCCAACTGCAAGCTCATCAAGAGCTTCCGTCACATCAATGCGCGCCTTCCGTC
Organism: Streptomyces sp. UNOB3_S3; assembly: GCF_020740895.1. Lineage (GTDB taxonomy): Bacteria > Actinomycetota > Actinomycetes > Streptomycetales > Streptomycetaceae > Streptomyces. Next base: position 14,734 of record NZ_JAILXP010000064.1, on the reverse strand, counting down.
TTTGCGTGTGGGATTAGGCGTCCGTGCCCAGCCACAGGTCCGGGCCGAAGACCTCGTAGTGGATGTCGGCGGCGGCCACGCCGGATGCCAGGAGCTGGGCGCGGGCCGTTTTGAGGAAGGGCAGCGGGCCGCAGAGGTAGGCGGTGGTGCCGGTGGGGATGTCGAGGGTGGTGAGGTCCACGCGGCCCGTGCGGGTGGTGGGGTGGGGGAGTTCCGGGTGCTCGTACCAGACGTGGGCGGCCGCGTTCGGGAGCTTGGCGACGAGCTGGTGGAGGTCGGTGCGGAAGGCGTGGGCGGCCTCGGTGCGGTCGGCGTGGACGGCGATGACGCGGCGGGTGGAGCCGGTGGCGGCCAGGTGGGAGAGCATGCCGGTCATCGGGGTGCAGCCGATGCCCGCGGAGGCCAGCAGGACGGGGGAGTCGCCGTCGTCGAGGGTGACGTCGCCGAAGGGGACGCTGACGAGGAGGGTGTCGCCCACGGCGACGTGGTCGTGGAGGTGGTTGGAGACCTCGCCCGCCGGGTCGCCGGTCACGCGCTTGACGGAGAACTGGAGGGCGTTCTCCGGGTGGCCGGAGAGGCTGTACTGGCGTATCTGCCGGGCGCCGTCGGGAAGGGCCGCCTGGACGGAGACGTACTGGCCGGGGCGTGCGGCGGGGAGCGGGCGGCCGTCGGCGGGGCGGACGAGGAAGGTGGTGACCTCGGGTGTCTCCGCCTGGCGGGCGACGACGACGCAGGGGACGCGGACATCGGCGTCCGGGGTGCCGGCCTCGGCGTAGAGGCGGGCCTCGATGGCGATGAGGGCGTTCGCCATCAGCCAGTAGACCTCGTCCCAGGCGGCGGCGACCTCGGGGGTGACGGCGTCCCCCAGGACCTCGGCGATGGCGGCGAAGAGGTGCCGCTGGACGATGGGGTACCGGTCGGCGGTGATGCCGAGCGAGGCGTGCTTGTGGGCGATGCGGGAGAGCATCGCGTCGGGCCGGGCGTCCGGGTTCTCGACCAGGGCCGTGGCGAAGGCGGCGACGGCGCCCGCGAGGGCCCGCTGCTGGGTGCCCTGGGCCTGGTTGCCGCGGTTGAACAGGTCGCGCAGGAGGGCGGGGTGGGCGGCGAAGAGCTTGTCGTAGAAGAGCGGGGTGATCTCACCGATCGCGCCGCCGACGGCGGGCAGGGTGGCACGGACGAGCTCGGTCGACTTCGGGGACAGCATCTGCGGCTCCTCGGATCCTTAATTGGTATCTCAGATTCGTATTTTCGGGTGTGGGGGACTGCGGTCGGGCAGGGGGCGTTTCTAGTGCTCCTGGCGGGTTGTCAGGGAGAGGAGGACCGGGCCCGTCGGCGGGCCGGTGAGGTCCTCGATGGTCAGGGGGTCGAGCGTGGCGAAGAACGCCTCCTGGGCCTCGCGCAGCGCTCCGCGCAGCCGGCAGGCGCCCCGCAGCGGGCACGGCGGGTCGTCCTCGCAGCCGACGACGTCGCCCGCGCCCTCCAGCTCGCGCAGCAGACGGCCGACCGACCATCCGCGCCCGGCGGTGGTGAGGGCGAGTCCGCCGCCGCGGCCCCGGCGGGCCTCGACGACGCCCAGGTGCTGAAGGCGGCTGACCACCTTGGCGGCGTGGGTGTACGGCACGCCGACGGCGCCGGCCACCTCGCGGGTGGTGGGCGCCGCGGGATCCCCCGCGTCGTCCGTCACGGCCAGGCGCATCGCGATGCGCAGGGCGATGTCGGTGCTCTTGGTCAGTCGCACGTCACTCACTCTAGTTAATGCGAGTATGAGAGTCCAATTAAAGGGCCGCGAGGCGCGTGCTGCCGCGCACGGGGGCGACGCGGCAGCACGCGCGGTCCGTCAGGACGTGCCTCAGGCGATGCCTTAGGCGATGCCTCGGGCGGTGCCTCAGTGCTCGGCGACGACCCGGGCGACGGTCTCCTGGTCGAAGTTCACGGCGCTGCACCAGCCGCCCATCGCGAGCTCGAACCAGATGTCGCTGATGATCACGCCCTTGGGGTTCTCGCCCTCGACGACCTCGTCGCCGGTCACCCAGCCGACCGCGTCGTAGCTCACGTCGTCACCGGGCAGCAGCAGCTTCTGGACCGGGCTCTCCAGGGACGGGCCGGAGCGGACGTTGGAGTCGCGCCAGATCGGGCCGATGGAGTAGGGCTGTGCGGGGGCGTCCGCTGCGGACATGTTCTGTCTCCCTGAATCTCAAGTGGTGGAGTGAGAAAGTGTGGTGATTCGCTGTCAGACCGTCGCCGGAACCGGCTCGCGGTCCCCGGCCCCGGCTCCGGCCCGTACCCGGCTCACGGTCAGCACCTGGGAGATCATCTCGATCATCTTCTCCCGGTGGTGCGGCTCGCCCGGGGTGCCCTCGGCGCTCAGCGAGCCCGCGTTCGGCAGGACCACCCCGAGCGGGGTCGGCCAGGCGCGCAGCGAGTGGCCGATGGTGCGCAGCGTCTCCAGGGTGGTCACCGCGCCCTGGGTGCCGGCGCCGACGGCGACACAGCCGATGGCGCGGCCGTCGAGGAACGGCCGGGGCCCGGCCAGGTCGTTGACGAAGTCCAGGGCGTTCTTCAGCAGGCCCGACAGGGTGCCGTGATAGGTCGGCGAGACCAGGATCACCCCGTCGGCGCGGCCGAGTTCGTCGAGGAAGTCCGCGATGCCCGCGTGGTCCCCGGAGATCCCCGGTCGGTAGAAGGGGAAGTCGATCTCGGCGCCCGTGAACGTCCGGGCCGTGGCGCCCTGTTCCCGGCACTCCCGCGCGCACCACTCGGCGATGCGGTCGGAGGTCGACCCGGCCCGGAGCGACCCGCTGATCAGGACGATGTGTGGCGTCTGCACGCTGCGGCAACCTTCCATACGAGACATGCGAAGTGAGCTTTTGTTGTCGTTGAGCCGAGTTCAGCCGACTGCCGGCCGGACGTCCGTCCGGATGTCCTCCGGACGCCAGGCGACGACGTCGAAGATCGCCTCGTCCTTGCGGCCGTGGGACCGCATGAAGTCGTTCCGCGCGCGCTCCTCGTCCCGGCTGGCGCCCTGGTCGAGGGCGCCCTGACGGCGCGAGTGGAGCACGACGGCGGAGGTCCGCTCCAGGCGCTGTTCCTGGTAGACGCGCAGGGCGGTGTCCACCTCCTGGTGGGCGCCGAGCGCGGCGGCCAGGACGACCGCGTCCTCCAGGGCCATGTTGGCGCCCTGGCCCATGGCCGGGACCATGGGGTGCGCGGCGTCGCCGAGGAGGGCGACCCGGCCGTCCACCCAGTGGGGGGCCGGGTCGCGGTCGTGGATGTCGGTCACCGCGACGTCCTGCGGGTCGGCGTCCAGGATCAGCCGCGCGAAGGGCTCGTGCCAGCCGTCGAGGGCGGCCACCAGCTCCTTCAGGGCCGTGTCGCGGCCCATCGCGGGCCACACCCCCGGCTCGGCGGTGATCTTCGCCGCCCAGTACATGGTGTCGTCGCCGACGGGGGCGACGAAGAGCTGTATGCCCCGCCCGTTGGCCACGAACGGCCGCGGGTAGAGCGGCGATCCGGTGGTCCGGCCCCGGACGGACGTGTAACCGCGGTACGTCGGGGCGCCGTCGCCCAGCATCGCCTGCCGGATGACGGACTTGATGCCGTCGGCCGCCACCAGGAGGTCCGCCTCCAGGGTGTTGCCGTCCGACAGCCGGACGCTCACCCCGTCCGCGCGGCCGGTGTGGCCCTCGACGGTGGTGCCGAGCCGCACCACCGCGCCGGCGGCGAGCGCCTCGTCGAGCAGGGCCGTCTGGAGGGCCGTGCGCAGGATCGGGATCTGCGGGGCTCCCAGCCGCTCGCCCATGTCGCCGATGGGCTCCTCGGACAGCGTGTTCCCGGCGGAGTCCATCAGCAGTCGGACGTCACCGGGGACGGTCGGGTGGCCGTTCGCGCGGACGCGCTCGCCCAGGCGGGGGCTGATCGCGTCGATCGCCCGGACACCGTTGGCGTAGACCATCAGCCCGGAGCCGACGTCGCCGATGTGCCCGGCGCGCTCGATGACGGTGACGTCCAGGCCGGCGCCCGCGAGGGCCGCGGCGGCGGCGAGGCCGCCGATGCCGCCGCCGGCGACGATCGCTGTGCGCTTGCGCTCCATGCTCGTCACACCCCTTCGGCCCGCGCCGGGGCGCAGCCCAGCCAGCGGCCGTCGTAGTCGCCGAACTCGCCGGTGGCGGCGTCCCAGACGACCTTGCCGGCGCGGAGGGTGCGCTCGACGCGGCCGGTCATCGTCCAGCCCTCGTACGCGGACCAGCCGCACTTGGCGCGGACGTCGTGGGCGGAGAGCATCCAGGTGGCGTCCGGCGCGAAGAACACCAGGTCGGCGTCGGCGCCCGGTGCGATCCGGCCCTTGCCGGGCAGGCGGAACAGGTCCGCCGGGCCCTCGGCGAGGTGCCGCACGAGGCGGGCGACCGCCACGTCGGGGTTCTCGTCCGGCCAGCGGCGGCGCATGCCCGTCCACACGCCGACGGCGAGCTCCTGCACGCCCGGCAGGCCGGGCGGCGACTTCTGGACCGTCTGGGTCTTCTCCTCGACGGTGTGCGGGGCGTGGTCGCTGCCGATCGTGGCGGAGTGACCGGAGCGCAGCGCCTCCCACAGCCGGTCCTGGTCCGACTGCTGGCGGATCGACGGCGACAGCCGGGTGCGGGCGCCCAGCCGCTTGGTGTCCTCGTCGGTGAACGACAGGTGGTGGCCGGTCACCTCGAAGCTGACCGGCAGCCCGGCCGCCCGGGCGGCGCTCACCAGGTCGGCCTCCTCCGCGCTGGACAGGTGGAGGATGTGGGCCCTGGTGCCGTGGCGGCGGACGAGCTCGATGACGCGGGCGACGGCGGCGATGCCGCCGCTGCGCGGGCGGCGGGCCTCGTACTCGCGGTAGTTCTCCGGGTCGCCCCACCAGCCGTCGAGGAGCTGGAAGAGCAGGTCGTCCTCGGCGTGGAGGACCAGCTGCACCCCGCCCTCGGCGGCGGCGACGAACGCCTTCTCCAGGGCGACGGGGTCACGGACCACGGTCGGGGCCGTGTGGTGCCCGGCCATGAACACCTTGGCGCTCGTGGCGACCTCGGGGTCCAGGGTGGCCAGCAGCTCGGGGCGCTCGGGGTCGAGGCCGATGTGGAAGCGGTGGTCGACCAGGGAGTGGCCCGCGACCATCGCGGCCTTCTCGCGGACGGCCTCCTCGGTGAGGGTCGGCGGGATGGTGTTGGGCATGTCCATCACGGTGGTGAAGCCACCGGCGACGGCCGCCCGGCTGCCGTGCTCCCAGTCCTCCTTGTGCGTCAGACCGGGGGTGCGGAAGTGCACGTGGGAGTCGATGAGACCGGGCAGGACGTAGTGGTCCCCGGCGTCCATCCGGGGAACGGACGCCGGCACGGTGTCCGCGCTCTCGAGGTCCTCGACGGCCAGGACGCGGCCGTCCGCGATCAGCACCCGGCCCGGACGGACGCCCTCGGGCGTGACCAGCCGGCGGGCGGTGACGACCAGCTCCACGTTCTCGTTCAGTTCTGCCATGACACAGCCACCAGCTCTCGGGCGAGGTCGTTCGTCGGTCCCATCAGCGCCACCGCGCGCGCGTCGGCGAGCAGCCGGTTCAGCCGCGAGCCGGTCACATAGCCGGCCGAGCTGAGCATCCGGGCCACCTCCAGGCAGATCTCCTCCGCCTCGGTGGACGCGTGGAGCTTGCTGTGCAGCGTCGTCAGGCCCGGCGTGTCCGACGTCCGGGCGCCGGCGCGCTCGACGATGGCGCGCGCCGACTCCAGCCGGGTGGCCAGGCCCACCAGCCGGTGCCGCACGGTCGCCTTCTCCAGCAGGCCGCGCCGCTCGACGTGGTCGACGACCAGGTCGAAGGCGGCCCGGGCGGTGCCCACGGCCACGGCGCCCAAGGTGGCGCCGGACTCCCGCACCCCGGCGATGATCTCCGGCGCCCGGCCCTCCGGGCCCAGCATGTCGCTCTCGCGGACCACGCAGTCCACCAGCGACACGAAGCCCGTCGCCGAGCCGCGCATGCCCACCAGGTCCAGGCTCAGGTCCGGCACCAGGCCCGGGTTGTCGCCCATGACGAGGAAGAAGGTCTGGCCCACCGAGCCGTACACCCGGGCGGTGTCCGTCTCCGGCTCCTCGGTCTGCACCAGGACCAGGTAGATGTCGGCGACCGAGGCGCCGGTGGTGAAGGACTTCGCGCCGTTCAGCGCCCAGGTGCCGTCCGGGCGGCGGGTGCCGGTGCTCGCGAGCTTCTGCTTCGCGGCGCCCGCGCCGGTCTCGCTCCACGCGGAGGCGGCCAGGTACGTGCCGTCGGCGAGCCGCGGCAGCAGCTCCCGCTTCTGCTCCTCGGTGCCCCACTCGGCGATCCGGGCGCTCACCGCGAAGTGCTGGAAGGCGATGATGGACACCGAGGGGTTGACGGTCGCGATCTCCTCGACGACCCGGTTGACCTCACGGGCGTCGGCGCCCGCGCCGCCGTACTCGGCGGGCACGGCCGTGGCCAGCAGGCCCGAGGCCCGCAGCTCGGCGAGCACCTCGTGGTCGGGGGCCCCGCTCAGCGCGGTCTGCTCCGCGGACTCGCGGAGCCGCGCCCGCAGGGCGGGGGTGATCTCCGTCCTCATGCGGACGTCGCTGACAGTGCCAGGCATTGGGCAATCTCCTCGAATTGCAGATGGGCGAGAGGTTCGAGCACGAACGAGCCCTGGAAGGTGACCCGTTTGCGTCCCACGCCCACCCAGGTGAGCGCCGGCTCCCCGGCGGTCTCGAGCGTGGTGGCGGTGACCGCCGTGTCACCGCCGGGTGTGGTGATGTCGATCAGGCCGTCGGCGCGGCCCTGCTCCCGGGCCATGGCCCAGGGGATCGTGCCGGGCACCCGGGTGGCGGCGCCGAGGCAGACCGCCCCGGTCAGGGCGATCGTCGGATGCCAGGACGGCACCGAGATCGCGCGCGCCGCGAGCCGGCCCGGCTCCATCGGGACGATCGCCGCGATCTTGGGGAACGCGCCCTCGGGGGACCAGCCCAGATGGGCGGCGGCCGCCGCGCGGATCCGGGCCATCCGGTCGAACAGCTCGCTCCCGGCGGAGAACAGCGCGCTGTGGTCGGCGATCCCCAGCTCCCGGGCGTCGACGAACGCGTAGGCGTTGCCGGAGGACACCAGGGACACCGTGACGTCCCCGCCGTCCACGGCCAGTTCGGTGCGGGCCTCGCCGGTGAGCAGCAGCCGTGAGACCGCGACCCCGCCCGGCTGGACGAAGTAGACCGTGAAGCGCACCTCGTCCCGGTCGACGGCGTCGACCTCGCACACCACGCTGTCCCCGTTGTTGAGGACGTTCACCCGGATCCGGCCGCCCGGCGTCAGCTTCGGCAGCATCCCCGACCGGGAGGCGGCCACGACCGCCGAGAGGATCGAATGCCCGCAGGAGCCGCGGAAGTCGAAGCGGTCCGGGCCGCCGGGCAGCGCCTGCACGAAGCGGTAGTCCAGGTCGAACATCGGGTGGCCGGAGGGCCGGACGAGCGCGATCTTCAGGACGTGGGAGCCGCCCGCGTCCGTCAGATAGCGCCGGACCGCGGTGAGGTCCCGCCGCATGGCCTCCTCGTCGGGGCCCAGCAGGCCCGCGTCGAGGACGACCGTCGGGCAGGGGCTGCCCGACGCGTAGGCGAGATGGCCGATCATGCCGGGACCGCCGTGCGCCCGGCCGCCACCGGCCCCAGGGCCGCGCGGCGGAACAGCTCGCGCCACACCTCGTGCACCAGCAGCGCCCACAGGGTCAGCGACGTGGTGTCGTCCGGCCGCTCCGCCTGGACCGTGAACAGCCGCTCCACGGCCTGGACGTCCAGCTGGCCCGCGTCCTTGAGCCGGCCCGGGTTCAGCATGTCCCGCGCGTACTCCCACAGCGCGGAACCGGGCGCCAGCATGGCCGTGATGGGCAGGGTGAACGGCTGCTTGGGACGGTTGAGGACGTCGTCGGGGACCAGGCCGGCCGCCGCCGCGTACAGCGAGCGCTTGACCTTGCCGTCGCGGATGCGCAGCGCGTCCGGCAGGGCGCGGCCCGGGGCGATGATGTCGCGCTGGCAGAACGGCAGCCGGGCCTCGACGGAGCTGGCCATGCTGAGGTGGTCGACGCGGCGCAGGTGGTAGGCGGGCAGCCGGTGGCCGAGCTCGAACTCGGTGATGCGCTCCAGGACCGTGCCCTCGCCCGAGCGGAGCCGCGCGAGCGCGTCGGCCGGGATGGCGTCGACGCCCGCGATCAGCGCCCGGTACTCGTCGGTGTAGAGCGAGGCGCGGCGGTGGGCCGGGAGGACGCCGAGCTCGTCGACGTAGTCCTGGTACCACTCGGCGCCCGTCGCGGCGGCCTGGGCGGCGGCGCGCATCCGGCCGTAGCCGCCGAAGATCTCGTCGGCCGCGTCGCCGGTGAGCGCCACCTTGAAGCCGGCGTCGCGCACGGCGCGGAAGAGGGAGAACGTGCTCAGGGTGATGGGGTCGGCGTTGGGCTGCCCCAGGTGCCAGACGACGTCCTCCAGGAGCGAGGGGAAGTCCGCCGGGTCGATCTCCACCTGGTGGTAGGTGGCCTTGGCGCGCTCGGCCGCCTGGCGGGCGAAGTGCCGCTCGTCGAACGGCCAGTCGCCCTTGTAGGCGATGTTGAAGGAGTCCACCGGGCCGTGCTCGGCGGCGAGCGCGGTGACCAGGCTGGAGTCCAGGCCGCCGGAGGTGATCACGGCGACGGGGACGTCGGCGTTGAGGAGGCTGCCCACCTCGGTGCGCAGCCGGCCCTGGATCAGCGCGCCGGCGGCCGTCTCGTCGTCCTGCCGCGTGGCGTCGGGGCGCTGCGGGCGGTGGATGACGCGCGGGGTCTCGCCGGCCTCGATCACCATCGTGGTGGACGGGGGCAGCACCTGGATCCCGGCGAACATCGTCTCCTCGCCGAAGGGCGTCTTGGTCGCCAGGTAGGCGTCCAGGCCCTCGGAGCGGAAGCCGGCCGGCACGCCGGAGAAGCCCAGCAGCGCGGGGAGTTCGGAGGAGAAGTGGATCGAGCGCTCGGCCGCGTCCCAGCGGTAGTACAGCGGCTTCATGCCGATGTGGTCGGTGGCCAGGATCAGCTTGGGCCGCTCGCCGCGCTCGTCGACCAGGGCGAGGGCGTACATGCCGTCGAGGTGGTCGGTGAAGTCCAGGCCGTACTCGCGGTACAGGGCCGGGATGATGCTGCCGTCGCAGCGGTCGGCGAAGGTGTGGCCCATCGCCTCCAGGCGGGCGCGCAGCTCGTTGTGGTTGTAGATCTCGCCGTTGAAGACGACCTGGTAGCGGCCGGGCCGTCCGTAGGGCTGGACGCCGCCGTCGAGGTCGACGATGGCCAGCCGGTTGTTGCCGATGCCCCAGCCGGCGTCCCGCGCCGAACCGGTGCTGTCCGGGCCTCCGTGCCGCTGGAGCGCGGCGACCGTTCTCAGTTCGTGGGGGGACGCGATCGCGTTGAAGTAGCCGTAGATGCGGCACATAAGGGGTGTCCGTTCCGGGGTGAAGCCAAGAGGATGTGCGCGGCCGGGCGGGGCGTTGCGGGCCGCCCGGCCGCCGGGTGCTGTGCGGGCGTCAGGCCCGGTCGCGGGCCATCGACAGGTAGCGCTCCCCGGTGTCGGGGAAGACGGTGACGATGGTCTTGCCCGCCCAGCGCTCCCGCTGGGCGAGGAGCCGGGCCGCGTACGCGGCGGCGCCCGAGGAGATGCCGGCGAGCAGGCCGGTGGCCCTGTTGACCTCGTGGGTGGTGTCGGCGGCGGCGTCGTCCGGCACGGCGACGACCTCGTCGATCAGCTCGAGGTCCATGATGTCGGAGACATAGCCGGCCCCGATGCCGGGGATACCGTGGGGCCCGGCCTCCCCGCCGGAGAGGATCGCCGAACGGGCCGGCTCCACCGCCACCACATGGACGTCGCGGTGCTCCTTGAGGTAGCGGGCCACGCCCATCAGGGTGCCGCCGGTGCCGACGCCGCACACCAGCACGTCGACGTCGCCGCCGGTGGCGTCCCAGATCTCCGGGCCCGTGGTCTCGTAGTGGGCGCGGAGGTTGGCCGGGTTCTCGTCCTGGTGGGCGAGCCAGGAGCCGGGGGTGGAGCGCTGGAGCTCCTCGGCGTAGCGCCAGGCGGGCAGCAGCCCGTCCTGGTGGGGCACGAGGACGATCTCCGCGCCGAACTCCCGGAGGATCTGCCGGCGTTCCTCGGTCGCGTTGTCCGGCATCACGATGACGCAGCGATGGCCGCGCTGGGCGCTGAGCGCCGCGATCGAGATGCCCGTGCTGCCGGAGGAGCACTCGATGACCGTGCCGCCCTCGGGGGCCAGCACGCCCGACCGCTCGGCCTCGCGCATCATGTAGAGGGCGGGGCGGTCCTTGACGTTGGACAGCGGGTTGAACATCTCCAGCTTCGCCAGGAGCCGGACCGAGTCCGGCACGCCCGGGAGCCGGACCTCCATCAGCGGGGTCTCGCCGACCAGCTCCTCCGCCGACCGGACGATCCGGCGCGCGGCCCGGGCAGGGGCGGGGGAGGGCGCGTTCCCTGTCATCAAAGCTCCAGCTTTCATCGCAGTGTCATCGCAGTTCGTCTTCGGTGCGGCCGCCGGCGCGACCGGGGCGGTGCGTCAGGCCTCGCCGCGGGCGGCGGCGAGGTGGGTGACGGCGGCCTCCTGGAGGTGGGTGATGTCGCTGGAGACCGTGGCGAAGGTGAATCCCTCGGCCAGCCGGCGCTTGGCGTCGGCGCCCTTGAGGACGTGGATGCCGCAGGCGATGCCCGCGCGCTCGGCGGCGTCGGTGATCCGCTTCAGCGCGTCCTCCAGGGCGTCCGCGACGTCCGGGTCGCCGAAGAACTTGGCGCCCAGGGCCACGGACAGGTCGGCGGGGCCGACGTAGACCGCGTCCAGCTCGGGGGTGGCGCAGATCGCCTCGAGGTTCTCCAGGGCGGCGGCCGTCTCGATCATCACGATGCAGGCGACGGCCTCGTCGACCTCGGCGGGCACCGAGCCCATCCGCAGCTCGCCGCGGACCGGGCCGCCCAGGCTGCGGGTGCCGCGGGGGTGGTGGCGGCAGGCGCGGGCCGCGACCGACGCCTCCTCGGCGGTGTTCACCATCGGCACCACCACGCCGCGCGCCCCGGAGTCCAGGGCCGTGCCGATGGCGATCGGGTCGACGGAGGGGACGCGCAGGACGCCGGCGGAGACCTGCCGGGCGTCCACGGCGAGCATGGCCGTCTGCCAGCCCGCGCGGTGCATCACACCGTGCTGGCCGTCGACGCCGATGTAGTCGTAGCCCACGCCGGCGATGCGCTCGGTGCCGGCCGGGTTGTCACAGGCGATCCAGTAGCCCAGCAGGCGCTCGCGGCGGCGCAGCCGCGCGGCGAACGTGGCCGGGTCGTGCCCCTCGGCGGTGTGCGAGGCGGGCTGCGAGGTGGAGTACGCGGTGGTGTTCCCGGTGGTGGTCACTCGCCCTCACCGTCCTCGATGACGTAGCTGGTGCGGCCGTCGAGGCCCACGGGCACGTCGCCGGTGATGGACACGCGGTGCAGGACGCGCTTGTGGTCGTCGTAGTCGTTGACCGCGTAGTGCTGCGTGGCGCGGTTGTCGAAGATCAGGACGTCGCCGACGCGCCAGGTCCAGCGCGCGGAGTTCTCCGGGCGGCGGACGTAGCTCTGGAGGACGTCGATGAGGCCCTGGGACTCGCGCTGGGTCATCCCGACGAAGCGCTGGGCGAAGCCGCCCAGGAACAGGCTCGGTTCACCGGACTCGGGGTGGACGCGGACCACCGGGTGGGCGGCCTCGAAGCGCTTGGCCATGAACGCCTTGCGCACCTCCTCGCCGCGCTCGGTGCCCAGCTTCGGCTGCTCGGCGCGGTTGGTGTGCACCGCCCACAGCTTGTCGGCGATCTCCCGGAGCTCCTTGGGGAGGTCCTTGTAGCCGGCCGCGCCGTTGGCGACCATCGTGTCGCCGCCGTAGGGCGGCAGGACCATGGCGCGCAGCGTGGTGCCCAGCGACGGGGCCTGGGTGAAGCTGATGTCCGTGTGCCAGTGGTTGGCGCGCTGGTCCTCGCCGTCGATCGGGATGACCTGGGGGGCGCCGTCGACCGTCCGCATCATGGGGTGCTTCTGGGTGAGCGGGCCGAAGCGGCCGGCGAACTCCAGCTGCGCCTCGTCGGTGATGTCCTGGTCCCGGAAGAAGAGGACCTTGTGCTCCAGGAAGGCCTCGTGGATCTGGGCGAACACCGAGTCCGTCAGGCCGGTGCCGAGGTCGACGCCGACGACCTCGGCACCGATCCGGCCGCCGACCTTGCGGATATCAAAGCTGGACACCATTCATTCCTTTCGGGGGCGCGGCGGCACACGACCGGGCACCACTGGGAGGCAGGAATTCGACTGTCACCGCCGGGCGCCTTCCGGGGAATTCGGATCCCATGGCGGCCCGTGGCTTCAAGAAATACCGGGACCGCTGTGTTCCGCGTGTTCGCGGCTCTGCCCGTATGGCGGGCCGTCCCTGGCGAGTTGGAGCCAACCATGCCGGTCAGAGGGGCGGCAAGGGCTCGGGGCGTTCTCGCCTACGACTTCAGCGACTTGCCGAAGTGGGGCCGCTACTTGGGCAAGTCCGCGACTTCGGCAAGTCGCTGAAGTCGCAACGGTCCGCTATCCGGGTGTTGCCGCCCCCGCCCCCGCGTGGTTGGCTCCATTCGCCCAAGCGAGAATTGCCCTCTGTTCGGCAGCAGCGTGCGGAGTCGGTGAACTCCGCCGGCAACCAAGGAGTTCCCGTGAGCCCCACACGCCCAGGCAAGGGCACGTTCCCCCGGTACCGTTATCTGGCCGCCGTGTCGGCCGAGGCCGTCGGTGGCGGCATGTATGTGCCGGTGTCCTTGCTGTACTTCCACCGGGTCGCGGGGCTGCCGCTGGGGCAGGTGGGCGGCGCGCTGACCGTCGCCGCTCTGGTGGGGCTGGCCGTGAGCCCGTTCTTCGGGGCGCTGGTCGACCGGCTGGGGGCCCGTACCGTGGTGGCCCTCGGATTCGCCGTGCGCGCCGTGGGGTTCGTCTGCTATCCGTTCGTCCACCAGTGGTGGCAGCTGCTGGCGGCCGCCACGCTCGTCGCCGTGGGCGACCGTTCGTTCCAGGCGTCCATCCAGGCCCTGATATCCGAACTCGCCCAGGGCGCCGAGCGGCAGCGGATGATCGCCACCCAGTCGAGCCTGCGCAACGCCGGCTTCGGCGTGGGCGGTCTGCTGGCCAGCCTCGCGCTGGCGGTGGACGCCGACTGGGCGTACCACGCGGTCGTCCTGGGCAGCGGCGCGGGCCTCGCGCTCGCGGCGGTGCTGGTCGCGGGCCTGCCCTCCGGGCGCGTCCCGGCGGACGCCGCCACGGCGGCGACGGCGGCCGGGAAGGCCGCCGGAGGGTACGGTGCCGTCCTGCGCGACCGGCCCTACCTGGGGCTGACGCTGGCGACCGTGCCGCTGGCCTTCTGCTACTCCTCGCTCAGCGTCATCCTGCCCGTCTACACCACCCAGACGCTCCACGCGTCGGCGTCCCTGCCCGGCCTGCTGTTCACCGCGAACACCGTGCTGGTGGCGCTGGCGCAGGTCCCGGTCAACTCCTGGACGTCCAAGTGGCGGCGCACCCGCGTCGCCGCGATGGGCGGCGTGGTCTTCGCCGCGTCCTTCCTGGGCTTCGCGGTGCTGTCCGCCCTGGACGGCGGCGTCGTCCTGGTGTCCGGGCTGCTGCTGACCACCGTGCTCTACACCGGAGGCGAGCTGCTGCACAGCCCGTCCTCCGGCGCCCTGTCCACCGATGCCGCGCCGGACGCCCTGCGGGGCCGTTACCTGGCCGTCTACTACCTGTCCTGGTCGGTCGCCAAGGCGGCCGCCCCGGCCCTGTTCACCACCCTGTTGGCCGTCTCCCCGAACCTGACCTGGCTGCTGCTCGCGGGCGGGGTGCTGATCGGCAGCCTCGCCATGCTGCGGCTGGAGCCGCGCCTGCCCGCCCACGCGGTCCGGCCCGCTCCCGAGCCGGGGAGCGCGGAGGCCGCCGGCGAGACCGCGGGGACGGTGTCCGGCGCGGCCGCATCGCCCACCCGTCGTACCAGGAGGAGTTGAGTTCCATGCCCACCGAGCCCGGACTGCTGCGGACGCTGCGCGAGGACCTCGACGTCGTCGTCGAGCGCGATCCGTCCATCCGCAACCGCCGGGAGGGCGTCCTGCACGCGGCGCTGCCCGCGCTGTGGGCCCACCGGGTCGCCCACCGGCTCCACCGGCGCGGCCTGCGCCTGGCCGCCCGGCTCGTCGCCCACGGCGCCCGCCGGCACACCGGGGTGGAGATCCACCCCGGCGCGGTCCTCGGCCGCCGGGTCTTCATCGACCACGGCTGCGGCGTCGTCATCGGCGAGACCGCCGTCATCGGCGACGACGTGACCATCTTCCACCAGGTCACCCTCGGCGCCGTCGGCTGGTGGAACGACAACGCCCGCCCCGACGGCGAGCGCCGGCACCCCGTCGTCGGCGAGGGCGTCATCCTCGGCGCCAACGCCACCGTCCTCGGCCCGGTGACCGTCGGCGACGGCGCGCTGATCGGCGCGATGGCCACGGTCACCAAGGACATCCCGGCCGGCGCCCGCGTCTACGCGCCGCCCTCCGTGATCCGCACCCCGGGCGGCGACGTCACCCCGGCCACCGACCCCGTGCGCCTGCTCGCCTCGGCCGGCTCCTGGTGAGCCGCGCCGCCGTTCCCCCGCCCACCGCCCCACGCTTCGAGTAGGAGACCGACC
>NZ_JAILXP010000639.1 GCF_020740895.1 Streptomyces sp. UNOB3_S3 | reverse complement strand
GTATAAGAGACAGCCCTCGTCCCCCTCCGCCACCTCGGCCCCCCTCCCGAGAGCACGTGTTCGCGAGCACCCCTCGGAGTCTTGTATTGTTTGCGGCGGAGGATTCGCCTAGAGGCCTAGGGCGCACGCTTGGAAAGCGTGTTGGGGGCAACCCCTCACGAGTTCGAATCTCGTATCCTCCGCCAGTGCCTCACCGGGCACTACCGAAGGCCCCGACCGGGAAACCGGCCGGGGCCTTCGGCGTTCCATGGGCGCAGTTCTGGTCGCGGTTCGCGATTCCGGTCGCGGTGGCGTCCTCGCGAGCGATGCTGGAGATGCCGGATGCGAAGCGGCCCCTAGGAGAGACGGCAGAGCGGTGATGAGCACGGGACAGTCGCGCGGCCGGGCGCTCGCCCAGCTGATGGCTGTGTGTGCCGTCCTGCTCGGGCTCTTCCTCATGCACGGCTCCCCCGCCTCCGCGGCCACCGGCTGCCACGGGGCCATGCAGGAGCACGTCGCCACTCCCGCTTCTCCTGTCGTTCCCACCGGGCACGCCGCCCACCGCGCGCATGAGACGGCTGCCGGAATGACCCCGGCCGCGACGGCCCACTCCCCCGTGCACGTGGACGCGCAGGGCATGACCGGCGAGCACGGAACGCTGTGCGTGGCCACCGCTCCCCGTGACCGCCTTCCGCTGCCCACGATCTGGCTCCTGGCCGCCGTCGTCCTCGCGGGTCCGGCCGGGTGGGCGCTGGTGCGGCGGTGCCTGGTCGCGGGGAGCGTCGGGCGGCGTGGGCCGCCGGGGCACGGGCGCGCGCTCCTGCTGAGGAAGTGCGTAGCGCGGAACTGACAGGCGCCTCGCCCGCGCCCGCCGTCCAGGCGGCGTCGGGCCACGTGTCCTGATCAGCCGCGCGCCCGTACGGCGCGCACGCCCCGAAAGTTTCGTGTGATGTCGTTCACTTCTCGTCTCTCTTCCTCCCGCCGTCGCGCTCTGGCGGCGGCCGGTACGGCCGTCGTTCTCGCGGTGACGCTGGCGGCCTGCGGATCGTCCGACGACTCCGGCTCGTCCATGCCCGGCATGGACCACGGCGCCAAGCCCACGGCCTCGCCGTCGGCCCAGGACCACTCCTCGATGCCCGGCATGGACCACGGCGCCATGGGCGACGGCCTGGCCGACGCCAAGGACGGCTACAAGCTGACCTCCGGCGCCACCGAGCTCCCCGCCGGCAAGGAGACCGCCTACAAGTTCCAGATCATGGGCCCGGACGGCAAGCCGGTCACCGGCTTCGCCGAGGAGCAGACCAAGCGGATGCACTTCTACGCCGTCCGCTCGGACCTCACCGGCTTCCAGCACCTCCACCCGGCCATGGCCGACGACGGCACCTGGACCGCCGGCCTCGCGGCCCTGGAGCCGGGCACCTGGCGGACGTACGCCTCCTTCACCCCGGACGGCGGGCCGGGCAAGGGCAAGGACTTCGTCCTCAGCCGTACGGTCACCGTCCCCGGCGACGTGCGGCAGACCCCGCTGCCGAAGGCGGCCACCAGCGCCGAGGCCGACGGCTACACCGTCACCGTCAAGGGCGGCCTGATGGCCGGCATGGCCCACCCCCTGACCGTCAGCGTCAGCAAGGACGGCAAGCCGGTCACCGACCTCCAGCCGTACCTGAACACCTACGCGCACGTGACCGCCTTCCACGAGGGCGATCAGGCCTTCGCCCACCTCCACCCCGAGACCAAGGTCGAGGGCGACAAGGGCGGGCCCGACCTGGCCTTCCAGGCCATGCTGCCCAAGGCCGGCAACTGGCGGGTGTTCCTCCAGTTCCAGACCGGCGGCACGCTCCACACCGCCGCGCTGACGCTGAGCGTCAGCTGAAGCCGACGCGATCGGTGGGGGCGGCGCCCGCGCCGCCCCCACCCCCA
>NZ_JAILXP010000638.1 GCF_020740895.1 Streptomyces sp. UNOB3_S3 | reverse complement strand
CCCCGTCGTCCGCAGGCTGCGCGTCACCCTCCTCGACCAGGAGACCGGCGCCGCCGCCGAGGCCCTCGTCGACGTCACCGGCGGCCTGCTGCTCGCCCACCGCGAACTGGACACCGCCACCGAGGGCCAGCCCCAGGTGATGTCCGAGGAGTACCTTCTCGTCGAGACGGTCGTGAAGACCGACCCCCGCTGGCGCAAGGCCATGGCCGACCGCGGCGTGGAGGAGCCCGGGCTCGCCGTCTGCGCCCCGCTCGCCGCCGGCAGCCTGATCGTCGACCGGCCCGGCCGCCGGCTGCTGCGCTGCCTGACCTGGATGCGCTGCGAGACCGGCGACAACCCCTGGGCGCACCCCGTGGGCGGGCTGGTCGTCGACGTCGACGTCATCGAGCGGCGCGTCGTCCGCGTCGTCGACACCGGGCCCGTGCCCGTCCCCACCGAATGCGGCCGCTACGAGCCGGAGTTCACCGGACCGGCCCGCACCGGCCTGCGCCCGCTGGAGATCCGGCAGCCCGAGGGCCCCTCCTTCCACCTCGACGGGTCCCTGCTGACCTGGCAGAACTGGAGCTTCCGCGTCGACTTCAACGCCCGGGAGGGCCTGGTCCTCCACCGGATCACCCACCGCGACGGCGACCGGGAACGGTCCGTGCTGCACCGCGCCTCCCTCGCCGAGATGGCCGTGGCCTACGGCGAGGCGGAGGAGCCCCGTGACTGGGTGGCCTTCCTCGACGCGGGGGAGTACTCCCTGGGCCGCAACGCCAACCCGCTGCGGCTGGGCTGCGACTGCCTCGGCGAGGTCCGCTACCTCGACGCCGTCCTCGCCGACGACCACGGCCGCCCGCACACGCTGCCCAACGCCGTCTGCGTCCACGAGGAGGACGCCGGCCTGCTGTGGAAGCACACCGACGTCTTCCACGACAACGCCGTCGAGAGCCGCCGCTCCCGCCGCCTGGTGGTCTCGTACATCGCCACCGTCGGCAACTACGACTACGGCTTCTACTGGTACTTCCACCAGGACGGCACGATCGCCTTCGAGGCCAGGTCCACGGGCATCGTGCAGACCTCGGCCGTCGTGCCGGGCGCCGGCTCGCCCCACGGCACCGAGGTCGCCCCCGGCCTGCTCGCCCCCTACCACCAGCACCTGTTCTGCGTCCGGCTGGACGTGGCGGTGGACGGCCCCGCCAACACGGTCGAGGAGGTCGACGTCGTCCCGTTGCCCGCCGGCCCCGCGAACCCGGCCGGCAACGCCTTCACCGCCCGGACGACCGTCGTCTCCGACAGCGCTGAGGGCGGGCGCACCGCCGACACGACGGTGGGCAGGCGCTGGCGGATCACCAACCCCGGCTCGCGCAACCGCATGGGGCGGCCGGTCGCCTACACCCTCGTCCCCCGGCCGGGACCGGTGCTCCTCGCCCGGCCCGGCTCGGCGCTCGCCGCGCGCATGGCCTACGGCACCAAGCACCTGTGGGTCACCCGCCACCGCCCCGACCGCCGCTACCCGGCGGGCGACCACCCCAACCAGCACCCCGGCGGCGCGGGCCTGCCGCGGTGGACGACGGGCGGGGAATCCCTGGAGAACACCGAGCTCACCGTCTGGCACACCTTCGGGCCCACCCATCTGCCCCGGCTGGAGGAGTGGCCCGTGATGCCCGTCGACGTCACCGGTTTCAGCCTCAAGCCCACCGGTTTCTTCGACCGGAACCCGGCGCTGGACCTGCCCGAGGAGACGGGCGGCCACTGCCCGGCCTGAGGGACGTCAGTCCTCCAGCGCCTTCCCCACCCGTCGCGAGACCGTGAACGCGTACAGGTCCAGCACCCCCGGCGGCTCGGCCAGGCCCGGGCCGCCGGCGCGCACCCACGCGGCGATGTCCGCCAGCGCCTCGTCGTCGTTGACCAGCCCCAGCCACACGTC
>NZ_JAILXP010000637.1 GCF_020740895.1 Streptomyces sp. UNOB3_S3 | reverse complement strand
GCACCCCCTGGAGCTCTCCCCCCTCCACCAGGCCGTGCTGGACGCCCTCGCCGGTGGCTACGGCCTGTTCTTCCGGCAGATCGCCGAGCAGGTGCGCGCCACGAGCGCGGCATTGGACGGCACCGACGGCACGGACGCCCGTATCGCCGAGGCCGTCTGGGATCTCGCCTGGTCCGGCCGGCTGACCAATGACACCCTCGCGCCGCTGCGCTCGCTGCTCGGTTCCGGCCGCACGGCCGGCTCCACCGCCCACCGCGCCAAACGGGCCGTCCCGCGCGGCCGTTACGGTTCCGTCCTCGCCCGGACGGGCCCGGGGCTCCGGCTCACCGCCTCCCGCGGCGGCCCCCCTACGGTCGCGGGCCGCTGGTCGCTGCTGCCCGAGCGCGAGCCCGATGTCACACACCGGGCCCACGCCCTGGCCCGGACCCTGCTCGACCGGCACGGCGTGGTGACCCGCGGGGCCGTCGCCGCCGAAGGGGTGGAGGGCGGTTTCGCCGCGGCCTACCGGGTGCTCGCGGCCTTCGAGGAGAGCGGCCAGGCCCGCCGCGGCTATGTCGTCGAGGGTCTGGGCGCCGCGCAGTTCGCCATGGACGGCGCGGTCGACCGGCTGCGCGCCGCCGGCACGGCCCGGGAGCGCTCCGGCGGCGCGGCGTGCGCCGCCCCCTGGGACGACCGGCCGGCGGGCGGGCGGACCGGCCGACGCCGGGCGGTCGTCCTCGCCGCCGCCGATCCGGCCAACGCCTATGGCGCGGCGCTGCCCTGGCCCGATCCGCCCGCCGGCGCGACCCACAAGCCCGGCCGCAAGGCCGGCGCCCTGGTCGTCCTCCTCGACGGCGCGCTGACGCTCTACGTCGAGCGCGGCGGGAAGACCGTCCTGGCCTGGCCCCAGGAGCCCGGCGCTGAGACCGCCGCCGACGATCCCGCCGTGCGCGAGGCGGCCGCGGCCCTGGCCGAGGCGGCGCACGCCGGGGCCCTGGGCACGGTCACCGTCGAGCGCGTCAACGGCGCCCCGGCCCTGTCCTCCCCGCTGGGGGCCGTGCTGGAGGCGGCGGGCTTCCACGCCACACCGCGGGGGCTGCGCCTGCGCGCGCCCTGACCCACGCCGCATCATGGGCCGTATCCGCGAAGGAGTCGCCGTATGCCCGAAGGAGACACCGTCTGGCGCACCGCGCGGGTCCTGCACGAGGCCCTCGCGGGCGAGGCGCTGATCCGCAGCGACCTGCGCGTGCCCCGGCTCGCCACCACCGATCTCACCGGCCGCGAGGTCCTGGAGGTCGTCCCGCGCGGCAAGCACCTGCTCACCCGCCTCGGCGGCGGCCTCACCCTCCACTCCCACCTCGGCATGGACGGCTCCTGGCGCGTCCACGCCACCGGTGAGCGCCCGCGCGGCGGCCCGGCGCACCAGATCCGGGCCGTCCTCGCCACCGCCGACCGCACGGCCGTCGGCTATCGCCTCCCCGTGCTGGACCTGGTGCGCACCACCGACGAGTCCACGCTCGTCGGCCATCTGGGCCCCGATCCCCTCGGCCCCGACTGGGACGCCGACGAGGCCGTCCGCAGGCTGCTCGCCGACCCCGGGCGCACGATCGGCGAGGCCCTCCTCGACCAGCGCAATCTGGCGGGCGTCGGCAATGTCTACAAGTCCGAGCTGTGCTTCCTGCTGCGGGTCACCCCATGGCTGCCCATGGCGTCCGTGCCCGCCCCCGAGCGGCTGGTGGCCCTGGCGGGGAAGCTGCTGGAGGCCAACAAGTCCCGTGTCTCCCGGATCACCACGGGCGACGCCCGCCCGGACCGCGGTCTGTGGGTCTACGGACGGGCCGACCGGCCGTGCCGGCGCTGCGGCACCCCCGTCCTCTCCGCGGGCCAGGGGCCGGAGGGCCGGGAGCGGACGACCTACTGGTGCCCCCACTGCCAGACGGGTCC
>NZ_JAILXP010000636.1 GCF_020740895.1 Streptomyces sp. UNOB3_S3 | reverse complement strand
GTGCCCCCGTGCGGCTGCATCTCCTCGCGCACAACCCGACCGACTCCGTCACCGAGGGCTATCTGCCCGCCGCCGCCCGCCTGGGTCTCGCGGTCACACTCCTGACCGACCAGCCCGAGGCGCACCGCCGCGCCTACGCGCGTCACGTCGCCCGGGGCGGCGCCCCCCTGCCCGGACTGGACGTCGTCGCCTGTGACGTACGCGACTTCCGCGAGGTCATAGGACGCGTCTCCGAACTCGGCAGGCCCGACGCCGTCTTCACCAACAGCGACCACCTGCAGACCCAGGCCGCGCTCGCCGCCGACTACTTCGGCCTGCCCGGCAAGGACTGGAAGGCGGCCCTCAACGCCAAGAACAAGGCCCAGCTGCGCCGCGCCCTGGCCGGAGCCGGCCTGGACGCCGTGCGCTCCCTCGAGATCCGCCCGGACGCGGACCTCGCCTCCCTCGCCACCTCCCTCGCCGCCGACGGTCTCCCCTTCCCCTGCGTGGTCAAGCCCCGCGAGGGCGTGGCCAGCGAGGACGTCGTCCTGGTGAACGACGCGGGCGAGCTCCTGGAGCGCTGCCGGGAGATCCGGGCCCGCCGCCCCGACGCCGCCCTCGTCGTCGAGGAGTACCTGGACGGGGAGCTGCACACCCTCGAGACGCTCGGCGACGGCGCCACCCTCCACGCCTACGCCGCCTTCCGCACCGAGCTCTCCCCCCTGCCGTACTTCATCGAGGAACGCCTCCACCTGCTGCCGGAACCACCGCAACCGCACAGCGACCAGGTCCTCGCCCAGCTGAAGGCGCTCGGCATCGGCTTCGGCGTCTGCCACACCGAGTACGTCGTCCAGGGCGACCGCGCCCGCCTCATCGAGGTCAACTACCGCTCCATCGGCGACCAGTGCGACCTCGTCCTCGCCGGACTGCTGGACATACCGCTCTTCGAGCACGTCCTGCGCACCCACCTCGGCGAGCCCCTGCCCGCCGCACTCGGTGCGCGCACGGACGGCCGGGTACGTATGGAGTACGTGTGCGCCGAGCGCGGCGGCACCCTCAAGACCGCGCCCGGGGCGAGCGACACCGAGCGCGACGGGGTCCGGCTGGTCTACCGGCCGCTGCGCGAGCTCGGCGAGGAGCACCCGCATTACCGCACGAACCGCGACTACCTGGGGGTGTTGCGGGCGACCGGTACCGACCAGGACCGGATCGACCGTGCCGTCGCGGAATTCCTGGCCGCCCGGCGATGGGAGATCGTCTCATGAGCCCGCTCATGGGCACGGCACCGACGGCTGCCGTGGCACCCGACGCCCTGGAGGACGAACTCCTCGGCAGGGTCCTGAGCACCCTGCTGCGCGAGGACGCCTACCGGCTGCGCACCAAGGCGGTCGCCGAACGGCACCCCGACGGCGACTGGCTCCGGCTCCCCGTCGAGGGGGAAACGTTGCTGCTGCCGGTCGGCCCCGAGGGCTTCCAGTGCGAGGTCCAGGCCCGCGAACCCGTCCTGCGCACCCCCGACGGCCCGGTACGCGGCCTGCGCCCCGCCCTGGCCAGGCTGCGGGCCGCCGCCGAGCCCGAGGACCGGGCCGGCTTCGACGCCTTCCTCGCCGAGTGCGACCAGGCGCTCGCCGCGATACGGCTCCACCACCGGGTCCGCGAGGACGTCGTCGCCCGGCTGGCCGGCACCTACGGCCGCTCCACCGCGGAGTGGACCGGGCTGCGCGGCTCCCTCGCCTTCGACACCCTGGCCGCCTACCGCGACCACCCCGTCTACCCCACCGGACGCGCCCGCTCCGGCCTCACCGAGGACGAACTGCGCGCCTACGCCCCCGAGTTCCACCCCGGCTTCGCCCTCCGCTGGCTCGCCGTCCCGCACGAGGCGGTCACCGGCGACCGGACCGCGCTGCCGCACTGGTGGCCCACCCCCGGCGCCCTCGGGCTGCCCCGCCTGGACGCCACCCACC
>NZ_JAILXP010000635.1 GCF_020740895.1 Streptomyces sp. UNOB3_S3 | reverse complement strand
GTGACGGTCAGCGACTCACGGGCCGGGCCCTGGGCGGCCCGGGGCCCGCCGGGCTGGCCGGGCGCGAGGGGGCGGGGGGCGACGGAGACACAGCCGACCGCGGCCGACATGGCCACCGCCACCAGGACGGCGGCTGAGGGCACTCGATGCATTCGGCCAACCCTGCTGCCGGACAAGGGGCATGGGGAATTCCCCGCAGGGGTGACATGGATTCACGGGCCCGGTCGCGCTCCGCCCGGCCCCCGGTCGCGCTCCGCCCGGCCCCCGGTCGCGCTCCGCTCTGTCCGGTCGCGCTCCGCTCAGGCCCCGGTCGCGCCGTCGATGCGCTCGCGGATGAGGTCGGCGTGGCCGTTGTGCCGCGCGTACTCCTCGATCATGTGCGTGAGGATCCAGCGGAGGCTGAAGGGCTCGCCCGCGCGCCATCCGACACCGGTGCCGGAGTCGTCCAGCGACCGTCCGGCGGCGAGCGCCCGCGCCTTGTCGATCTCGGCCTGCCAGGTGGCGTGAGCCTCCTCGCCGGTGTCCTTCTCCGTGACCTTGAAGTCCTTGTCGCGGTCGGTCTCGTCGTAATAGATCGGCGGCGCGTCCTGCCCGGCCAGCACCCGGCTGAACCAGTGGCGCTCCACCTCCGCCATGTGCCGCACGAGCCCCATGAGGGACATGATGGACGGCGGCGCGGACGCCGTCCGCAGCTGCTCGTCGTCCAGGCCGGCGCACTTGGCGGCCAGCGTGGCCCGGTGGAAGTCCAGCCAGGACTCCAGCATCTCGCGTTCGCCCGCGGTGGTCGAAGGCATGGTGCGCTCATTGATCGTCATGGGGGCATCATCGCGCCGGAGTTCGAACCCGCGCCAGGGATTATCGCCCCAGTGCTCCCCGCAGCAGCTCCCTGAATCCCCGCCGCAGTCCGGCGCGGCCGGGCACCTCGGCGTGGTAGCTCCCCGCCGCGCACGAGAACATCAGCCCCTCGCACCATGCGATGAGCGACATCGCGTGCCGCTCCGGTTCGGGGGAGCCCGCGGCCGTCATCAGCGCGATCACCGGAGCGCGGAAGCGGCCCCGTCCCGTCGCGTCGTAGATCTCCCTGAGCTCGGGCCGGCGCGCCGCCTCCAGCGCCAGCTCGTAGCGGGCGAGGAGCAGCTCGCGCTGCCCGGTCAGCGAACGGTGGAGCGCGAGCGCGAGGGCGTCGGCGAGCGCGTCGAGCCCGTCCGCCCCCGCCGGGTCCGGCATCTCGCGGGGCAGCAGCACCGCCTCCTCGCGCTCGGCCAGCCGCCGTACGGCCGCCTCCAGCAGTGCGGCCCGGGTGCGGGCGTGGTTCGACGTCGAGCCGGGCGGCAGCCCGGCGGCCTCGTCCACGGCGCGGTGGGTCAGGCCCCGCATGCCGCGCTCGGCGAGCAGGGCGAGCGCGGTGTCCGCGATCAGTTGGGCGCGGGGGCGGGTGGTGGCGGTCTTCTCGGGGTGCACGCCGCCCAATCTACCCCCGGCACTACAGGTGTAGTAGCGTGGCTGTCACTACATCTGTAGTTCCTGTTCCTGGGAGGAACCCCATGACACAGCCCCGCGCCGTTGTCATCGGCGGCGGCATAGGCGGCCTCACCGCGGCCTGCGCCCTGCACCACGACGGCTGGACCGTCACCGTCCTCGAACGCGCCGCCGCCCTCGAACCCGTCGGCGCCGGCATCGCGCTCGCCCCCAACGCCCAGCGCGCCCTCGACACCTTCGGCGCGGGCGACGCCGTACGCGCCCTGTCCGGCTGGCAGGCCGACGGCGGACTACGGCTGCCCGACGGCCGCTGGCTCTCCCGTACGAGCACCGAGGCCGCGGCCCGCCGCTTCGGCGGCCCGGTCGTCGTCGCCCACCGCGCCGACGTCGTCGGCCTGCTCGCCGCCCGCCTCCCGGAAGGCGCCGTACACACCGGCAGCCCCGCCGCCCTCGCCGACCCCGGCG
>NZ_JAILXP010000634.1 GCF_020740895.1 Streptomyces sp. UNOB3_S3 | reverse complement strand
GAACGCGTGTGGGGCACCCACCGGGTCGAGCCCGGTCCGGCACCGCCGGACTCCACCGCCGTGGCCGATCACCGCCGCGGCGGGACATGGGGCACCCGGCACGCACCAGGCCCCCGCACCGGAATGTGGGCACCCCGCACCGCCCGGTCGGCAGCCCGCACGGGCCCGTCACCCGATGTCCGGCGGATCCACCCGCAACCGCACCGGCTCCCCCTCCCGCCGGGCCAGCCGTATCGCCTGCGCCGTCTTGAGCGCGGCGGCCAGCGCCGCCCCCTGCCCGGGCCGCACCCGGAGCAGGGCGCGCTCCCAGTGCTCGCCCGGCGGAGGGTCGCCCGCCCGCCGCGGCCGCCCCGGCGGGGGCGGCGGCAGCGGGACGGGCCCCAGCACCTCCGCCCCCTCCGGGAGCTCCGCCATCGCGATCAGCTCCGCGATCGCGGCCGGCGGCCCCGAGACCGCCGCCATCCGCGACACCGGCGGAAAGCCCAGCTCCGCCCGGTCGGCCAGCTCGCGCACCGCGTGCCCGGCCGGGTCCCAGCGGACCAGGGCCTGCACCGGCCGCAGCGTCGGCTCGGCGACGACCACGACCGTGCCACCGGCCTCCTGCCCCCGCACCAGCGCCGCCGCGCCCAGCCAGCGGCGCAGCGCCTCCTCCCCCGCCCGCAGGTCGGGGCGGCCGAGCAGGGCCCAGCCGTCCAGCAGCAGGGCCGCCGCGTAGCCGGCGCCCTCGGCGACGGGCTCGGCGCCCGGTGTGGAGACGACGAGCGCGGGCCGGTCCGGGACGGTGTCCAGGACGTGGTCGCGCCCGGACGTGCGGACGGGCACGGCCGGAAACGCGCGGCCCAGCTCCTCGGCGGTCCGCCGGGCGCCGACGACCTGGGCGCGCAGCCGGAAGCCGCCGCACTCGCCGCAGTGCCAGTCGCGGGCCTCCTGCCCGCACCAGCCGCAGTGCAGCAGGCCGTCGTCCCCGGCGCGCGCCTCCAGCGGCCCGGCGCAGTGCGCGCAGCGGGCGGGCTCGCGGCAGCGCTCGCAGGCCAGGCGGGGGACGTAGCCCCGGCGCGGCACCTGGACCAGCACGGGGCCGTGCTTGAGCCCCTCCCGGGCGACCTGCCAGGCCACCGTGGGCAGCCGGGCGGCCCGCGCGGCGGCGTCCCGCGCCTCGTCGGCCTCCTCGACCGTGCGGATCCGGGGCGCGGTGGCCCGTACCCGCTCGCGGGCCGCGGCCAGCGGCAGGGCCCAGCCGGTCTCCACCAGCTGCGCGGCCTCCACCGTGCAGCCGAAGCCGCCCAGCAGGAACGCCGCCTTCTCATGGGCCGCTCTCAGCAGCAGCACCTCACGGGCGTGCGGCTGGGGGGCGTGCGGCTCGCTGTGGCTGGAGTCGCCGTCGTCCCAGATGGCCACGAGGCCGGGATTCCATACGGGCGCGAACATCGCGGCGCGGGTGCCGACCACGGCCCGTACCGCGCCGCGGCTGACCGCGAGCCAGCGGCGGTACCGCTCCTCGGGGCCCGTGTCGGCGGTGAGCAGCACATGGCGCCCGGCGCCCAGCAGCTCCCCGAGCGCGGCGTCGACGCGGGCGGCCGTGCGGCCGTCGGGCACGACGATCAGCGCCCCGCGCCCCGAAGCGAGCGCGGCGGCGGCGGCCCGGGCCAGCTCCCCCGGCCAGTGCGGCCCGGGCAGCGCCGTCCACACCGCGCGGGGGGCGTCGCCCCGGGCGACGGTCTGGAGGTAGGCGGGCCCGGCCGGATACCGCGCCCAGCTGCCGGGCTCCGGCGCGGCGGGGCGCGGCGCGGGCCCGGGCGACGGCTCGGCCTCGATCCGGGCGTGCCGGGGCGGCACGGCCAGCTGCAGCACATCCGCGAGCGAGCCCGCGTAACGGTCGGCGACGGCCCGGCAGAGCCCCAGCAGCTCCGGGCTCAGCACCGGCTCGGGCGACAGCACCTGCGCGAGCGCGGCCAGCGGCCCCTGGTACTCGGACTCGGCGACCCGCTCCACGAT
>NZ_JAILXP010000633.1 GCF_020740895.1 Streptomyces sp. UNOB3_S3 | reverse complement strand
GGGGGAGCGGGAGGGGTCGAAGGTGTCGGGGTCGGCGAAGGCGGCCGGGTCGTAGTTGGTGGCGTCCAGCGAGAGCAGGATGAGGTCGCCCTGCCGCACGGCCGCGGTGCCGAGCTTGGTGTCCTCGGTGACGAAGCGGGGGATGGCGTTGCCCAGGACGACGCTGTAGCGCAGCAGCTCCTCCACGCACTGGGGCATGGTCTCCGGGCGGGCGCGCACGGCGTCCATCGCCTCGGGGCGCTGGAGGAGGTTGAGGGCCGCGACGCCCAGGAAGCTGGCGAAGTCCTCGTAGCCGCTGACGAACAGGACGGAGACGATGTTCGACAGCTGCTTGTCGGTCAGCCCCTTCCGCTCCGCGTTGAGGTCGGCGAGGCGGTCGACGAGGCCGCGGGGCCGGCCGGGTTCGCGGGCGGCCATGTACTCGTGCATATAGACGCGGATCTCCTCCCAGTTGCGGGCGAGCTCCTCGTTCGTGGGGGTGACCATGGTCAGGTCGAGGTCGGCCCGTACCGCGAGCCATTCGTGGTCCTCGAAGGGCAGCCCGAGCACCCGGCACATGCACTGGGCGGCGACCCACTCCGCGAAGTGGCGCTGGAGGTCGCCGGGGCCGCCCTGCCGGACCATGGTGTCCAGGCCCTCACGGGTGATCCTGGCGACCCAGTCGGCGGGGAGCTCGGGCTGGTTGCGGCCGAGGGCCTGGAGGACCTCGTCGCGCAGTCCGGCCTGCTGGAGGTGGTTCATGGCGTCCAGCAGCTCGGGCGCCAGGATCGGGGCGTCCTGCGTGGGCCCGTCGGGGTCGCCCAGCACGGACCGGGCGAACTTCCGGTCGCGCAGCACGTCCTGGGCCATCTCGTAGCCCGTGACCAGCCATGCCTCCTCGCCGGAGTTGGTGCTGACCCTGGCCACCGGGCAGCGGCCCCGCAACTCGCCGAGCTCGGGGGCGATGCGGTCGCCCTGGGTGCTGAAGGGGTAGTGCGGGAGGTCCTCGTGCGGTGCTGTGGTCACGCTTTCTGGCCTTTCTCGTCCGGGCGTCGTCATGTCGTCGAGGGGGTGCGTCACCAGCGCACCGGGAGGCGGGCGGGGGCGCGCAGCGGGGTGGTCTCGTCCCAGGTGATCGACTCCGCCGGCACGGCGAGCTCGATGCCCGGCAGCCGCTCCAGCAGCACCTCGATGGCGGTGGCGAGTTGCAGCCTGGTCAGGTGTCCGCCGGTGCAGGCGTGCGGCCCGTGCCCGAAGGCGACATGCGCGTTGGGGGTGCGGGTCAGGTCCAGACGGTCGGGGTCGGTGAACGCGGCGGGGTCGCGGTTGGCGGAGGCGGGCACCGGGATGACCGCGTCCCCGGCCCGGATGTGCTGCCCGTGCAGGGTGAAGTCCTCCTGGGCGACCAGGATGTTGATGGCGTTCATCAGCGGGACGTAGCGCAGCAGCTCCTCCACCGCGGTGCTCATCCGCTGGGGCGCCTCGCGCAGCTCGCGCAACTGCTCGGGGTGGGTGAGCAGGGTGTACAGCGCGTTGCCGGTGTGCTGGATGTTGGTCTTGTAGCCGGCCATCAGCATGGTGACGACGAAGCTGACCACGTCCTCCCGGGTCACCCCGGCGCCCGGGCGGCGGCTCTCCGCCAGCAGGAGGTGGATGTAGTCCTCGCCCTCGCCCTCCTTCTCCTTGCGGGAGATGAGCTCCTCGGCGTAGTCCTGGAGCGCGTACAGGGCCGCCAGCACCTCGTCCATCGACAGGCCGGCGGCGCTGAGCAGGGTGAGGGTGTGCGGCAGGTAGATGTCGCGGTCCTCGTGCGGCAGCCCGGTGGTCTCGCACAGCACATGCAGCGGCAGCGGTTCGACGTAGGCGGCGACCAGGTCGGCCGTGCCGCCGTCGGCGGACGCCACCATGGCGTCGATCAGTTCCCCGGCCATGGCCCGGATCCTGGGCTCCATGACTTCCAGGCGGCGCCTGCCGAACAGCGGCAGCACGGTGCGCCGCACCCGTTCGTGGTGCGCGCCCGTCATCTCCAGGAACGTCGGCAGGGCCGGGGG
>NZ_JAILXP010000632.1 GCF_020740895.1 Streptomyces sp. UNOB3_S3 | reverse complement strand
GGCGTAGGGCCAGGGGACGGCGCCGCCGCCGGCGGCGCCGTCCCCTGGCCCTACGCCCCCGCCGGCCCGACCGACGGCCCCGTAGGGGGCTCGGCCCTGGCCTGCCGGCTGGTCGCGGGCGGCCGGGGCGTCGGCACCCTCCTGCTGGGCCGCTCCGGGCCCACCGCCATGAGCGGCGACGTCGTCTCCCTCACCGAGGACTTCGCCCGCCGCCTCGCCCTGGCCCTCGCCTCCGCCCGCAAATACACCCGCCAGGCCACCATCAGCCGCATCCTCCAGCGCGGGCTGATGCCCCGCCGCGTCGCCGAGATCCCCGGCATCGACAAGGCCGTCGTCTACGAACCCCGCGGCGACACGGCCGCCGGCGGCGACTTCTACGACGTCTTCGCCGCCGGTCGCGGCCGCTGGTGCTTCGCCCTCGGCGACGTCTGCGGCAGCGGCCCCGAGGCCGCCGTGACCACCGGCCTCGTCCGCCCCTGGCTGCGGCTCCTCGGGAAGGAGGGGTACGGCGTCGGCGACGTCCTCACCCGGCTCAACCGGATGCTCGGCGAGGAGGCCGCCGAAGCGGAGAACGGCACCGGGCCGCGCTTCCTGTCCCTCCTCTACGGCGAGCTCACACCCCACCGCGAGGGCGTCCGCTGCACCCTCGCCAGCGCCGGGCACCCCCTGCCGCTGCTCCTGCGCCCCGACGGGTCGGTGCGCAGCGTCGCGGCGCCGCAGATGCTCCTGGGTGTCGTCGACGACGTCGGCTACGGCAGCCAGGCCTTCGACCTGGCACACGGCGACACCCTGCTGTGCGTCACCGACGGCGTCACCGAGCGCAAGGCCGGCAACCGCCTCTTCGACGACGGCGACGGCCTCGCCGCCGCCCTCGCGGGCTGCGCGGGCCTCACGGCCGAGGACGTCGCCACACGCATCCGCCGCGCCGTCCACGGCTTCGCACCCACCCCGCCCGACGACGACCTCGCCCTGCTGGTGATCAGGGCGGAGTGAGACGGGGACCGCGCGGCATGCCGGACAATGGACGGTATGCCTTCCGTACTGCCCGATGGTGAGCCCATGCCCGAGGACGGGGCACTGCCCCGCCACGCCCTCGACGGCTCCGGGCAGCGGCCCCTCGGCTTCTACCTCCACGTCCCGTACTGCGCCACGCGCTGCGGCTACTGCGACTTCAACACCTACACCGCGAACGAGCTGCGCGGCTCCGGCGGCGCCCTCGCCTCCCGCGAGAACTACGCGGAGACGGTCGCCGAGGAGATCCGCCTCGCCCGTAAGCTGCTCGGCGACGACCCCCGCCCGGTCGAGACCGTCTTCGTCGGCGGCGGCACCCCGACGCTGCTCCCGGCCGCCGACCTGGGCCGGATGCTCGCCGCGATCCGTGACGAGTTCGGCCTGGCGGACGGCGCCGAGGTCACCACGGAGGCCAACCCCGAGTCCGTCGACCCCCGCTACCTGGAGGAACTGCGGGCCGCCGGCTTCAACCGCGTCTCCTTCGGCATGCAGAGCGCCCGGCAGCACGTCCTGAAGATCCTCGACCGCACCCATACCCCGGGCCGCCCGGAGGCCTGCGTGGCCGAGGCGCGCGCGGCGGGCTTCGAGCACGTCAACCTCGACCTGATCTACGGCACGCCGGGGGAGAGCGACGACGACTGGCGCGCCTCCCTGGACGCGGTCATCGGCGCGGGCCCCGACCACGTCTCGGCCTACGCCCTGATCGTCGAGGAGGGCACGCAGCTCGCGCGGCGCATCCGGCGCGGCGAGGTCCCCATGACCGACGACGACGTCCACGCGGACCGCTATCTGATCGCCGAGGAGACGCTCTCGGCGGCCGGGTTCTCCTGGTACGAGGTCTCGAACTGGGCGACGAGCGAGGCGGGCCGCTGCCGCCACAACGAGCTCTACTGGCGCGGCGCCGACTGGTGGGGCGCGGGGCCGGGCGCCCACTCCCACGTGGGGGGTGTGCGGTGGTGGAACGTCAAGCACCCGGGCGCCTACGCCCAGGCCCTGAGCGAGGGGCGGTCGCCGGGGGCGGGGCGGGAGCTCCTC
>NZ_JAILXP010000631.1 GCF_020740895.1 Streptomyces sp. UNOB3_S3 | reverse complement strand
AGTCCTCCCGCCCCCAGGACGGCAGCGCCCGCGCCAGCGTCTCTTCCCCGGCCCCGGACAATTCCATCAGCGCGCACCGGCCCGCCGCATCCAGCAGCACCTCCGCATCCGCCCGCAGCCCTCCGCCATCGTGCCGAGGGCGGTGACCACGCCACCGCCAGCAGGACAACAGAGCCTGCTCCTCCAGTCCGTAGCGAGCGGCAACCCGGCAAAGAAACGACAACGTCGTCTCCCCGCTGACAGGAGACAGACGGAACACCCCGGGAACCATCCCTCCAGCCTCCCGGAAAACACAGCGCCCCAGCGCCGAACTTCCCCTTCTTGGCCACCTCGAGTACCAGTCGTGGGCACGGGCGGCACCGCATTCTGTTCGAACGTCGGCTTCGGGGGTCTGGAAACCGGCCCTGGCGGAAAGTGGTCTCAGAGGCCCGCGAGGATAGCGTACGGTGGGGTCTACCGACGCGGGGTGGAGCAGCTCGGTAGCTCGCTGGGCTCATAACCCAGAGGTCGCAGGTTCAAATCCTGTCCCCGCTACTGCTTCGGCAGGGCCCGGATCCGTACGGATCCGGGCCCTTTCGCTCTGCTGGCCGTCCCTACCAACGGCGCTGGCCAATGGCGGTTGCCGGTCCAGGGAGTGCCGAGCGTGTCCGACCACGTGGGGCGGCTGCTCCGTCAGCGTGTCAGCGACTTGTATGCGGCTTGGAGGAGCCTCTGGCCGCGTGGGTCGGTGAGGCCGAGGTTGGTCATCTGGTTCATCACATAGGCGATGGTCATGCGCGCGTCGAGGTCGTTGACGATCAGTGATCCGCCTCTTCCGCCCCAGTAACAGGTCTGAGGGTTGGTCGTGCTGACCGGTGCGTCGTCGGCGTTCAGGGCGTAGCCCATGCCGAAGCGTAGGGGGATGCCGAGCACGAGGTCGGTGCCGTGGGACTGTTCGTCGAATACCGCACGACAGGTTGCTTCGGAGAGAAGGCGTGACGTGGGTGTCTGGCCTCCAAGGGCGAGGACCGATTGGAGAGCAGCCACGGATCGTGCGTTTCCGTAGCCGGTTGCCGCAGGGATTTCGGCGCGGCGCCACTGGGTGCTCCAGGTGTCCTGGACGGTCACGTAGGCGCCGACCGGGATGGCCACATGAGGGTTGGCTGCGGGCGCGGGGCCGGTTGCGGGGATGTCGTCGGAGACTCGGTGATCGTGTTCGGCCGCGAGACCGATGTGGAAATCAACGTCCAGCGGGCCGGCGATCTGGTCGGCGAAGAAAGCACCGATCGACTGCAGGCAGACGCGGCGGACGACCTCGCCGAGCAGAAAGCCATGGGTGAACCGATGGTAGCCAGACTCCGTGCCGGGTTCCCACCGGGGCGACTGGCGGGCCAGCAGGGTGGTGGCCTTCTCCCAATCGCACAGATCATCGAGGGTCATGGGCTGATCCCAATCGGGGAGACCAGCGGTGTGGCCGAGCAAGTGCCGGATCTCCACGTGGTCTTTCCCTGCGATGCCGAACTCCGGCCAGTATTTCGCGACCGGTGCGGACAGGTCGAGCTCGCCGCGATCAGCGAGGACGAGAGCACACACCGCAGTCATCGTCTTCGTGATGGACCACACGTTGGTGATGGTGTCGCGTTGCCACGGTTGCGTACATTCCTGGTCGGCGTAACCTCCCCACAGGTCGACCACAGGCTCGCCGTCGACGTAGATCGCCACCGAGGCACCGACGTCCGCCCCGCTGCGCAGCGAGTCGGCGAACACTTCCCGTACTGCGCCGAACTGGTCGCTGCAGTTGCCTTGAATTTCCATGTCGAACAGGGAACTCGATCTCCAGCGCTTCGTCACCAGGCAGCCAAGGCAGATGGCGACTTTCCACCGCTGCGCGACTGGCCAACGGCTGATGGCAGCCTTCGCCGTATCACTTTGCGTCGCGCTTGTTGGCCCAGCGCATGCCGAGTGCGTTGAGGTCCGCGCGGCGTTGTTCGGTGAGTTTGTCGGCGCGTTTTCTGATGTTGTCGAGGGCCATGCCGAGCTTGATGGCTACAGGCTCCTCGGCGCCGCCCTGAGGG
>NZ_JAILXP010000630.1 GCF_020740895.1 Streptomyces sp. UNOB3_S3 | reverse complement strand
TCCCGGCCCCCGGCCCCTCCCTCGCCACGGCGGCCGCCGTCGGCGGCGAGACCGTCGTCCTGCCGCTCGTCGCCCGCAACCGCGTCATCGGCATGCTCACCCTCGGCAAGCCCAGCGACGACCACTTCCGCCAAGAGATCCTCGAACTCGCCGAGGACCTCTCCCGCCGGGCCGCCCTCGCCCTCGACAACGCCCGCCTCTACAGCGAGCGCACCGCCATCAGCCAGAGCCTCCAGCGCAGCCTCCTGCCGCCCGAGCTCCCGGACGTCCCCGGCGTGGAGGTCGAGGTCATCTACCGCGCGGCCGGCGAGGGCAACGAGGTGGGCGGCGACTTCTACGACGTCTTCCCCATCCGCGACGGCGCCTACGGCTTCGCCATCGGCGACGTCTGCGGCACGGGCCCGGAGGCGGCGGCCGTCACCGGCCTCGCCCGGCACGCCCTGCGCCTGCTCGCCCGCGAGGGCTTCGGCGGCCCCGCCGTCCTCCAGCGCCTCAACGCCGCCATCCTCGACGAGGGCGCCCGCAGCCGCTTCCTCACCCTCCTCTACGGGGAGCTGCGCCCACAGCCCGACGGCAGCGCGCTCCTGAAGGTCGTCTGCGCCGGCCACCCCCTGCCGCTGCGCCTGCGCCAGGACGGCACCGTGGCGCCCGCGGCGGACCCGCAGCCGCTGCTGGGCGTCATGGAGGACCTGGAGCTGTACGAGCAGACCGTCACCCTCGACCCGGGCGACGTCCTGCTGTGCGTCACGGACGGCGTCACCGAGCGCCGCGAGGGCACGCGCATGCTGGGCGACGACGGCCTGACGGACGTTCTGACGACCTGTACGGGCCTGACGGCCGGCGCGGTCGCGGCGCGCGTCCTCCGCGCCGTGGAACGTTTCGCGGCCGAGCCCGCCTCCGACGACATGGCCATCCTGGCCATGCGGGTGCCGGAGCGTCAGGGCTGAGAAGCCGGGAAATGAAGAAGGCCCCCGCCGAATGGCGGGGGCCTTCTTCATTTAAGAGCCCCAAAACGGAATCGAACCGTTGACCTTCTCCTTACCATGGAGACGCTCTGCCGACTGAGCTATTGGGGCCGGCAACGAGATAAAGCATACCCCATGTTCGGACAGGCTTTTGACTGCTGGGCTTTGACCGCTGGACGCCGGGCGGCCGGACGGTCAGGCAGCGGTGGGAAGCAGCCCACCGAGCGCGTTGCACGCCGATACGAGCCGCTGCAGATCCCGGCGTGACGAAACCTCATTCAGGGGCAGGGTCAGACATTCGTCGGCGGCCCGTTCCGTCTCCGGAAGCCACAGATCCCGCATGAACGACGGCAGCCGGTGCACGGGCGTCCGTACGGGCACATGGCACCGGATGCCACGGGCCCGCAGCGCCCGGGCGAAGGCGTCCCGGTCCGGCCGGCCATTGCCGAGGACACGGACGACATAGGAGTCGTAGCGGTGTACGACCCCGGGAGCGACCGCGGGTGTCACCACTCCGGAGAGCCGGGCGTCGAGATAGGCGGCATTCGCCCGGCGGCGGACGATGTCCTGGGCCGCATGGTCGAGTTCGTGCTCGACGACGACGGGTGCGTCGGGGGCGGCGGTGGCCTGCCGCAAAGCGGCCAGGTCGGCCGGGTGGCCGAAGAGGGAGACGGGCACGATCGCGGCGGTACGCGAGGTCACCGTGCCGGCGACGGAAACGGGGTCGAGGCAGAAGGTGACGGGATCGATGTCGGCGAAGACGGGGAGGGCACCTACGTTCCGGACGGCCACGGCGGCCTCAGCGGTCGCATAGGAAGGGACGATGACCTCGTCCCCCGCCCCCACACCCGCGGCGACCAGCTTCTCTTCAGTCCGCATGCCCGGGATGGTGCCCACGGGACGTTAACCGGACGAAAACAAAAAAGCTCTGATGTATGAACTTCGGTTCATACATCAGAGCTTTTTTTGAATGATAGTTCGGCGGCGTCCTACTCTCCCACAGGGTCCCCCCTGCAGTACCATCGGCGCTGAAAGGCTTAGCTTCCGGGTTCGGAATGTAACCGGGCGTTTCCCTAACGCTATGACCACCGAAACACTATGA
>NZ_JAILXP010000063.1 GCF_020740895.1 Streptomyces sp. UNOB3_S3 | reverse complement strand
GTGCCGGGGGAATCCGGGGGACGGGCGGAGAGGTCTCAACTCGGGAAAGACTGATGGCCAAAGCCGCTTCCGATCTTGCCCAGTTGATCGGAGTGGACTATACCTGTCGAACAGTCCGGGCGGCCGTGGCCGCGACGGATCCGGGGGAGGGCGGCGGACGAGAGGCCGCGGGGGATTCTCCCCGGAGCGCACCCAGCACCAAGCTTCAACTGACCCGCGGTGTCGGGCCCTTCGGCGGTGGCGAATTCGCAAGGGGAGACCGGTGCACCGCCTGAGTCCTGGAGAAGGCGAGGACTTGAGCATGGGAACCACCCCGGAATTCGGCCGGCGCGACCTGATCAAACGAGCCGCGGCGATAGGCCTGATCGCGGTGCCCGCGATGAGCGTGCTGAGCGCCTGCGCCAGCGGCGACAGCGGTGACGGAAAGCAGGTCGACAAGGGCGAGAAGAGCGCCAGGAACCCGCTCGGGGTCAATGAGAACGCCGCCCTGGACGTGGTCATCTTCGACGGCGGTTTCGGCCAGCAGTACGCCAAGGACGCCGAGGCCGAATACGGGAAGGCCTTCCCCAAGGCCCAGGTGAAGCACTCCGCCACCCAGGAGATCCAGACCCAGCTCCAGCCCCGCTTCAACGGCGGCACCCCGCCGGACCTCATCGACAACTCCGGTGCCAAACAAATGGACATGGGCACCCTGGTCGCCAAGAAGCAGCTGACCGATCTCAACGCCCTGCTGGACGCGCCCTCCTACGACGACCCGTCGAAGAAGGTGCGCGACACCCTGCGCCCCGGCGTCGTGGAAATGGGGAAGTTCGACGGGAACGAGACCTGGGTCCTGTACTACGCCTACACGGTCTACGGCGTCTGGTACTCGAAGAAGAATCTGGCGAAGCTCGACGCGAAGTACCCCGAGACCTGGGACGAGATGCTCAAGGTCTGCGAGGCGGCGAAGAAGAAGGGCATCGCCGGCTGGACGTACGCGGGCAAGTACCCGTACTACCTGCCCTTCAGCCTCTACCCGTTCATCGCCAAGATCGGCGGTGTCGAGGTGCTGAGGAGAATCGACAACCTGGAGCCCAACGCCTGGAAGGACCCGGCCGTCAAGTCCGCCTTCGAGGCCTATTACGAGCTCTACAAGAAGGGCTACATCCTCCAGGGCACCCCGGGCCTGACCCATATCGAGTCGCAGACGGCGTGGAACGAGGGGAAGGCGCTGTTCCTCCCCAATGGCTCCTGGGTCGAGAACGAGTCCAAGAAGACCACGCCGGCCGATTTCCAGATGGCCGTCGGCGCGCCCTCCGGTCTCGACAAGAGCGACAAGCTTCCGTTCGGCACCCTGTGGGCCTCCGGCGGTGAGCCCTTCATCGTGCCGAAGAACGCCCGGAACCCGCAGGGCGGCATGGAACTGCTGCGCCTCATGCTCGGCAAGAAGTCCTCCCAGAACTTCATCAAGTCCGTCTCCTCGCTCACCTCCCTCAACGGCGGCACCGAGGGCCTGACCCTCCCGTCGGGCCTCGCCTCCTCCCAGGAGGCCCTCACCAAGGCCGGGAAGAACGTGGTCAACCCGCGTCTCGGCGACTGGTACGTGGCCCTCCAGAAGGAGAAGATCGGCGTGGGGGCGCTCGGCGAGATGATGGCCGGCAGGCTGACCCCCGACGAGGCCATCACCAAGATCCAGCGCTACGCCGACGAGACCGCCAAGGACGACTCCGTCAAGAAGTACCGGCACAAGTGAGCGGCGGCCATGCAGCACGGTAAGTACCGCTTCATCGCGGGATTCCTGATCCTGCCCCTGGCGCTCTACGGCATCTTCGTCATCTCGCCGTTCGTCCAGGCCATCTACTACTCCTTCACGGACTGGACCGGACTGAGCCCCGACTTCCGGATGACGGGGCTCAAGAACTACCAACGGCTATGGCACGACGACGTGTTCTGGAAGGCCGTCGGGCACAACGTCCTGCTGCTGCTCGTGCTGCCGGTGGTGACGCTCGGGCTCGGGCTGTTCTTCGCCTTCATGCTCAACGTCGGCGGCCGCCGCAGGAAGAACGCGGCGGTCGCCGGGGTGCGCGGCTCGGGCCTCTACAAGGTCGTCTACTTCTTTCCCCAGGTGCTGTCGATCGCCATCGTCGCCCTGCTGTTCCAGTTCGCCTACAACCCCAACAGCGGTGCCCTGAACTCCTTTCTGAGCGCCGTCGGCCTGGACTCCGTACGGCCGGAATGGCTGGGCGACCCCCGGCTCGCGCTGTGGTGCGTGACGGCGGTGATGGTGTGGAGCAACGTCGGCTTCTACGTGGTGCTGTTCTCGGCGGGCATGAGCGCCATTCCCCGGGACTTCTACGAGGCCGCCCTGCTCGACGGCGCCAATCGCGTCCAGACGTTCTTCCGGATCACGCTTCCGCTGCTCTGGGACACCGTGCAGACCGGCTGGGTCTACATGGGCATCATGGCGCTCGACTCGTTCGCCGTCGTACAGATCATGACCGTGGGCCCGGGCGGACCGGACTACTCCACGGAAGTGCTCTCCTTCTACCTCTACACCAAGGCGTTCCGCGACGGGCAGGCCGGATACGCCACGACGGTCGGTGTCGCCCTGCTCATCGTCACCATGATCTTCGCGGGCGTCGTGCTGAAGCTCGGCCGGCGCGAAAGGCTGGAGTACTGATGGCCGTGACGGCGGAACCCACCGGGGGCAGCGGCGCCGCGACACCGGGCGCCGGGAAGGCCGCCCGCTCCGGGACGCCCCGGCAGGGCATGGGCCGCGAGGGCGGCGTCCTCAACGTCTTCTCCCACGGCGTGCTCTTCATCTGGGGCCTGATGGTCACCCTGCCCCTGCTGTGGGCGGTGATGAGCGCCTTCAAGACCGACAGGGAGATCTTCACCTCGCCCTGGGCGCTGCCGAACGGGCTGCACTTCGACGCCTGGGGCCGGGCCTGGTCCCAGGCGCACATGAGCGAGTACTTCCTCAATTCCGTGATAGTCGTGGCCGGTTCGCTCACCGGCACCATGCTGCTCGGGTCGATGGCCGCCTATGTCCTGGCCCGCTTCGAATTCCCCGGCAACCGCTTCATCTACTTCCTCTTCGTCGGCGGGATGAGCTTCCCGATCATCCTGGCGCTCGTGCCGCTGTTCTTCGTGATGAAGAACATGCAGCTGCTCGACACCTACCACGGGCTGATCCTGGTCTACATCGCCTATTCGCTGCCGTTCACGATCTTCTTCCTCAGCGGCTTCTTCCGGACCCTGCCGACCTCCGTCGCCGAGGCGGCGCTGATCGACGGGGCCTCGCACACCCGGACCTTCTTCCAGGTGATGCTGCCCATGGCCAAGCCGGGCCTGATCAGCGTCGGCATCTTCAATTTCCTGGGCCAGTGGAACCAGTACCTCCTGCCCACGGTGCTCAACGTGGGGGACGACGACAAGAAGCTGCTGCCCCAGGGGCTGGTCGCCCTCGCGGTCAGCCAGGGGTACAAGGGGGACTGGTCGGGGCTCTTCGCGGGCCTGGTCATGGCGATGCTGCCGGTGCTGGCCGCGTACATCGTCTTCCAGCGGCAGGTCCAGGCGGGGCTGACGGCCGGAGCCCTCAAGTAGCCCACGGCTCCCTCCGGGCGGGGTGGCCGGAAATGGCCTCCCGGCCCGCCCGGCCCTTACGCTGTGGCGTCGGACCCTTGACGGGACGGAAGCCCGGCGGCTGAGCTTAGGGTTCATATGTTGTAGGGATGGCCGGGCTCCAGAGCCGTAGTCCGGCCTCGGGGCGGCGGTCGGGCCGGCCCGGTGAGGCGGGAGTGGATGGGCGTGGAGACTCCGGGGTCGCAGTCGTCGCTGCACCGGGCCAACCTGGAGCGGGTCGTACGCGCGGTGCGCATGGCGGGCTCGCTCACCCAGGCGGAGATCGCCCGGACCACGGGGCTGTCGGCCGCCACCGTCTCCAATATCGTCCGGGAGCTGAAGGACGGCGGGACGGTCGAGGTCACCCCCACCTCCTCCGGCGGCCGGCGCGCCCGCAGCGTCTCGCTCTCCGGTGACGCCGGGATCGTCGTGGGCGTGGACTTCGGCCATACCCACCTCCGGGTCGCCGTCGGCAACCTCGCCCACCGGGTGCTGGCCGAGGACGCCGAGCCGCTCGATGTGGACGCCTCCGCCGAGCAGGGGTTGCAGCGGGCCGAAGCCATGGTCAGGACCCTGATCACCAAGGCCGGGATCGATCCGCGCAAGATCGTCGGAGTGGGGCTGGGCGTCCCCGGCCCGATCGACGTGGAGTCCGGGGTGCTGGGCTCGACCGCGATCCTGCCCGGCTGGGCCGGCACCAACCCCCGCGACGACCTCGCCGCCCGCCTCGGCGTCCCCGTCCACGTCGACAACGACGCCAACCTCGGCGCCCTCGGCGAGCTGGTGTGGGGCGCGGGCCGGGGCGCCACGGACCTGGCGTACATCAAGGTCGCCAGCGGTGTGGGCGCGGGCCTGGT
The DNA here is from genome assembly GCF_020740895.1 of Streptomyces sp. UNOB3_S3. Lineage (GTDB taxonomy): Bacteria > Actinomycetota > Actinomycetes > Streptomycetales > Streptomycetaceae > Streptomyces. The sequence continues at coordinate 21,295 of NZ_JAILXP010000063.1, read as the reverse complement.
GATCAACGGGAAGATCTACCGGGGCCCGGGCGGCACCGCCGGCGAGATCGGCCACATCACCCTGGACGAGTCCGGGCCGGTCTGCCGCTGCGGCAACCGCGGCTGCCTGGAGACCTTCACCGCCGCCCGCTACATCCTGCCGCTGCTCCATTCGGCGCACGGCACCGATCTGACCGTGCCGCGCGTGGTGGAGCTCGCCCGCGAGGGCGACCCGGGCTGCCGCCGGGTGATCTCCGACGTCGGCCGGTACATCGGCAGCGGCGTGGCCAACCTCTGCAATCTCCTCAACCCCAGCCGGGTCGTCCTCGGCGGCGACCTCGCCGACTCGGGCGAGCTGGTGCTCGCGCCCATCCGCGAGTCCGTCTCGCGGTACGCGATCCCCAGCGCCGCCCGCCGGCTGGAGGTCGTGCCGGGGGCGCTGGGCGGCCGCTCCGAGGTGCTGGGCGCGCTGGCGCTCGTCCTCAGCGAGATGGGCGACTCGACCCTGCTGGACCCGGCCGGCCCGCCGAGTTCCGCGATACCGGCCTGACGGCCCTTCCGGATGCCGCGCGCGGGCCGTTTTCGGCGCTTTCGCGTACTCCGGAAAAGACACGCCGACGCCGCGATGCGTCACCTCTTGAGTTCACACAGATAACGAATGGCATCGTTGCCATCTCGTTAAGAATTTACTTCTTGACGCTCCTTTGGCGGCCGAGTTGACTTCCGCTCACCTCGGCCGCAACGGCGCGGCCTCGTCAGGGAGGTAACTGCAAGTGAACGCTCATCTGCGTCGCGCGACCGTGGCCTTGGCCGCCGTCTCGATGGCCGCCGGACTCGCGGCCTGCGGCAGTGCCAAGGAAGCGGGCGGCGGTACCGCGAAGAAGGACAAGAAGGGCCCGCTGACCATCGGTCTGCTGCTGCCGGAGAACCAGACCGCTCGCTACGAGCGGTTCGACCGGCCGCTGATCGAGAAGAAGCTGAAGGAACTCGCGGGCGCCGACACCGTCATCCTCTACGACAACGCCAAGCAGGACGCCTCCGTCCAGCAGCAGCAGGTCGACACGATGATCACCAAGAAGGTCGACGCGCTGATCGTCGACGCGGTGGACGCCAAGTCGATAGCGAGCTCGGTCAAGAAGGCCACCGACAAGGGAATCCCCGTCGTCGCCTACGACCGCCTCGCCGAAGGCCCGGTCAAGGCCTACACCTCCGTCGACAACGAACGCGTGGGAAAGATCCAGGGCGAATCCCTGCTCAAGGAGCTCGGCGACAACGCCGCAAAGGGCGAGATCGTGATGATGAACGGCGCGATCACCGACCCCAACGCCAAGATGTACAAGGACGGCGCCCATTCCGTGCTCGACGGAAAGGTCAGGATCGGAAAGGAGTACGACACCAAGGAGTGGAAGCCGGAGAACGCCAACGAGAACATGAAGGGCGCCATCTCCTCCCTCGGCAAGGACAACATCGTCGGCGTCTACTCCGCCAACGACGGCATGGCCGGCGGCATCATCACGGCCCTGCGCAGCGCCGGCTTCGACAAACTCCCGCCGGTCACCGGCCAGGACGCCGAGCTCTCGGCCGTCCAGCGGATCCTCGCGGACGAGCAGTTCATGAGCGTCTACAAGCCCTACAAGCCCGAGGCGGACGCGGCCGCCGAACTGGCCGTCGCCCTCGCCCGGGGCAAGGACCTCGGCACCGTCGCCAAGACCACCGTCGACAGCGGCACCACCAAGAAGATCCCCGCCGTCATCGTCACGCCCTTCGCGCTCACCAAGGCGGACATCGCGAAGTACGTCGGCCAGGAGGGCTTCTTCACCAAGGACGAGATCTGCACCGCCAAGTACCGGGCGCAGTGCGACGCGGCCGGGCTGAAGTGAGGGGATGACGCACATGTCCGCTCCGCCCGTGCTGGCGCTGCGAGGGATCTCCAAGCGCTTCGGGGCCGTCCAGGCGCTCACCGATGTGGAGCTGGAGATCCACGCCGGTGAGGTGGTCGCCCTCGTCGGCGACAACGGCGCCGGAAAGTCCACCCTGGTCAAGACCATCGCGGGCGTCGGCCCGGCCGACGACGGCGTCATCGAGTGGGAGGGCCGGCCCGTCACCGTGGACCGGCCGCACACCGCCCAGGAACTGGGCATCGCGACCGTCTACCAGGACCTCGCCCTCTGCGACAACCTCGACGTCGTCGGCAACCTCTTCCTCGGCCGGGAGATCGTCCGCGCCGGGGTGCTGGACGAGGTCGAGATGGAACGCCGCTCCCGGGAGCTCCTCGCCACCCTGTCCATCCGCATCCCCAGCGTCCGGATCCCCGTCGCCTCGCTCTCGGGCGGGCAGCGGCAGACCGTCGCCATCGCCCGCTCGCTGCTGGGCGAGCCCAAGGTCGTCATCCTCGACGAGCCCACCGCCGCCCTGGGCGTGGAGCAGACCGCCCAGGTCCTCGACCTGGTCGAGCGGCTGCGCGAACGCGGCCTGGGCGTGATCCTCATCAGCCACAACATGGCGGACGTGAAGGCCGTCGCCGACCGGGTCGCGGTGCTGCGCCTCGGCCGCAACAACGGCACCTTCGAGGTGCGGACGACCTCCCAGGAAGAGATCATCTCGGCCATCACCGGAGCGACCGACAACGCTGTCACGCGCCGCCGCGCCCGCTCGGCGGAGGCCGCCGGTGGCGACGGGCCCGAGAAGGCCGACCAGACGAAGAAGGCCGACCGGCCCGAGAAGGAGGCGGGAGCATGAGCACCAAGACGCCCACGCCGTCCCCCGAACCGGCCGCCGACGGCAACGGCCAGGCCCCCGCCCACGACGCCGTCCCCGCCGTCGACCCCCGGCTGCTGGTCCGCGAGGAGGGCTTCGCCGGTTACTGGAGCGAATTCCGCCGGAAGCTGCGCAGCGGCGAGCTGGGCTCGCTGCCCGTGGTGGTCGGGTTGATCATCATCGGCCTGGTCTTCCAGCTGCGGGATTCGGCCTTCCTGGGTGCCGAGAACCTCTCCAACCTGTTCGTCACCGCCGCGGGCACCGGCCTGATCGCGGTCGGCGTCGTCTTCGTGCTGATCCTCGGCGAGATCGATCTGTCGGTGGGCTCGGTCAGCGGCCTGGCCGCCGCCGTCCTCGCCGTGCTCAACGTCCACCGGGGCGTGCCCGAGTGGCTGGCGCTGGTGATCGCCCTGGCCACCGGGGCCCTCGCCGGGGTGCTGCACGGCTTCTTCTTCGCCCGGATCGGCGTGCCCGCCTTCGTCGTCACCCTGGCCGGCCTGCTCGGCTGGAACGGCCTGATGCTCCAGGTGCTCGGCTCCAACGGCACCATCAACCTCGACGACTCCGGGCTCGTCGCCGCCCTGACCAACCACTACTTCACCGACGTCTCCGCCGCCTACGGGCTGGCCACGCTCGGTGCGGCGGTGTTCTTCCTGGCCTCCTGGCGCGACAGCAAACGGCGCGAGGCGGCCGGTGTCCCCAGCCGCCCGCTCAGCGAGATCGCGCTGCGCACGGCCGTCCTCGCGGTGCCCGCCTATGTGGTGGCCTGGCTCCTCAACCAGTACAAGGGCCTGCCGCTGGCCCTGGTGATCTTCCTCGGGGTGGTGGTCGCGCTGGACTTCGTGCTGCGCCGCACCTCCTACGGGCGCAAGATCTTCGCCCTCGGCGGCAGCGTCGAGGCGGCCCGCAGGGCGGGCGTCAACGTCGCGGCGGTACGGATCTCGGTCTTCGCGCTCTCCGGCACGATGGCGGCGCTCGGCGGCATGTTCCTGGCCTCCCAGATCAACGCCGCCAACCAGTCCTCCGGCGCCGGCAGCCTGCTGATGAACGCCATCGCGGCGGCCGTCATCGGCGGCACCAGCCTCTTCGGCGGCCGGGGCTCGACCTGGTCGGCGCTGCTGGGCGTCCTGGTGATCCAGTCCATCGCCTCCGGCATGGCCCTGCTGGGCATCGCCTCGGCGGTCCAGTACATGATCACGGGCGCGGTGCTGCTGGCCGCCGTGGTGATCGACTCCCTCTCCCGCCGGACCCAGAAGACGGCCGGCCGGGTGTAGCGGGCGCCCGCGGGGGCCCATGGGCCCGGACCGGTGTGCGGCCGGTCCGGGCCCCTCGTCGTGCGCGTCCGCCCGGCCTTTCATATGGTGTGTGATCTCGCTCCGCCGAACGCGTGAGATAGCTCGCATCACCCGTTCACCGCCATTGCGGGCGGATCACGGGCGGAACATTAGACTCGACGGACCGGCGAGCTCGACCAGGCTCGACAGCTCGAACAAGGAGGCACGGGTGGCGCTGCTGACCCGCATCAGGGAACCGCGCGATCTGGACCGGCTCACCCCGGAGCAGCTCGACCGGCTGGCCGCGGAGATCCGCACCTTCCTCGTCGACGCCGTCTCCAAGACCGGCGGGCACCTCGGGCCCAACCTCGGCGTCGTCGAGCTCACCATCGCCATGCACCGGGTCTTCGACTCGCCCAAGGACAAGATCCTCTTCGACACGGGGCACCAGGCCTACGTCCACAAGCTGCTCACCGGCCGCCAGGACTTCTCGAAGCTGCGCGCCAAGGACGGCCTGTCCGGCTACCCCTCGCGCGCCGAGTCCGAGCACGACGTCATCGAGAACAGCCACGCCTCCACCGTCCTGGGCTGGGCCGACGGCCTGGCCAAGGCGAACCAGGTGCTGGGCAAGGACGACCACGTCGTCGCCGTCATCGGCGACGGCGCCCTCACCGGCGGCATGGCCTGGGAGGCGCTGAACAACATCGCCGTCGCCAAGGACCGCCCGCTCGTCATCGTCGTCAACGACAACGAGCGCTCCTACGAGCCCACCATCGGCGGCCTCGCCAACCACCTGGCCACCCTGCGCACCACCGACGGCTACGAGCGCTTCCTCGCCCGCGGCAAGGACATCCTCGAGCGCACCCCCGTGGTCGGCAAGCCCCTCTACGAGACGCTCCACGGCGCCAAGAAGGGCCTGAAGGACTTCATCGCCCCGCAGGGCATGTTCGAGGACCTCGGCCTGAAGTACGTCGGCCCGATCGACGGCCACGACATCGAGGCCCTGGAGTCCGCGCTCCAGCGCGCCAAGCGCTTCGGCGGCCCCGTCCTCGTGCACTGCCTCACCCAGAAGGGCCGCGGCTACAAGCACGCCGAGCAGAACGAGGCGGACCGCTTCCACGGCATCGGCGCCATCCACCCCGACACCGGCCTGCCCGTCTCCTCCGGCGGCGCCAGCTGGACCTCCGTCTTCGCCGACGAGATGGTCAAGCTGGGCCAGGAGCGCGAGGACATCGTCGCCATCACGGCCGCGATGATGCAGCCGGTCGGCCTCGGCAAGTTCGCCAAGGCCTTCCCCGAGCGCGTCTACGACGTCGGCATCGCCGAGCAGCACGCCGCCACCTCCGCGGCGGGCCTGGCCACCGGCGGTCTCCACCCGGTCTTCGCCGTCTACGCCACGTTCCTCAACCGCGCCTTCGACCAGGTGCTGATGGACGTCGCCCTGCACAGGTGCGGCGTCACCTTCGTCCTGGACCGGGCCGGCGTCACCGGCGACGACGGCGCCTCCCACAACGGCATGTGGGACATGTCGATCCTCCAGGTCGTGCCCGGCCTGCGGATCGCCGCCCCGCGCGACGCCGACCAGGTCCGCGCCCAGCTGCGCGAGGCCGTCGAGGTCAAGGACGCCCCCACCGTCGTCCGCTACTCCAAGGGCACCGTCGGCCCGGCCGTCGAGGCCGTCTGCCGCATCGGCGGCATGGACGTGCTGCGCCGCCCCGCCGACGCCACCGAGAAGCCGGACGTCCTCATCGTCTCCGTCGGCGCGCTCGCCCCGATGTGCCTGGAGATCGCCGACCTCCTCGACAAGCAGGGCATCTCCGCGACCGTCGTGGACCCGCGCTGGGTCAAGCCCGTCGACGAGGCCCTGCCGGGCCTGGCCGCCGAGCACCGCGTCGTCGTCACCGTCGAGGACAACGGCCGCGTCGGCGGCGTCGGCTCGGCCGTCGCGCAGGCGCTGCGCGACGCCGGGGTGGACCTGCCGCTGCGCGACTTCGGCATCCCGCCGCGCTTCCTCGACCACGCCTCCCGCAAGGAGGTCATGGCCGAGATCGGGCTCACCGCGCCCGACATCGCCCGCCAGGTCACCGGCCTCGTCGCCAAGCTCGACGGGCGTCTCGACGAGACCGTGGAGGCCGCCGAGGCGGTGAAGGCCGCCGGGGCCACCGGGGCGGGGGAGACCGCCGAGGCCGTCCGCGACTGACGGGTCCGACGGGACCGACGCCGTACCGAAGGGCCGGCCGCACCACCCGCACGGGTGGTCCGGTCGGCCCTTCCGCATGGATGCGTCTGCCCTCCATCGGGTGAATCCTGGGGGTGGGTGGCTGTGGCCGCCCGCGTCACACCCCGATCATCGCGGACACTCGCCCAGTTCGGGCAGGGCGAGCGACGCCGAGCAGGTGGAGGTGAGCCGATGAGCGCAGAGCGACCCGTCCGGAGCGACCGCGGCAGAAGCGGCATGTTCCGGACCAAGAGTGTGGAGCAGTCCATCCAGGACACCGAGGAGCCGGAACACACGCTCCGGAGGGACTTGTCCTCCCTCGACCTCACCGTGTTCGGCGTCGGTGTCGTCATCGGCACCGGCATCTTCGTCCTCACCGGAAAGGTCGCCAAGGAGAACGCCGGGCCCGCCGTGGCCCTCGCCTTCGTCCTCGCCGGTATCGTGTGCGGGCTCGCGGCGCTGTGCTACGCCGAGTTCGCCTCCACCGTGCCGGTGGCCGGGTCCGCGTACACCTTCTCGTACGCCACGCTCGGCGAGCTGCCCGCGTGGATCATCGGCTGGGACCTGATCCTGGAGCTGGCGCTGGGCTGCGCCGTGGTGGCCGTCGGCTGGTCCGGCTACATCCAGTCGCTGCTGGCCAACGCCGGCTGGCACCTGCCGGGGCCGCTGACCGGCGCCCATGACGGCACCTTCGGCTTCGACCTCCTCGCCGCCGTCCTCGTCCTGGTGCTGACGGCCATTCTGGTCGCCGGGATGAAGCTGTCCTCGCGGGTGACGGCGGTCGTGGTCGGCGTGAAGGTGACCGTGGTCCTCATCGTCATCGTCGTGGGCGCCTTCTTCATCAGCGGCTCCAACTACGAGCCCTTCATCCCGCCGTCCAAGGGCACCGAGGGCGGCAACGGGCTCGCCGCGCCACTGGTCCAGCTGATGTTCGGCTTCACCCCGTCCAACTTCGGCGTCATGGGCATCTTCTCGGCCGCCGCCGTGGTCTTCTTCGCCTTCATCGGCTTCGACATCGTGGCCACCGCCGCCGAGGAGACCCGCAACCCCCAGCGCGACCTGCCGCGCGGCATCCTCGGCTCCCTCGCCATCTGCACCGTGCTCTACGTGGCCGTGTCCATCGTCGTCACCGGCATGCAGAAGTACGACAAGCTCTCCACGAAGGCACCGCTCGCCGACGCCTTCAAGGACGCCGGGCACCCCTTCTGGGGCGGGCTGATCAGCTTCGGCGCCGCCGTCGGCCTCACCTCCGTCTGCATGATCCTGCTCCTCGGGCAGAGCCGGGTGTTCTTCGCCATGAGCCGTGACGGGCTCCTGCCCCGCTTCTTCTCGACCGTCCACCCGCGCTTCGGCACGCCCTACCGCTCCACGATCCTCCTCGGCGTCGTCGTCGCGGTCGTCGCGGGCTTCACCTCCATCGACGTCCTCGCCGAACTGGTCAACATCGGCACACTCTTCGCCTTCGTCGTCGTCGCGCTGGGCGTGGTCGTCCTGCGCCGCACCCGGCCCGACCTGCCGCGTGCCTTCCGCACCCCGTTCGTGCCCTTCGTCCCCGTGCTGTCGGTGGTCGCGTCGCTGTGGCTGATGCTCAACCTGCCGGCGGAGACATGGGTGCGGTTCGCCGTGTGGATGGTCATCGGCGTCGTCGTCTACTTCGTCTACGGGCGGAGGATGAGCCGGGTGAGCCAGGGGCAGCGCAGCCGCCCGCCCACCGTCTGAACCGGACCCGGACCCGGGGCCGCGGTCTACGGGCGCACCGCCCGCGGCCCCACCACCTCGGCGCCCAGCGCCCGTACCCGCTCGCGCAGCTCCCGGTCCGCCGTGACGACCACGCAGCGCCGTCCCGGCGCCCGCGCGGCGACCAGCTCCACGATCCGGTCGTCCCCGCTGCCTCCCCCAGCTACCGCTGGGAGGTGCCCCCAGGCCGCCTCGACGCCCACCCCGGGCACCGGCGCGATGCCGCGCGCCGCGCCCTCCACCACCAGCACGATCTCCGGAGGGGCCGGCGGGGGAGGCTCCACCGCCCCCGCCGGCAGCCCCTCCCGCGCGTATCCGGCCAGCAGGTCCCGCAGCCGCTCGGCCGCCCCGCGCCGGTCGCGCCACCAGCCGTCCGGCACCGAACCGACGACGTTGGCCGCGTCCACGACAAGAAGAGTGGAATCAGGGGTTTCGGGGGTTTCCGGGGCCCGTGCGGTCATGGCGACAGCTTCGCACGCACCGTCAGCGGGCGGAATCCGCAGTGTTAATGTCGAGGATCGACAAAATCGGTAAAGGCTTTCCAAGAGAGGCTGGTCAGCGAGTCATGGCAGTGCGCACGGCCACCACCACCGGCTGGTTGCTGCGGGGTAACGACGGCCGGCTGACGGCCTTCGCCCCGGTCTCGGGCGGTCTCCTCCGCTGGACCGAGGCCCGCCCCGGCGGCCCCGAATGGACGGGCCCCCAGCGGCTGGACGTGCCGGGGCTGGAGCCGTACCTCTCCATAGCCCAGAGCGCCGAGGGCTATGTGTACCTCGCCGGGCTCCGCCGCCGCCCCCACGACGACGGCCGGGCCGAGACCGACGTGGTCTACGCCACCCAGTTCCAGCCGGGCCGCGCCATGACGCAGTGGCGGTCCATCGGCACGCCCCACGGCACCGACTGGGAGAAGGCCGGGCGCATCGGCTTCCCCGTGGCCGCCGTCGACGGCGTCGGCCTCCACCTCTACTTCCGCAACGCCGGCCGCGGCGTCAGCGGACGCCGCCAGGACGCCCGGGGCATCTGGGGCCCCTGGCTGGACCTCGCGGGCAACAAGGTCGCCGAGTCGGGCTCCGCGGCCGTCTCCGCCGACGGGTACGTCGAGCTCGTCGCGCCCGCGCCGGACCATGTCCTGCGGTGGCGTCAGGAGGAGGCCGGGGGGCCGCTGAAGCGGATGCCCGACACGGCGGTGAAGTCCTTGCCGGGTTCCTTCTCGTCCGCCTCGGCCGGTTCCGGCGGGGGCCTCGCCCACTACTGGCGCACGGAAGGGGACTCCGTCCTCCACGTGCAGCGCGCGGACGAGTCGCGGGCCCTGCCGTCGCTGGGGGGCGACGCGAGCGGGCCGGTGGCCGTGCTGGGCGATGTGCTGGCCCAGCGGTCGGACGAGGGCCGGGTCGTCGTAGCGGTGGGCGAGGACGGGTCGTGGTCCGACACGGGACAGGAGTGCGTGGGCGCTCCGGCGCTGGCGCGCGATGCGGAGGGACGTGTCGTCGTCGCCGCGGTCGGCCCCGACGGGGGGCTGTGGGTCGCGCGGCAGCGCGGGGCCGGCACGGGGCTTGAGCTCGGGCCCTGGGTGCGGGCCTAGTTCTCTGGCCCCAGCCCCGCCCTTTCACCGTTTCCCGGGGGCTCCGCCCCCGGACCCCCCGTCCGGCGCTTGAGGACATTACAAACGCGTCGCGCTGCGCAGCCCCGTCGCGTAGAAGCCGTTGCCGTCGAGGCGGGCCGTGCCGCCCTTGTCGCCGAAGGTGGGGCCGTTGGCCTCCTCGCGGCTGGAGATGAAGCGGGGCTTGCCGTCGGTGTCGAGGCCCAGGTAGATGCCGACGTGGTCGAGGCGTTCGCCGGTGCGCTTGTCGATGTCGAAGAAGACCAGGTCGCCCGGCTGGAGCTTGTCGATGGCCGCCGGGCGCTTGCCCGTCAGCTCCAGCACCGGCACGCCCGGGGCGAGGCGGGCCATGCCGTTGGCCGTGCGCGGCAGGCCGTCGCCCTTGATGTCCTTGCCCAGCAGGGGGTAGCGGGCGCGGTAGCCGAAGACCGTGCGGACGAAGCCGGAGCAGTCCATCGCGCGGAAGCGCTGCGTCTCGGGCTTCTCCACCGTGCCGTCGCGGAAGGTGTAGGGGATGCCCAGGTAGTCGTAGAAGTCGGACTGTTCCAGGCGCAGGTCCCCGGCCTCGGAGCCGTTGGGGTTCAGCGGGCCGAACTGGGCGTCGCCCGCGTACGGGATGCCGTGGGCGTCCTTCTTCTGCGGGGCGCCGTCGAGGTACTCCATGGAGAACGCGAAGATGTCCGGCTCCTGGCTGCCGAGCTGGCTGGCGAACCACTCCTTGAACCAGGGGGCCTTCTCCGCGCCCTCCCGCCACTTCTCCGGCAGCAGCCGTACCCAGCTGTCGCTGGTGACCTTCGCCGAGGTGTAGGTGGGCTCGGTGAAGGTCCGGCTGGGGCCGGTGAGCACGGCGGTGCGGGCGCTGTCGGTGAAGGTGGCGAGCACCGAGCCGTCGGCGGAGCGCACGACCGTGCGGGCCGGGGAGGCGAGGCGTTCGAAGCGGCGCTCGCCCGGGGCGGTGGTCTTGCCGGCGGCCTTGCTCGCCGGGCCGCCGATGGTGCGTACCGGCGGGGCGGGGTCGTCCTGCCGGTCGCGCAGCTCCACCGTGAGGTAGGCGCTGGTGCCGAGCAGCCCCAGGAGGACCAGGGCGTGCAGGGCGCGCTTGCCGTTCGGGCCGCCGCCCTTGCGGCGGGTGCCGCGCTTCCGTTCCGTTTTCCGGGACATGGCTGCCTTGCTGGACATGAACGTGTGCTCCGTGGTCAGACGGTGGGCATGAAGCCGAGCAGGATCCCGGCGGTCAGGACGACGTAGTTGGCGAGCGACACCGTCGCGGTCGCCAGCAGGGTCGCGCCGCGCGGCTGGCGGACCAGCTGATAGGCGATCAGGCCGGGGACGATGAAGCCCAGGGTCTGGTTCGCGTACATCAGGGGGAACTGCTGCTGGAGGATGATGTGGAGCGTCGCCTGGAGCACCACGCCGGTCAGCACGACGGCGGCGAAGAGCCGCTTGCCGTAGAGGATGACGTGGCGCTGGAGCAGCAGTGTGCCCAGATAGGTCAGGACGGTGATGCCGATGACCATCGCGGCGCGCTGGAGGTCCTCGACCAGGGTGAGGGCCAGCCAGCCGGGGGTGATCATGCCGCCGGGGGAGAGGTTGGTGGTGAGGTAGCAGACCAGCGAGAACAGCAGCCCCAGCGCGATCCCGATGGCGGCGATCTCCGGAGTGAGGACGGCGGGGATCAACGGAAGTCTCCTGTGTACTGCGGCTGCGGTTGCGAGGGGTCGTCGGTGGGGAGTTCGGCCAGGCGTTCCAGCAGCAGTTCGCCCTGGCCGTGGATGTTGCCGATGGCGATGAGCGAGGCGCCGGGGCCGAGCCGGCCCAGGATCTCCCGCTCCAGCTCGGCCGGGTCGCGGCGGTCGCCGCCCAGGTCGACGATCCGCGAGCGCCAATCGGCGGGGATCGCGTCGGCGGCGCTCTTCGTGGGGTGGCCGATCAGGAAGACCGACTCCGGGGCGAGCCGGGGGATCAGCTCGCCCATCTGGCCGTTGCGCTCGACGCGGTCGGGACGGCAGTTGATCAGTACGTGCAGGGGGCGGTCGACGGCGCCGAGGCCGAGCAGCTGCTCGACGTTCATCAGCGTCGACTCGGGGTCGTTGGCCGCGAAGACGTTGGCGAAGCGGAACGGCACGCCCTCGGGTGTGCGGTAACGCTCCACGGACAGCACACCGGGGTCCGGCGGCGCGTCGTACATGCCACGCAGGGCGGTGGCCCGGTCGACGCCGAGGAGCTCGGCGACGGCGAGCGCGATGGCCACGTTCTCCTTGAACGTGAACCAGCTGAAGCCGCGCAGCTCCTCGTCGGTGACCGTCTCCGGGTCCACGGCGATCAGCCGGCAGTCGCGCTTGGCGGCCTCCTCGCGCAGGATGTGCAGCCGGTCGCGCTCGGCGGTGACGCAGATGCCGCCCACCGGCATGGACCGGCTCAGGGAGCGGGCCACGTCGTCGAGGGTCGGGCCCATCTCGGCGAGGTGGTCCTCGCGGACGTTGCACAGCACACCGATGGTGGAGCGGATCAGCTTGGTCTGGTTGACCTCCTGCAGGGCCGGCATCACGGCCATGCACTCGATGACCAGGGCGTGCGGGCGGTAGGCGGCGGCCCGGCGCACGATGCCGATCTGCTCGACGACGTTGGCGATGCCGAACTTGCGGTAGACGGGCTCCTCGGTGGCGTCCGGGTGGATGAAGCGGGCCGCGGTGCCGGTGGTCTTGGCGACCGTGACCAGCCCGCCGCCGCGCAGCGCGCCCGCGCACAGCCGGGTGATGGAGCTCTTCCCCCGGATGCCGTTGATCAGCACCCGGGTGGGGATCATGTCGAGGTTGGTGAAGTGCCGGCGCTGCTCGATCACGCCCGCGACCAGGAGGACCGCACAGCAGATCACCAGGACCGTGTAGAGGAAGAGCACGCGTCAGGTCCTTCCGGAGGGGCGCGCCAGCTGCTGCCGGATCAGTTCGAGGTTGCGGACGACCGCGCCCGTCTCGTCGTGGTGCTGCGGGAACAGGACCGTCCTGCGGTCGCCGCCGGCCAGCGCCTCCGCCTGGTCGGCGAGCCTGCGCAGCGGGCGGATCACGATGATGTGCAGCCAGCCCAGGCAGGCCACGGCGGCGGTCACGCCGAGGAGCCCGGCGAGCATGGTGCGCCGCTGGGCGCGGTACTCGGGCAGCTCCAGCCAGGATGTCGGCTGGGAGCTGACGACCTGCCAGCCGAGGTCCTTGACCGCCCCGCCGCCGGTGAAGGGGGCGGCGGCCGCGATGTCGGAGCTGCCCTCGCCGCGGTGGAGGACGGCGGTGCCGGAGGTCTTGCCGGGGTGCTTCGCGGCGGTGACCGCGAGGTCGTCGAGGTGGCCCGAGGGCAGCTTGGTGAAGGCCCGGAAGCCGTGGGCGCGGTCGGCGGCGACGATCCGGTGGGCCTTGTCGATCAGCCAGACCTGGCCGAGGCCGGGCCGGGTGACCATCGAGACGAGGAACTGCGGGTCGTACTCGCCGACCACCGCGCGGCCCTTGCCGCCGGGCACGGCCGCGTAGGCGGCGATCTGCGGCTCCTTGCCGGAGGTGTTGAGCTGGACGACGGAGTCCTCGCGCGCCGCCTTGCCGGCCGGGTGGTGCGGGGCGGCGCCGGCGTGCGCGAGGACCTTGCCCGCGCCGTCGACGACATAGACCGCGCGGTAGCGGCCGTGCTCGCGCAGGGTCTTGTCGAGGACGGCCCGGTCGGCGGCCTCCGACGCCTCGCGGTCGTCCGCGCCGATGACCTGGGCCACCGAGGCGACGTCGGCCCAGCCTTCGTTGAGGGCCTTGCGCACCCGGTCGGAGGCGGTGTCGGTACGGCGGCGCTGGTCCTCCACCAGCTGCTGGGGCACGGTCACACCGCCGCCCGCGCGGTTGACGAGCAGCAGCAGCGGCGCGGCCCAGGCGAGCAGGACCACGGCGCACACGATCACGGAGCCGCGGGTGCCGAAGCCGCCGCGCGCCCGGCCGGTGCGGGTGGGCCGTCCGCCGAGCAGCTGGCGGCGCAGACTCTCCAGGGCGGCGCCGACCCGGGCCGGCTCCCGGCCCCTGAAGCGGCGGACGGGCCGGTCCAGCTCGCCCCGGGCGAGCCGGCGGCTCTCCAGGTACAGCTGGAGCAGCGGCCGCTGGACGGTGGTCAGCAGCACCCAGCCCACGATCAGGGCGAGGACGAGCAGGACGCCGGCGGCGACGAGGCCGAAGGCCTGGGTGCGCACGGCGGACGGGTCCTCGGTGACCTCGACGGAGGTGACCACCGACAGGCCGAGGCCGCCCGCGGGGCTCGTCTCGCCGGGGGCGCGCCCGGCGGCCGCGTAGCCCACGGCCATCCGGGTGTCGCCGCGCCCGGTGCCCATGAGGCGGCCGCTCGCGCCGGGGTGGCCGCCGGGCTCGGGGGTCTTCGTGGACTCGGCGGCGGCCTTCTTGCGGGCGCTCTTCGCCCAGGCCTTGCGGGCGACGGACGGGCCGTCGCTGGCCAGGACCGTGCCGGCGGAGTCGACGACCAGCAGCGAGCGGTCCTCGCCGGAGGAGATGCCGGGGACGTTGAGGGTGCCGGAGGCGACGAGCAGCCGGGGCCGTTCGCCGCGCAGGGCGGCCACGACGAGCATCCGGGTCTCGCCGGAGGGCAGCCGCACCAGCTGCGGGCCGAGCGGGGCGGTGCCCCCGGCCCCGGCGTCACCGGCCTTGGGGTCCTGGGGGTCCTTGGAGTCCTTGACGCTCTTCGTGCCCGGCTGACCGGCCTTGTCGCCGAGGACGGTCGCCAGGGGGATGTTCTCGCCGCGCGCGGCGAGAAGGGTGCCGCTGCCCGGGTCGACGACGGCGGTGCCGCGCCACTTGCCGTAGACCCTGCCGAGCTGGTCCATGAGGGCGTCCGGGGCGCCCGCCCTGTCACCGCTGAACTGGGCGGCGGCGCGCTGGATGTCGGTGACGCTCTCGTCGAGGGAGGCCCGCAGCGACAGGGCGCCGTCCTCGGCCACATGCTGCTGGGAGGTCAGCACGGCCTCGTCGACGAGGGCCCGGTCGCGGTCGCCGAGCACCAGGGCTGTTGTGCCCGCGACCGCCAGCAGCAGCGCCAGCAGGGCGGCGATCGGCGGGCGGGCGCCGCCCAGCAGGGGCATGTCGGCGCGGCGGCGCGCCTTGCGCCGACGGGAGCCGCGCGAAGCGGACAACGGTGTTCCTCTCGGTGGCGAGCACGCGGGGCATGCGCGCCGGAACCGGGAGGTCCTGGTCCTACTGTCTGCCGCACTGCGTTTTTGGAGCGTGAATCGTGCCGGATTCTAGGCAGACTTCAAAGAATTGACCAAGTCGATTGTGCGTACATGATCAACTTTGTCCTTTTCGCTGTGCCTATTCCGTGATGGTCAGCGGACGCAGACCGTCCTTCTCCGCGCCCCGGTTGAGCACCGTGCCCCGGGTCCGCTCGAAGGCCGTCCGGTAGCGCGAGCGCTGCTGTGCCGTCAGTCCCTCGCCCTTCAGTGCCGCCCCCAGGTCCACCAGCCGGATCGCGGGCTCGAGCTCCACCATGGTCGGGACGAACCGGGCGTCGGACACCGACCACGCGCCCTTCCGCTTGGTGAAGGAGAACCAGCCCAGCACCCCCTCCTCGGTGACGCCCAGCGGCTGCGCGTGCCGGGCCACCTGATTGCCCAGACCGTAGGCGAACCAGGTGCTCCCCACCTTCTCGAAGGGCTGCACCACATGCGCGTGATGGCCGACGACCAGGTCGATGCCGGTCTCCTCGGCGATCCGCTCGGCCAGCCGCGCCTGCGTCCTGCTCACCTCGGCCCGCCCCTCGCGCCCCCAGTGGAGGCTCGCGAAGACCACCTCGGCACCCGCCGCCCGCGCCCGCTTCTCGTCCTCCGCCATCCGCCGCACATCGGTGACGTTGACCAGCCACGGCTTGTCCTTCGGCACGGTCGTGTCGTTGAGCCCGTAGGTGTAGGACAGCTGCGCCACCTTCACCCCCTTGACGTCGAGGACGAGGGGCGTGGCGGCCTCCCGCGCGTCGCGCGCCGACCCGGTGTGCCGCAGCCCGGCCGCGTCGAGGGTGTCCAGCGTCCGCCGTACGCCCTCGGGGCCGTGGTCGAGGGTGTGATTGGAGGCCGTCGAGCAGGTGTCGTAGCCGAGGTCCTTGAGGGTGGTGGCGATCTGCGGCGGCACGCTGAACTTCCGGTAGCCGAGGAAGGGCCCCTTCGGCTCGGCCATGGCGGTCTCCATGTGGCACACCGCGAGGTCCGCCTTGGCGACGACCGGCTTGATCCCGGCCATGACGGCGCCGAAGTCGGGCCCCGGCCGGCCCGCGGCCTCGGCGTCCTTGACGGCCTGTGCCGTGATCTCCGGGTGGATGAGCACATCGCCGCCCGCGGCCAGCGTGAACGACGCCTCCACCCCGCCCGGTTCCGCGCGGGCGTACAGATAGCCCGCCGTCGAGCCTCCGGCGAGGAGCGTCAGGACCATGGCGAGCAGAATACGGCGACGGAGCAAGCGTTTCACCGGGGTATTTTTACCGCCATGAGGCTCAAGCCCGAAATCTCCCCGCCCTTGGTGTCCGTGCTGCTCGGCGCGTTGACGCTGACGGCGCTCACCGGGCTGACGGGCTGCGCCGAGCCCACCGGGCGCGCCCGCCCGGGCGCCTCCGCCCCGGACGCCGGGGCACCGGACCCGGCGGGCACGGTCGACCTGGGCGCCCGGATCACGGGCTTCACCGACGGCATCACCCAGAACGGGCACTACCGCGTCCCCGCCGGGGGCGACCGGCGGGCTGTCGCCGGCGGCGTCCGCCTCCTCCTCGGCGGCGACCGCGCCGCCGCCGAACGGTCGCTGGCCGGGGCCGGCTACACCCTGCGCGTCCTCGCCGACCGCCAGGGCGGCCGCCGCTACGCCGAGATCGCCGACGCCACACGGGAGGGCGAGACCACCCGGGGCTGGGGCCGCGTCTACGTCGACCTCCACGGCCCGGCGCGCTGGTCCGTACAGGTGCCGCACCCCAGCGCCGACCAGCGCACGGAACAACTCGGCATCGGTTTGCTGCGTGGCGCGCCGGGCGGGGTGCTGATTCTCGCCGGCGCGCATCGCAACGCGGCCGATTCCGCCGACGAGGGCGCCGCGGACGTCGCCCACCGCGCGGACTCCGTCTTCGCCGCGGTCGCCGCCGTGCTCGCCGACCGGCGGCTGCCCGCCGTCCAGGTGCACGGCTTCGCCGACGCCAGCCTTCCGGAGCACGACGTGGTCGTCTCGCCCGGCAAGGGCGACGCCGGGCTGCCGGCGGCGGGTCGCCTCGCGGCCGCGCTGGGCCGAGAGGAGCTGAGGGTGTGCGAGGTGTGGCGGCGCTACTGCGGCCGCCTCGAAGGCCGGACGAACGTCGAGGGCGACCACGCGGACGCGGTACGGGTGCCGTTCCTCCACGTCGAGCACAGCCGGACGGTACGGATGGACGACGGGCTTCTCGCGAAGGCGGTCCGGGCGCTGACGGAGGTCGTCCGGCGGTGGAGCGCTGGGCGCGGCTGAAGCGCGCGAAACGCGGACGGGGGTCCGGGGCACAAGCCCCGGACCCCCGTCGCGGCATCCGCGGCTACGCGGGAACGCTCGCCACGCCCTGCGGCAGGAAGCGGCGGCCGATGACGCGCTCGGAGACGCCCTCACGGTCCAGGTACGGCGTGACGCCGCCCAGGTGGAAGGGCCAGCCGGCGCCGGTGATCAGGCACAGGTCGATGTCCTGCGCCTCGGCGACGACACCCTCGTCCAGCATCAGGCCGATCTCCTGGGCGATGGCCTCCAGGACGCGCGCCCGGACCTGCTCCTCCGTCAGGACGGAGTCGCCCTGCACCAGAAGGGCGGCGACCTCCGGGTCCAGCTCCGGCTTGCCGGAGTCGTACACGTAGAAGCCGCGCTTGCCGGCCTTGACCACGGCGGCCAGGTTCGGCGAGACCTTGAAGCGGTCGGGGAAGGCGGCGGCCAGCGTCTCGGAGACGTGGAGACCGATCGCCGGGCCGACCAGCTCCAGCAGCACCAGCGGCGACATCGGCAGACCGAGCGGCTCGACGGCCTTCTCGGCCACCGCGACCGGCGTGCCCTCGTCGATGACGTTCTGGATCTCGCCCATGAAGCGGACCAGGATGCGGTTGACGACGAACGCCGGGGCGTCCTTCACCAGCACCGCCGTCTTCTTCAGCTTCTTGGCGACACCGAACGCCGTGGCCAGCGCCGCGTCGTCGGTCCGCTCGCCGCGCACGATCTCCAGCAGCGGAAGGATCGCGACCGGGTTGAAGAAGTGGAAGCCGACGACCCGCTCGGGGTGCTTCAGCTTCGACGCCATCTCGGTGACCGAGAGGGAGGAGGTGTTGGTGGCGAGGATGGCGTGCGCCGGCACGACCGCCTCGAGCTCCGCGAACACCTGCTGCTTGACGCCCATCTCCTCGAAGACGGCCTCGATGACGAAGTCCGCGTCGCCGAAGGCGGCGGCCTTGTCCAGCGAGCCGGTGACCGAGGCCTTCAGGCGGTTCGCCTTGTCCTGGTTGATGCGGCCCTTGAGCAGCAGCTTGTCGATCTCGTCGTGGACGTACTTCACGCCCTTGTCCACGCGCTCCTGGTCGATGTCGGTCAGCACGACCGGCACCTCCAGGCGGCGGAGGAACAGCAGCGCCAGCTGGGACGCCATCAGACCGGCGCCCACGACACCGACCTTGTTCACCGGGCGCGCGAGCGACCTGTCCGGCGCGCCGGCCGGGCGCTTGCCGCGCTTCTGCACCAGGTTGAAGGCGTAGATGCCGCTGCGCAGCTCGCCGCCCATGATCAGGTCCGCGAGGGCCTGGTCCTCGGCGTCGAAGCCCTGGCGCAGGTCGCCGTTCTTGGCGGCGGCCATGATGTCCAGCGCCCGGTAGGCGGCCGGGGCGGCGCCGTGCACCTTGGAGTCGGCGAAGGTCCGGCCGCGCTCGATGGCCTGGTCCCAGGCCTCGCCGCGGTCGACCTCGGCGCGGACGACCTCGGTCTCGCCCTTCAGCACGGAGGCGGTCCACAGGAGCGACTGCTCCAGGAAGTCCGCGCCGTCGAAGAGGGCGTCCGCGATGCCCAGGTCGAAGACCTGCTTGCCGCGCAGCTGCTTGTTCTGGTTCAGCGAGTTCTCGATGATCACCGAGACCGCGCGGTCCGCGCCGATGAGGTTCGGCAGCAGGGCGCAGCCGCCCCAGCCGGGCACCAGGCCGAGGAAGACCTCGGGGAGCGAGAAGGCCGGGATGGCCTTGGAGACCGTGCGGTAGGTGCAGTGCAGACCGACCTCGACGCCGCCGCCCATCGCGGCGCCGTTGTAGTACGCGAAGGTCGGGACCGCCAGCGACGACAGCCGCTTGAAGACGTCGTGGCCGCCCTTGCCGATGGCCAGGGCCTCCTCGTGCTTCTTCAGCAGCTCGACGCCCTTGAGGTCGGCGCCCACGGCGAAGATGAACGGCTTGCCGGTGATACCGACGCCGGTGATCGTGCCGTCCTTCGCCTCCGCCTCGACCTGGTCGATCGCCGCGTCGAGGTTGGCGAGGGACTGCGGGCCGAAGGTGGTCGGCTTGGTGTGGTCCAGGCCGTTGTCCAGCGTGATGAGCGCGAAGCGCCCGGCGCCGGGCAGGTCGAGGTGGCGCACGTGCGCCTGGGTCACGACCTCGTCGGGGAACAGCTCGGCCGCACCCTTCAGCAGCTCAGCGGTGTTGCTCACTTGTCCCCCTCGAAGTGCGGGTTCTCCCAGATGACCGTTCCGCCCATGCCGAAGCCCACGCACATCGACGTGATGCCGTAGCGGACGTGCGGCTGCTCCTCGAACTGCCGGGCCAGCTGCGTCATCAGCCGGACGCCGGAGGAGGCCAGCGGGTGACCGAAGGCGATGGCGCCGCCGTACTGGTTGACGCGCGGGTCGTCGTCCGCGATGCCGTAGTGGTCCAGGAGCGAGAGCACCTGGACGGCGAAGGCCTCGTTGATCTCGAACAGGCCGATGTCGCCGATCGTCAGACCGGCCTTGGCCAGCGCCTTCTCGGTCGCCGGGACCGGGCCGATGCCCATGACCTCGGGCTCCACACCGGCGAAGGCGTAGGAGACCAGGCGCATCTTGACCGGCAGGCCCAGCTCGCGGGCCACGTCCTCGGCGGCGATCAGCGAGGCGGTGGCGCCGTCGTTGAGACCGGCCGCGTTGCCCGCGGTGACCCGGCCGTGCGGACGGAACGGCGTCTTGAGGCCCGCCAGGTTCTCCAGCGTGGTGCCCGGGCGCATCGGCTCGTCGGCGGTGGCCAGGCCCCAGCCGGTCTCCCCGCCCTCGGGCGAGGTGCGGCGGACGGAGATCGGCACCAGGTCGGCCTGGATCTTGCCGTCGGCGTACGCCTTGGCGGCCTTCTCCTGGCTGCGCACCGCGTACTCGTCGGCGCGCCGCTTGGTGATGTGCGGCAGGCGGTCGTGGAGGTTCTCCGCCGTCATGCCCATGAAGAGGGCCGACTCGTCGACCAGCTTCTCCGACACGAAGCGGGGGTTGGGGTCGACGCCCTCGCCCATGGGGTGACGGCCCATGTGCTCGACGCCGCCGGCGAGGGCGATGTCGTAGGCACCGAGGGCGACACCGCCGGAGACCGAGGTCACGGCGGTCATCGCGCCGGCGCACATACGGTCGATGGAGTAGCCGGGCACGGACTGCGGGAGGCCCGCGAGGATGCCGGCGGTACGGCCGAGCGTCAGCCCCTGGTCGCCGATCTGCGTGGTCGCGGCGATGGCGACCTCGTCGATCCGGGCGGGGTCGAGGTCCGGGTTGCGGCGCAGCAGCTCCCGGATGCACTTGACGACCAGGTCGTCGGCGCGGGTCTCGTGGTAGATGCCCTTCGGGCCCGCCTTGCCGAACGGGGTGCGGACGCCGTCGACGAAGACGACGTCCCTAGCGGTACGAGGCACGTTGGCTCTCCTCCAGGTGCGGATCGCTGCGCGCGGGCATGCCGAGACGGCTCCGCCGCGGTGCGGGCTGACACCCGTCATGCTACTTGCGGGTAACCATGCTGCCCAGACCCCTGGGCGGGAGCGGCGAAGGTCACATTCCGTGTGCCTTTTTGTCCTCAAACGCCGGACGGGCTGGATAAATCCAGCCCGTCCGGCGTTTGAGGACAATGTTTTAGGCCGACGCCTCCGTCAGCGCCTTCACCAGCGCCGACGACACCTGCTCCACCTGCCAGGCGCGTGCGCCGTGGGCCGTGAGGGCCTCGGCGACGGTGTCCAGGGTGGGGTGCCTCGGCGGCTCCCAGCACAGCCGGCGCACCGTGTCCGGGGTGATCAGGTTCTCCTGGGGCATGGTGAGCCGCTCGGCGATCTCGGACACCGCGGCGCGCGCCGCGGCCAGCCGGGCCGCGGCCAGCGGGTCCTTGTCCGCCCAGGCGCGCGGCGGGGGCGGGCCGGTCAGCGGCTGGCCGGGCTGCGGGAGCTCCACGTCCGGGATGGCCTTGGCCCGGTCGATCGCGGACTGCCACTGCTCCAGCTGCTTGCGGCTCATCCGGTGCCCGAAGCCGGGCAGCGCGGCGAGCGCGTGGGTGTTGGGCGGGATGTTGAGCGCGGCCTCGATGATCGCGCCGTCGCCGAGCACCTTGCCGGGCGAGACGTCGCGCCGCTGGGCCACGGTGTCGCGCGCGGTCCACAGCTCGCGCACCACGGCCATCTGCCGGCGGCGGCGGACCTTGTGCATCCCGGACGTGCGCCGCCAGGGGTCCTTGCGCGGCGGCGGGGGCGG
>NZ_JAILXP010000629.1 GCF_020740895.1 Streptomyces sp. UNOB3_S3 | reverse complement strand
GCCGCGCACGCCCCCGCCCGGGCGGGGGCGTGCGCGGCCGCCGCCGGGGCCTCTTGGGGAGGCGGCCCGGGGTGGCCCGCCGGGCCGGCACGACCAGTGGGTTGGCCTGGGTGTTCCGCTCAATAGCACCGCAAACCCCCTGTCGTGTTGCGCGCTATCAGTGCTCCACATGTACACGCCCGGGCAAGGCGATGTCCAGCATTGGACCAGTGGGATTCGTGGTGTCTGGTGAGGCTTCCGCGTCCCTCGAAGTTCCCCGAAGTTTGGCCGGAAAATAGTGCCGTGGCCCTGGAATTGCGATCGACTGGCCTCGCTCCAGCAGCGCGTCACATCCACCGGGGTGGGTACGTACTCGGAGAAGGGCAGCGGCAGTTGGGGCCGCCCCGCAACCCGGCGGCGGGCCCGAGCGTCTTATCGGTCAACGGCCACGCCCATCCCCGAGCGGCGTGGGGCAACCCATGCCGCAGGCGAGGGGCGCACCGGTTCAGCACGAAGCGCCATACGCGCGCCACCCCCCCGCCAGGTTTCACGCTCGGCCCGCGGCGTGATGCGCTGCGTCGTACGCGTAGTGACTTTGATCCACGTGGTGTGCCGGTCCGGGAGCCCACGGCGCGGCGAGGTCCGCGCCGAGCAGTGCCCGTAGTGCCATGTAGTCCCCTCGGTTCGCGGGGGCTACGCGCAATTCCCGCAGTTCCTCGCAGTGCCCTCGCAGTTCTGGCAGTTCCCGCAGCACCGCCCAGCGTCATGTACGTGCAATACGGCCCCTGCCGCCGGGCAAGGGCCCACCTTCGGCGTTCACGGAAAGGAACGAGCGCTCATGCGCGAGATCCTCGGAAGGCGACGCAAGCTCTCCCTCCGGCGGGCCGGCCGGTCCGCCGTACTCACCGCGGCCCTGACCTACGCGACGGAGTGGCAGTGGCCCGTGCTCCCCGGTGTCGGCCTGCGGCCCGGCATCGGCCGCGTCCGCGAGTGCGGCTGCCCCGACCCCGACTGCGCGGTCCCCGGTGCCCACCCCTTCGACCCGGGGCTGCTGGCGGCCACCACCGACGCCAAGATGGTCCGCTGGTGGTGGACCAACCGCCCGGAGGCCCCCGTGGTCCTCGCCACCGGCGGCCGGGCGCCGTGCGCGGTGAGCCTCCCGGCGGTGGCCGGCGCCCGCGCGCTGGCCGCGTTCGACCGGGCGGGCGTCCGGCTCGGCCCGGTGGTGGCCACGCCCACCCGCTGGTCCCTGCTGGTGGCCCCCTACTCCCTCGAAGTCCTCGGCGAACTCCTGCACAGCCAGGACTGGGTGCCCGGGGCGCTGCGCTTCCACGGCGAGGGCGGCTACGCCGTGCTGCCGCCCTCGCCCACGGGCGCGGGCCGGGTGCGCTGGGAGCGGGCCCCGAGGCCGGCGGGCGCCACCGCCGGGCGAGGCGGACGCTCCGCTTCCAAGCGGCGGGTCGACGGTCTGGCCCGGCCCTGGCTGCCCGACGTGGCCACGGTCATCGACGTCCTGGTGGAGCAGACCGCCGGCGCCACGGGCAGCCAGGGCGGCGGCACCCGGCTCGCCCACTGAGCCCGTCCCGGGGCACATCCCGGGGCACATCCGGGGGCCCGGCGGGGGTCTGGCCGGCGGCGGGAGCGCGTACGGACGGGAGACGCACGCGCTCGCACTCCTCGCTCTCGCACGCTTCGCTCTCACTCTTCCGGGTGTAAGCGGAGGAGAGAACCGCAGGAAACGGCCGCGCGAGGCCCCGAAGAGCCGGGTCGTGCCCGTATGTTCGGGATCCGGGCCGTGCCGGGCGCTGTGACAAGGGCGCCGTCGGCCCGGCGGGGCGAGGGTTCGCGCGGGTCCGTACCGGGGTCATCGGTGCGGGGCCCTTCAGGCCTCCCCGCCCTGGGAAATCCGTTCCGTGTCCCACGGTCGCGCGCTCTGGCGCCCGCTTGAGCGCCCGTGGAGAGTTGCAGGTGGTCCCATGGTGGGTGCGTCCAGTGTTCCCGGCGCGGCCGGGCAGCGCGCGGCGAATGTCCGGATGATCGCGCTCGCCGGCGCGGTGGTGCTGGCGGTGGTGCTGCCACTGGCCGTCGCCGCGGCGGCGAGCGCGATCATCCGGAC
>NZ_JAILXP010000628.1 GCF_020740895.1 Streptomyces sp. UNOB3_S3 | reverse complement strand
GGAGGCGGGGGCCCTGCCGGGGCTGCTGCCGGGCGGCCGGCCCGTCACCGACCCCCGGGCGCGCCAGGAGACGGCGGAGGTATGGCGCGTGGCCGAACTGCCGCGCGGCGCCGGCCGGGACACCGGTCAGATCGTGGAGGCGGCGGCCACGGGCGAGCTCGCCGCGCTGCTCGTGGGCGGCGTGGAGGTCGCGGACCTGCCCGATCCGGCGCGGGCCCGCGAGGCGCTGGACGCGGTGGGCTTCCTCGTCAGCCTGGAGCAGCGGCCGAGCGAGGTGTCGGACCGGGCGGACGTGGTGCTGCCGGTCGCGGCCGTCGCCGAGAAGTCCGGGACGTTCCTCAACTGGGAGGGCCGGGCACGGCCGTTCGAGGCGGCGCTCAAGCCGGACCAGCTCGCCGTGCGGCACACGCTGCCGGACTTCCGGGTGCTGCACATGCTGGCCGACGCCATGGACGTGCCGCTCGCCCTGGACGCCCTCCCGGCCGTACGGGCCGAGCTGACGCGGCTGGGGACCTGGGGCGGCGAGCGGCCGGCCGGCCCGGCGGAGCCCGACCGGGCGCCCGCCCGGCCCGAGCGCGGCGAGGCGGTGCTCGCGGGGCACCGGATGCTGCTGGACCGGGGCCGGCTCCAGGACGGGGACGAGGCGCTGGCCGGCACCCGGCACCCGGCGCTCGCCCGGGTGTCGGCGGCGACGGCGGCCGAGGCGGGGGTGCGCGACGGCGAACTCCTCGCCGTGACGGGCCCGCACGGCGCGGTGCGGCTGCCGCTGCGGATCACGCCCATGCCCGACCGGGTGGTCTGGCTCCCGCTGAACTCCGTCGCCGGAGGCGTCACCTCCGGCACCGGGGCGCGGCCGGGCGAAGTGGTGCGCATCGGCGCGGACGCCGGTGACGAGGGTGGAGCGAAGAGGCCGGAGGTGCGGTCGTGAGTCCTGCGCTGAGTCAACTGGCCGCCGAGGACCTGTCGATGTTCGGCAGGGACCCCTGGTGGCTGGTGGTGATCAAGGCCGTCTTCTGCTTCGCGTTCCTGATGGTCACCGTGCTGTTCTCCATCGTCTGGGAGCGCAAGGTCGTCGCCTGGATGCAGCTGCGCATCGGCCCCAACCGGCACGGCCCCTGGGGGCTGCTCCAGTCGCTGGCGGACGGCGTCAAGCTGATGCTCAAGGAGGACGTGATCGTCCGGCGCGCCGACAAGGTCGTCTACGTCCTCGCGCCGGTCGTCGCCGCCATCCCCGCCTTCATGGCCATCGCGGTGATCCCCTTCGGCCCGTCCGGCAACGAGGTCTCGATCCTCGGCCACCGCACGACGATGCAGCTCACCGACCTGCCGATCGCGATCCTCTACATCCTCGCGGTCGCCTCGGTCGGCATCTACGGCATCGTGCTGGCCGGCTGGTCGTCGGGCTCGACGTACCCGCTGCTCGGCGGGCTCCGCTCGTGCGCGCAGATGATCTCGTACGAGATCGCGATGGGCGCGGCCTTCGCGTCGGTCTTCCTCTACTCCGGCTCGATGTCGACCTCGGCGATCGTCGAGGCGCAGCACGACCGCTGGTACATCCTGCTGCTGCCGGTCTCCTTCGTCATCTACATCGCCACGATGGTCGGCGAGACCAACCGGGCCCCCTTCGACATGCCGGAGTCCGAGGGCGACCTGGTCGGCGGCTTCAACACCGAGTACTCGTCCATCAAGTTCGCGATGTTCATGCTCGCCGAGTACGTGAACATGGTGACGGTCTCGGCGGTCGCGACCACCCTCTTCCTGGGCGGCTGGCGGGCCCCGTACCCGCTCTCCGCGTTCTGGGAGGGCGCGAACCACGGCTGGTGGCCGATGCTGTGGTTCGTCGTCAAGGTGCAACTGCTGCTGTTCTTCTTCATCTGGCTGCGCGGCACGCTGCCCCGGGTGCGCTACGACCAGCTGATGAAGCTGGGCTGGAAGGTGCTCATCCCGGTCTCGGTGGTCTGGCTGATGCTCGTCGCCACCGTACGGGCGCTGCGGAACGAGAACTACGCCTTCCAGGACATCGTGCTCTACGTCGGGGGCGGGGTCCTCGGACTCCTGCTGCTGTCGCTGCTCTTCGACATGTTCCACGGGGGCAGGGGCGAGGCGGACGG
>NZ_JAILXP010000627.1 GCF_020740895.1 Streptomyces sp. UNOB3_S3 | reverse complement strand
CCGATCCGCTCCCACAACTCATCCGACACGATCCACGGCGATGCCCCCACGAGCCGGACAACGCTCAACCCGCCCGTCAGACACGGCAACCAGCGTCAACAGATCTCATTCTGTTAGCTGTTGTAAGTCGCCCAAACCTCCAGGACCCGACTATTCCTGGACAGGTGAAACGATTAACCCTTGCTTACCGATAGCAGTGACGAACCGAGCCGTAATGCCCATTGCAGCATCTGCACGTTGGCTGATTCACACACCGTTGGGACGATGCGGTGACATTAACGGGCCGACGTGACGCTAGGATCACGTCATGGTCTCGGCCCAGCCCACACTCCGTACGCGACGGAGCCACCGCCCGGTGGCAGGTCCGTCGCGTCTGCTGGGGCTGGCCATGCTGCTGTTCGGCTTCCTCTACACCCACGGCATCAGCGGTGAGAGCGCCGTCAGCCACTCGACCGGCAGCCCGGTGGCCATGTCGACCTTCGAGCACACCGCCAAGGGACATGAGGCACAGGGAGCTTCAAATCCTGGTGCCGTGTCGTCCGCTGCGCTGAAGCAGGACGACACCAACGGTCACCACGGCAACGGCGAGACCGTTCACGCAGCCGAGGAATGCGCGTCCGGCAAGCCGCAGGAGGGCCCGGACTTCTTCGCACCCAACTGCTCGACACCGTTCGACACCGCGACGGCGTTGACCACCCCGGCCGGGGCGACCGTAAGCCTGCCTGCAAGTGCGCCGGAAAGCCCATCGTCGGCAGCCGTACGCATCCTGCGCATTTAGAAGCCAGGTTCTCCGGAACCGGTCGGATTTCACCAGGCATTCAGGCTGAGTTCATCTTGGACTCATAGCCCATTGCCTCCGGTTCCTGGTGCCGCATCGCATCGTTCCTCAGTTTTCTGAGTGCGACACCGCGCTATGCCCTGGCACCGCCAGCCGCCCGTCTAACCCGCCTCCACGCGCCCGGGAATTTCCGGCCGGTGTGGATGTCGTACGGAGTGCCTGTGCCGCGCAATACGCCCGGGGGCCATGGATCGAAGTGGCCTCTGTCCCCTACGTCCGCATTCAAGAGCCGTAACCGTCCAGGGCTTTTGACACCACTCCGCCCCCTCTTCGCCCGCTGGCTTCCGGCAGTCGTCGTGGGGAGTCTGCTGATGCTTCTGGTGGGCTGCCCCCTGCCCACGTACGCATCCGGCCATCCGCACGCCCCACGGGTGACGGACGGATTCGCCGGCCACCACAGCACACCCGTTAGTCACGGCTCCCCTCATCGCACTCCAGCCCCACGCGACTGCACCTCTTGCCAGCAAGCGGCCCAGCGTCGCGCCGACCTCACCGCGCCCCAGCCCACGCACGGGCCCGACCCCTCGGGCGCTCTGACGAACCAGCCCGTCGGCGCACTGCCCCCATCGCCTGACGCTGTCCACGCGCTGTACGGGCTGAGCAGCGCGCAGTCGGGCCAGGAAAGACTCACCCATCTCTGTCGGTGGCGGAAATAGGAGCTCGCCGAACCGGCCGACGTAATCCGGCCGCCGCGTGGAGCCATCAGGGGCGCGCCGAGACGCGCCCGGACCGGACGCGCGGAACGAGCACTCCTCACCAACGCATCGACCGAAAGGCGAACCATGGACCCCCTGACGTCCCAGCGCGTCAGTTCCGCCCGCCCGAGCACCTCCGGCATCTCGGGCCTGGTCGGCGACACCCCTGTCCTGCGGGTGTCCAAGCCCCTCGCCCCCGCCGGGCACGGCTTCTGGGCCAAGCTGGAGGGCTTCAACCCCGGCGGCATCAAGGACCGTCCCGCCCTGCACATGGTGGAACGCGCCCGCGCCCGCGGCGACCTGCGCCCCGGCGGCCGGATCATCGAGTCCACCAGCGGCACGCTCGGACTGGGGCTCGCTCTGGCCGGCATGGTCTACGGGCACCCCGTCACCCTGGTCACCGACCCCGGCCTGGAACCGTCCATGACCCGGCTGCTGACCGCCTACGGAGCCGGGGTCGACGTCGTCCCCGAACCGCACCCCACCGGCGGCTGGCAGCAGGCCCGCCGCGAACGCGTCGGCCAACTACGCGCGCAGCACCCGGATTCCTGGGTGCCGGACCAGTACAACAACCCCGACAA
>NZ_JAILXP010000626.1 GCF_020740895.1 Streptomyces sp. UNOB3_S3 | reverse complement strand
CGGAGTTCCAGGTCGAGGGGATGGCCACCGCGATCCCGTTCCACCGTGCGGTGGTCACCGACCCGGCGTTCACCAGCGACCCGTTCCACGTCCACACCCGCTGGATCGAAACCGAATTCACCAACACGATCGAGCCTTTCGCCGCTCCGGCCGGTGCCGACGAGGACGAGCCCGAGGGCCGTGAGACGGTCGTGGTCGAGGTCGGCGGCAAGCGGCTGGAGGTGACGCTCCCGGCCTCGCTCGGCGCGGGCCTCGGCCAGGGCGCGGCCGCCGGTGGCGGTGCGCGGCCCAAGCGCCGTGCGGCGAAGAAGGCGGGCGCGGCGGCCTCGGGCGACTCGCTGACCTCGCCGATGCAGGGCACGATCGTCAAGGTCGCGGTCGAGGACGGTCAGCAGGTCGACGAGGGCGACCTCGTCGTGGTCCTGGAGGCCATGAAGATGGAACAGCCGATCAACGCCCACCGCTCCGGCACGGTGAAGGACTTGGCGGCGGAGGTGGGGGCGTCGCTGTCGTCGGGCGCGGTCATCTGCGAGATCAAGGACTGAACGGGCTGACTGGACTGGCCGGGCGGGCCGGGACGTACCGGACCGCCCGGCGCGGGCATGTGCTGTGAGTAGCCCGTGCGGGTCCTGTGGACTCGCTGTATGTTCGATGAACGTAAGTTCCGTTTATGACGATATGTGCGCTCTTCGGGTGAACTTTCAGAGCATATGTGTGGCGCGCTTCCCGATGCGGCATGCAGTGGACATAGGCTGGCACGCCATTTCGGCGGCCCTGGGCATCGAGAGAGCGCTGCGACTGGGAGGCCGACATGGCGACATTGTGCAGACCGGCCATCGCTGTCCCCGAGCACGTGATCACAAGGGAGCAGACCCTGGATCTGGCGCGCACCCTGCACGCCGATCACCCCCAGCTGGAGCTGGCGCTCCGGCTGATCGGCAATACGGGAGTGCAGACCAGGCACCTCGTGCAGCCGATCGAGGACACGCTCAAGCACCCCGGCTTCACCGTGCGGAACGCCCGGTACGAGCGTGAGGCCAAGGCCCGTGTCCCCGCCGTCGTACGGCGCGCGCTCGACCACGCCGAGCTGACGACGCGTGACATCGACCTGATCGTGTACGTGTCCTGTACAGGCTTCATGATGCCGTCGATGACCGCGTGGCTGATCAACACCATGCGCTTCCGCAACGAGACCCGGCAGCTCCCCATCGCCCAGCTCGGCTGCGCGGCGGGCGGCGCCGCCATCAACCGCGCGCACGACTTCTGCCTGGCCTACCCGGAGGCGAACGTCCTGATCGTGGCCTGCGAGTTCTGCTCGCTGCTCTACCAGCCCACGGACCTGGGTGTCGGCAATCTGCTCTCCAACGGCCTCTTCGGCGACGCCATCGCCTGCGCGGTGGTGCGGGGCGAGGGCGGTACGGGCGTACGGATCGAGCGGAACGGCTCGCATCTGGTGCCCGACACGGAGGAGTGGATCTCCTACGGGGTGCGTGACACGGGATTCCACTTCATCCTGGACAAGCGGGTCCCCGGCACGATGGCCATGCTCGCCCCGGCCATGCGCGACATGGCCGAGCCGCACCAATGGGACGTCTCCGAGCTCGACTTCTACATCGTCCACGCCGGCGGCCCCCGCATCCTGGACGACCTCAGCCACTACCTCGGCCTGGCTCCAGAAACGTTTCGCTATAGCCGCGAGACCCTCACCGAGCGGGGCAACATCGCCAGCGCCGTCATCTTCGACGCCCTGGAGCGCCTCTTCCAGGACGGCGGCGCCGACGATTCCGCCCGCGGCATCATCGCGGGCTTCGGCCCCGGCATCACGGCCGAGATCGCCCTGGGCACCTGGACA
The DNA here is from genome assembly GCF_020740895.1 of Streptomyces sp. UNOB3_S3. Lineage (GTDB taxonomy): Bacteria > Actinomycetota > Actinomycetes > Streptomycetales > Streptomycetaceae > Streptomyces. The sequence goes on along the minus strand of NZ_JAILXP010000626.1, from coordinate 271 downwards.
TCGGACCGCGAACGGGAACGAGTACCGGTGCCGATGCCCCTTTCGGCGTAACCGGGGGATCCGGGGGCTCGGGGGCGGAGCCCCCGAAAGCCTCACCGCATCCCGCACCGCCCCACCGGCGCCCCCGGCACCGTGACGGTCCCGGCCCCCAGGCTCAACGAAACTGCCGCGGCCCGCACATCCGGCCGACTGCCGATCGGCTCGCCCCCCGCCAGGGGACCCCGCTGGGCGGACCCGGTTCCCCGCAACAACACCCGCGCCTCCCCGGGCG
>NZ_JAILXP010000625.1 GCF_020740895.1 Streptomyces sp. UNOB3_S3 | reverse complement strand
GGAGTGGGGGCGGCGGCGGGAACCGCTGAGAGCGCCTACGGCAGGATGGGTGGCATGAGCATCGTGAAGATCAATGCCCTGACCGTCCCGGCCGAGCAGCGCGAGGTTCTCGAGCAGCGCTTCGCCTCCCGCGCCGGCTCCGTCGAGAACTCCGACGGCTTCGAGTGGTTCGAGCTTCTTCGCCCGGTCGAAGGAACCGACACCTACCTGGTCTACACCCGCTGGCGCAGCGAGGAAGACTTCAAGGCATGGATGGAAGGCCCGATGAAGGCCGCCCACCAGGGCGGCGGTGACGGCGCCCCCAAGCAGCGCCCGGCGGCCTCCGGGTCGACCCTGTGGACCTTCGAGGTCGTCCAGCAGGCGGGGCCCAAGGGCAACGACGCCTAGCTCTCGAAACGGATCAGGACTGCATCCTGATCGCCTTCGTCTCCGTCATCGGCTCGGCCGCCGGCCTCACCGGCGCCACCGTTGATGCTCTTGATGCACGGGCCTGCTGCTGGCGATCGACCCGATCGTGAACATGACGAGGACCGCCACGAACGTTGCTGGCCAATCCGTATGCAGGTCGCTGATGGCGGCACAAGAGGGAATCCTGGATCGCAACAAGCACAAGTCGGCTGACGGCTCGAAGCTCGATGTCACGGAGCCGCAGGTGAGCTTGGCTGCTACGTAAGGACACAGACAGTGGGCCCCGGAATCTTGAGCCTAGGGGCCCACTCGTGCGTTCTGCGGCCTGCTGTGGGACGGCTGCTCCGCCTTAGAGTCAAGGGTTCATTCGCGTGGGGCTACTTGGCGCTGGCTTGCGGACTTGTTCGCTGGTGTGCTCCGTTCGCCAACGACGCGCCTGGGTCTCGCCTTCCGACCACGCGTTGCTCGAGGGGCGCGCAAGAGCCTCATATCCGCACCAATAGCCACAGGTGCGCCTCGGGCTTTGAGGTTCGACGCTGTCCGACCCTCGTTGGGGAACGCTGGCTCCTATGCCTGGCGTGACCTCCACCCCTCCTGGGGCGTTGCGTTGATGCCGCCAGCAAGTGAGGAGAGGTGACGTTGAGTCCTTACACGGGAGGTCGCTCAAGCGATCCACCGCAGGCTAATCGTTCCGCTTCAGTTGGGTTCTACTGGGCGACGGCAACCTTAGCGGTCCTGTTCGGCGCCTTGGCGCCAATCGCCTTAAATGCAGAGAACTACTCATCGTCGCATGACAACGACCAGCATTCAGGTAAATCGGTGACAGATTCGGTTCCCCCCGCTTGGTTCTGGATCGCTCTCGCATGCTTCTCGGCGGGAGTATTTATCGTCACCGCCTTGTATCTGTGGACTCGAATTAAACGAGAGCGTGCTTTACACGCATTCGAGCAAGAATCCTGGAGTCGGCAGAGGGCGATCGATGAAAAGCGGATTTCGGAACTCAAAACCGTAACAGCGCTAGCTACGCTGCTTGAATTGAATCAAGAGCAGATCGATGACTATCACCGTATCGCTACTGAACAGGCGAACAGGTCCTTTCGCTCCTCTCAACGAGCGGCAGGCGTCGGCCTTGTAGTGATGGCGGCTTGCTTCATTGCCGGGCTGTGGGTCCCCACGATCGAAGCCCGTGTGTTCATTGGTGCGCTTGCCGCCGTAGGTACCGCCCTCTCCGGCTATCTGAGCCGCACGTACCTGCATATGTACGGACAAACGCTTGGGCAGCTCAATCGATACTTCGATCAGCCAGTCCTAACCGGGTACTACCTCACGGCTGAGCGGCTCGCCACGCAGCTGCCCGACTCGTCCGAAGAAGAAATGCTCAAGCGGGTCATCAATCAAGTTCTCGACGCGAGTGCCACCCTTAACGGGATTCTCAAGCACTCGGTTGCGCTCCCAAGCCCCCGGCGAGGGGCGCCCCGTAAGTATCGTCGGAAAACTGGAACTAGGCAGCCCGAAGGGCTGGCAACTCCTTGACCAACCTCTAGCGGCCCTCACGGCGCCGGGGGTATCAGCATGCGGGTGTGATCGCCGTAGGCGGCTAACAACAGCTAACAGAATGAGTTGATCTGTCTGAGGGTGATGAGGCAGCAGGCGAGGCGGAGGAAGGCTTCATGGATGTCGGCTCGTCGTTCCCAGCGGATGCGGAGGCGTTTGAAGCCATGC
>NZ_JAILXP010000624.1 GCF_020740895.1 Streptomyces sp. UNOB3_S3 | reverse complement strand
CTTCCCGGAGCAGCTCATGTCTGATCTCTCCGTCGCCCCCCTGACGGTCAAATTCCCCCACCGCTCCCGGCGCGGGATCCTGCTCGGCCTGTCCCTGCCCCAGCTCGTCCTCGTCTCCTGCACCCTGGCCCTGCTGCTGGTCACCGTGGTGAGCACCGGGCTGGTCGGCGCGATCGCCCTGACCCCGCTGTGGGTGGCGAGCACGGCCCTGGTCGCGATCCGCCGCAACGGCCGGTCCCTGATCGACTGGGCCCCCATCGTCATGCGCTACGCCTACCGCCGGCGTACCGGCCAGACGCTGTGGCTGGCCCGGCCGGTCTCCCGCCCCCACCAGGACGGTCTGCTGCACCTGCCCGGCACCACCGCCTCGCTGCGGGTGGTCACCCCCGGCGACAGCGCCAATGGCGCCGCCGCGGTGCACGACCCGCACCACCAGACGCTGACCGCCGTCGCCCGTGTCTCCTCCCGGGCCTTCGCGCTGCTGGACCCTGCCACTCAGAACCACAACGTCCAGTCCTGGGGCCGTGCCCTCGCCGGTATCTCCCGCACCGGGCACATCGCCACCGTGCAGGTCCTGGAGCGCACCGTCCCCGACTCCGGCGACACCCTCGCGCGGCACTGGGCCCAGCAGGGCCGCCCCGAGACCCCGGTGGCCGGGCAGGTGTACGCCGACCTCGTCGCTTCCGCGGGCCCGGCCGCCGCTCCGCACGAGGCGTACTTGGCGATCTCCTTGGACATGAAGGCTGCCAAGCGGCTCATCAGCCAGGCCGGCGGCGGGCTGCCCGGCGCGTTCACGGTCATGGAGCAGACCACCGCCTCGGTCGCGCAGGCGGCCCGGAGTGCGGGGCTGATGGTGACGGGCTGGCTGACGGCGCGTGAAATCGCAGCCGTCGTCCGCACTGCCTACGACCCGAAGGCACTCTCCCGCCTTCAGCAGTGGTCGGAATCCGGGCGGGCCGAAGCCGACCCGGCCGCCGCCGGGCCCGTCGTCCAGGTCGAGGAGTCCGACCGGGTGATCACCGACTCCGCCCGGCACGCCACCTACTGGATCGAGGACTGGCCCCGCACCGAGACCTCGCCCGGTTTCCTGCACGGGCTGATGTTCACCGCCGGCGTCCGTCGCAGCCTCTCCCTTATATACGCTCCGCAAGGACTGGAGTCCGCTCTGCGGGACGTGCAGCGCAAGAAGGCCGCGATCATCGCCGACGCCAACGAGCGCGCCCGCCGCGGCCAAGTCGACAACGAGGCCGATTCCATCGAGTACGCCGACGTCAAGGTCCGCGAACGCCAGCTCATCGCCGGCCACGCCGACGTCGTCCTGACCGGCCTGCTCACCGTCAGCGCGGAAACCGACGCCCTGCTGGACGCGGCCTGCGCGCAGATCGAGACCGCCGCCGTCACCGCCCAGGTCGACCTGCGACGTCTCCTCTTCCAGCAGCCCGAAGCGCTGACCATGGGCGCCCTCCCCCTGGCCCGCACCGCCCTGTAACCCGTGCCTGCCGTCACCGGCAGGAAGGATTCTGCTCTTTTGACCTCCCTCTCCCCCGCCGATGCGCATCCCTATCTGCGGGCCGCCACCGCCGGCATCCGCCACCACGGCCGCTCGCTCAGCGCGGCAGCGCCGGGCCCGGCGGACCGTGTCCAGCTCGACGTGCTGCACGCGCACCTCACCGCGCTGCACCAGCTGCTCGACCACCTCGCCGAGACCACCCGGCCCCCGCATCCGGCAGCAGGCCGGCATCTCGCTACGGCACACGCCCGGCTGTGGCAGGCCACCGCCGCCGTGCACGACGCCTTCCACCTGCTGCCCCCGGCGCCCAACAGCAGCGCGGGCACCGAGTGCCGACCCGAGCGGCTGCCGGAAGGACCGCCGGTGCTGACCATCTGCCAGCGACACCTGGCCGCCGGCCACGCCATCCGCCGCAAGACCACCCCCACCGACCTCAACACCCCGCTCCACGGCCACACCAGCGCCTCGTGAGCGGGCACCGCCGAATCGAGCACCACCGATGACCCACCGGCCCGCCCGCCGCGCCCGCCGCGCATCGGCCTCTCCCCTCTTCACCCCGCACGGCACCGACCGTGCCGCCCGCAAGGCCGCCCGCCGCCAGCTCGCCGAAGCCGCCGCCAA
>NZ_JAILXP010000623.1 GCF_020740895.1 Streptomyces sp. UNOB3_S3 | reverse complement strand
GCCCTCGGGGGCGAGGGCGGCGCGGGTCAGCTCGCGCTGGGCCTCGAAGCCCGCCGTGACCGCGTGGTACTGGTCGGCGGCGACGGCCGCCGAGACGGCCTTGGTGATGGCGAGGAACGGAGTGCGGCGGGGCACCTCCAGCAGCGGCAGGCCCTCTTCGGCGGCCGCCTCGACGAGGGCGCCGGGCACCTCGTCGTAGTTCACGCCGACGGCGAAGCCGAGCCCCACCACCCCGGCGCGGACCAGGCGGCGCACATAGCTCCGCATCGCCTCCCGGTCCGTGGCGTCGATCTTCATCGCCGTGATCAGCAGCAGCTCCCCGCCGTCCATCCACGGCACGGGGTCGGCGAGCTCACTGACGTGCGCCCAGCGGACGGGCGTGTCCAGCCGGTCCGCTCCGGCGAGCACGGTGAGCCTGAGCGCGGAGTGGTTGACCAGAGAGGCGAGCGTGAGGGGCATGGAACCTTCGGGCGGGCGGTGCGAGGAGGGTGCCGTCCCGTATGAACGGCTGTGACCGATTCTGCCTCAGTGGAGCATTGCGCGGGAAACGGAACCGGACTCAGCGGAGCGTTCAGCGCTCCAGATCGACCAGGACAGGGGGCGCGCTGCCGCCCCGCACCGACGTCACGGACAGCACCGCGTGCCCGGCCGGCACGCCGTGGGCCAGCTCGGAGGCGGACCAGCGCTCCCGCTCCACCTTGCGGACGGTCACGTCCTGGGCGGTGACGGCCCGGCCCGTGATCACCCGGCGGACGACATGGGTGACGCGGGTGAGCGGCTCGTGGGCGATGACCTGGCGGTCGGTGACGTCACGGGTCTCCACCCACTCCTTGCCCCAGACCTCCGCGAAGCGCGCGCCGTCCCAGGTGGTCACCCCGGAAAAGGCCATCCGGCAGCCGACCGAGCCCAGCAGGGCGCTGCGCAGCGCCTCGGGGACGTCGTCGAGGGTGCGCAGGGTGAGCACGGCACCGGCGTGGGCGGAGCGCAGCCGCGCGAGGCCGCGCACGGACTCGGGGGTGACGGTCTGGGTGGCGTCGTCGAGGACGAGGCAGGCGAACAGCGAGCGGTCGGCGCGGCCCGCGGCGCACTCCGTGAACTGGGCCAGGATCAGCCGGGCGAGCATCCGGGACGCCTCGGCGTGGCCCCGCTCGGGGAGGTCGATCCGGACGCGCAGCGGGTGTTCGAGCGTCCGCAGGGAGAAGGCCCGCCCGGGGCGGGACGTGTCGAAGAAAGCGGCGAAGGCGGGCCGGTCGAGGAGGGCGAGCCGGTCGGCGAGCAGCGGCCCGGGGTCGCCGGGCCGTCCGGCCTGGCGCTCGCGGGCGTCGAGCTCGCGGACGAGGGCCTCCTGTCCGCGTGCCGTGAGGGCGGTGCGCAGCGCGCCGGTCGCGCCGGCGGAGCCCTCCAGGAGGTCGCGCAGTTCGGGGACGGCCGGGAAGCGGCCGTGGGCGGCCCGGAACGGGCCGAGGAGCTGGGCCAGGGCGGTGGCGGCCCGGCGGCCGTCGCCGCCGGGGAGACCGGCGATGAGGTCCCCGACGAGTCCCTCGGCGAGGACGGCGGCGGCCTCGTCGGGGTCGTCAGTGCCGCCGTACAGGTCGAGGTCGTAGGCGGAGTCCGGGCGGCCGATCCGCACGACGACGTCGAAGGCGTCGTCGGGGGCGAGCCCGGCGCCCGCCGCCCCGACGGCGACGACCGCCGTGCGCCCGGCGAGCGCCTGGAGGCACAGCGACTCCAGGACGGGCCGCACCAGCCGCGCGGACTTGCCGCAGCCGGGCGGCCCGACCGCGAGCAGGGAGGTGCCCAGCAGCGTGGGGTCGAGGGCGGCACCGGCGCCCCGGTGGCCGTAGGGGTTGCGCTCGTCGTCGGTGGCGGTGCCGATGCGGACCTGGCGGGTGACGAGGTCGTGGACGGCGGCGCGCACGGGCAGGTCGCGGGCCCCGGAGGGGTGGGCGCACGCGGCGGCTCCGTGCTTGACCACGGCGTCCGTGAAGGCGGCCAGCCGGTCGGGGCGGGCGCGCGAGTCCTCCCAGGCGCGCCCGATGCGGGCGTGGTCGACGTCGTTCATCAGCCCGGCCCTGGCCTCCGCCGCGAGCCGGTCGGCGGCGGCGTCCGCCCCCGAGCCGCGCAGCCGGGGCCATTCGGCGGGGTCCTCGCCGGGTGTGG
>NZ_JAILXP010000622.1 GCF_020740895.1 Streptomyces sp. UNOB3_S3 | reverse complement strand
CCCCAGCAGTACCGCCCGCCGCAGGGCTACGACGACCCGAGCCCTTCGGACGGCTACAGCACCGGCCAGGTCTACGGGCACGGCAGCGGCGGCGGCCGCGGCGGCACCGGCCGGGGGGACCCCGGCGGCACGGGCGGACCAGGCGCGCGGGCCGGCGCCCCCGACTGGCGCAAGCGGATCAAGATCGGGGCGATCGCGCTGGTCGCCACGGCCCTGGTCGTCTCCGTGAGCACGTACTTCTGGGCCGACGGCAAGCTGCGCCGCGAGGTGGACCTCGCCAAGGTCGCCGACCGGCCGGCGGCGGGCGAGGGCACGAACTACCTGATCGTCGGCTCCGACAGCCGCGAGGGCCTGTCCGACCAGGACAAGAAGGACCTCCACACCGGGTCGGCGGACGGCAAGCGCACCGACTCGATGATGATCCTCCACACGGGCGACAACGGCACCACGATGCTGAGCCTGCCCCGCGACTCGTACGTCACGATCCCCGCCTTCACCGGCGCGTCGTCCGGGAAGCAGTACGCCCAGTCCACGCACAAGCTCAACCGGGCGTACTCCGACGGCGGCGCCGAGCTGCTGGTGCGGACCGTCGAGTACAACACCGGTCTGCGCATCGACCACTACGCGGAGATCGGCTTCGGCGGCTTCCGCAATCTCGTGGACGCGCTGGGCGGCGTGGACATGTGCCTCGACAAGCCGGTCAAGGACCGGGACTCGGGCGCGGACTTCAAGGCGGGCTGCCAGACGCTGAACGGCGCGCAGTCGCTGGCCTTCGTCCGCCAGCGGCACCAGGAGGCCGACCAGGACCTGGGCCGGATGCGCAACCAGCAGAAGTTCCTGAACACCCTCGCCAAGCAGGCCGCCTCGCCCTCGACGGTCCTCAACCCCTTCCGCCTCTACCCCGTGATCGGCTCCGGTCTGGACACCCTCATCGTCGACAAGGACATGGGGCTGTGGGACCTGTCGTCGATGTTCTGGGCCATGAAGGGCGTCACGGGCGGCGACGGACAGCAGCTGACCGTGCCCATCGGCAATCCGAACCTGCCCACGCGCGGCGACGGCGAGGCCGTGGCGTGGGACAAGGTCAAGGCCAAGCAGCTCTTCGACCAGCTGAAGAAGGACGAGAAGGTCACCGCCGTCGCCCCGAAGTGACGACGGCGGCGGCTGTCAGGCGTCGTCGGGTGACGGCCCGGTCGTGTTGATCACGGCGAAGACCGCGCCCTGCGGGTCCTGGAGGACGGCCATCCGGCCGGCCACCATGTCGAACGGCGGCACGATCACGTTGCCGCCGGCCTTGGTCAGCGCGTCGACCGTACTGTCGGTGTCGTCGACGGAGAAGTACGTCAGCCAGTGGGAGGGCGATCCGGGCGGGGAGTTCTCCAGACTCTGCATCCCGCCGACCACGCGGCCCTTCGCCTTGAGGGAGAGGTAGGCGGGCATCTCCTCGAAGGGCTCGGCCGTGAGGTCCAGGGCGTCCGCGTAGAAGGCGCCGGCCGCGTCGGGGTCGGCGGTGTTGAGCTCGTTCCACACCACCGCGCCCGGCTCGTTGACGATCTGTGAGCCGGGGAAGTCCTTGGCCTGCCAGATCCCGAAGACCGCGCCCGTGGAGTCGGCCACGACGGCCATCCGCCCGAGCGTCATCACGTCCATCGGGTCCGTCAGCGGGGTGCCGCCGGAGTCCTTGATCTTCCGCATGGTGGCATCGGCGTCCGCGACGGCCAGGTACGTCGTCCACGCGGGCGGCGGCTTGGAGCCGCCTTCCTGCGCCATCGACGTCATGATCCCCACCACGGGCTTGTCGCGCAGCGTGCAGACCGCGTACCCACCGGTCTCGGGCGGCCCGGGCTCCCCCTGCCAGCCGAAGAGATCGCGGTAGAAGTCGAGGGCCTCCCGCTGGTCGGGGACCACGAGATCGGCCCAGCAGGGCGTCCCGGGCACATACGGCTTCGTTACCTCGGGCATGACGCGCGCCTCCCTGGCAGTACGGACACCCCCGCGACCACCTTCACCCGCCGGGTGGCGGCCCGCCACCGGAGGAACGGCGAACGGCCCCCGGCGGACCCTTAGGTTCTAGTGGTCGTTGCAACACCCCAGCCCAGGGGTGCTGCGATGGACTTCGAGATCCGTGACCGGTCGATCATCCGGGGCCCGAAGCCGTTGACGGAAGAACGGCGCGTCTACCTTGAGCT
>NZ_JAILXP010000621.1 GCF_020740895.1 Streptomyces sp. UNOB3_S3 | reverse complement strand
ACGCAGCACGATGCCGCTCAGCAGGTCCTTCCAGTGCAGCCGCCGCCCGGCCCGCGGCTGCACTGGAAGGACCTGCTGAGCGGCATCGTGCTGCGTCCGTCCGCCACCTTCTGGCAGATGCGGGACCACCAGGTGTGGGCCCCGGCCCTCATCGTCACCTTCGTCTACGGCCTGCTCGCCGTCTTCGGCTTCGAGAAGGCCCGCGCGGACGTGCTGCGCGCCTCGTTCGCCGATGTGCTGCCCGCCGTGCTGATCACCGGCGTGATCATGGTGGTCGCCGGGCTGATCCTCGGCGCGGTCACCCACACCCTCGCCCGGCAGCTGGGCGGCGACGGCATATGGCAGCCGACCGTCGGCCTGTCGATGCTGATCATGTCGATCACGGACGCGCCCCGGCTGCTCTTCGCGATGTTCCTGGGCGGTGACAGCACCCTCGTCCAGGTGCTGGGCTGGGCCACCTGGCTGGCGGCCGGCGCGCTGCTGACGTCGATGGTGAGCAAGTCCCACGACCTGCCGTGGCCGCGGGCGCTCGGCGCCTCCGCGATCCAGCTGGTCGCGCTGCTGTCGCTGATCAAGCTCGGTACGCTCTAGCGGTCCTTCGGCTGCGGGCCGGCAGTGGCTGGTCGCGCAGTTTCCCGCGCCCCTCGGGGCACGTAAAAGGGCCCGTCCGGAACCCCCTGGGGGTTCCGGACGGGCCCTTCTCACGTGCTCACAGGCTTACGCGTCGAGGACCTGGCCCTCACGCCGCACCACCGGCGGCTCGACCGACCACGGGAAGTTGATCCACTCGTCCGTCTTCTTCCAGACGTACTCGCACTTCACGAGCGAGTGGCTCTTCTCGTAGATCACGGCGGAGCGCACCTCGGCGACGTGCTCCAGGCAGAAGTCGTGAACGAGCTTGAGCGTCTTGCCGGTGTCCGCGACGTCGTCGGCGATGAGGACCTTCTTGTTGGAGAAGTCGATCGCGTTCGGGACGGGGGAGAGCATCACCGGCATCTCGAGGGTGGTGCCCACACCGGTGTAGAACTCGACGTTCACCAGGTGGATGTTCTTGCAGTCCAGCGCGTAGGCCAGACCGCCCGCGACGAAGACGCCACCACGGGCGATGGACAGGATGATGTCCGGCTCGTAGCCGTCGTCCGCGATGGTCTGTGCCAGCTCACGGATGGCCTGCCCGAAGATCGGGTAGGTCAGGTTCTCGCGGATCTCACTCACTGTTGCTCTTCGCCCTGTTCCCTGGACCGTCGTACCTGTGGACGGTCAGACCTGCGTGCGGTGGAAATTCTGGAAGGACCGCGAGGGCGTGGGCCCACGCTGTCCCTGGTAGCGGGAACCGTGCTTCGCGGACCCGTAAGGATGCTCGACGGGTGACGTCAGCCGGAACATGCACAGCTGGCCGATCTTCATCCCGGGCCACAGCTTGATCGGGAGCGTGGCCATGTTCGACAGCTCCAGCGTCACGTGCCCGGAGAAGCCCGGGTCGATGAAGCCGGCCGTCGAGTGCGTCAGCAGACCGAGACGGCCGAGGCTGGACTTGCCCTCCAGCCGCGAGGCGATATCACCGGGAAGCGTGATCACCTCGTACGTCGAGGCCAGCACGAACTCGCCCGGATGCAGGATGAACGCCTCGTCGCCCTCCGGCACCACCTCACGGGTGAGGTCCGCCTGCTCGACCGCGGGGTCGATGTGCGGGTACCGGTGGTTCTCGAACACCCGGAAGTAGCGGTCAAGGCGCACATCGATGCTCGACGGCTGCACCATCGATTCGTCGAACGGGTCGATCCGCACACGGCCGGCGTCGATCTCGGCCCGGATGTCCTTGTCTGAGAGAAGCACGTCTCGAGGATACGCAAAGAAGCCGGACAACCTGACAACGCGACCCCGGCCCCGGGCGGGGCCGGGGTCGCGCCGGTCGTCAGCTCTTCGTCATCAGCCCTTCTCGGCCGTCACGGGAACGGAGTGCCGCAGCCGTGCGCAGCGGGGGCAGCGCAGCAGCCGTCCGGGGCCGATCCGGGAAGGTCCGAGATTCTGCATCGGGAACGAAGCGGTGCTGAACACGTGCCCCTCGGCACAACGAACGACGGTGCGCTCCATAGAGCTCCCTTTCCCCAAGTACGTGAACGGCAAAAGCCACATTAGGGGATGAATTGGACCGACTGAAACACGGCACCCCGAAGACCCCCCGACCGCTTGCCGACCCCCACGGTAC
>NZ_JAILXP010000620.1 GCF_020740895.1 Streptomyces sp. UNOB3_S3 | reverse complement strand
CCCCAGGCCCCGGTCGCCCGCACGGTCGAGCCCGCCGCCGCCCAGCCCAAGCGCCGCGGCCGCGCGGGGGGACGCCGCCCCAGCGGGCGGGAGCGGCACGACGAGAAGATCACGGTCTATGTCTCCGCCGAGGAGCTGATGGACCTCGAACACGCCCGGCTGGTGCTGCGCGGCGAGCACGGGCTCGCCGTCGACCGGGGCCGGATCGTCCGGGAGGCCGTCGCGGTCGTCCTGGCCGACCTGGAACAGCGCGGCGACGCGAGCATCCTCGTACGGCGCCTGCGCGGCCGCTGAGCGGTTTCGCTGCGCTAGCCTCCCGCGTAGCCGCACTCCCGCGTTCCGCCCCGCACCCTGGATTACCGATGCCCTCACCCGCCGCCACCCCGGCCCGCCGTTCGCTCGGCCGAGGCCCGGGCGGGTCGCCTGCCGGCGGCGAGGCCCGGGACGAGGGTCCGGCACTGCCGGCCGCCGCCGCGACGCGCGCGGACGACGGCACGGCCACGGCCGCCGGGAACGCCCCTGAGCCGCTGGCTCCCGAGACGGCCGCGCCGGACCTCACGGTCGAGCCGGGTACCGCGGCCGCGCCGCCGGACGGCCCCGCGGCGGAAGCCGTGGACGGTACGGGGCGGAACCCCGCCGCGCCGGAGACCCCCGCCGGAGGCGACACGCGGTTCACCGTCCGGCTGGCGAATTTCGAAGGCCCCTTCGACCTGCTGCTCCAGCTGATCGCCAAGCACAAGCTCGACGTCACCGAGGTGGCCCTCTCCAAGGTCACCGACGAGTTCATGGCGCACATCCGCGCCATGGGCCCCGACTTCGACCTGGACCAGACCACCGAGTTCCTGGTCGTCGCGGCGACGCTGCTCGACCTCAAGGCGGCCCGGCTGCTGCCCGCCGCCGAGGTCGAGGACGAGGCGGACCTCGCCCTGCTGGAGGCCCGCGACCTGCTCTTCGCCCGGCTGCTCCAGTACCGGGCGTACAAGCGGATCGCGGAGATCTTCAGCGGCCGGCTGGCCCACGAGGGCCGCCGCCACCCCCGTACGGTCGGCCTGGAGCCCCACCACGCGGAGCTGCTGCCCGAGGTCGTCCTCGGCATCGGCCCCGAGCGCCTGGCCGAGCTGGCCGCCAGGGCCATGCGCCCCAAGCCCCCGCCGCAGGTCTACGTCGACCACATCCACGCGCCCCTGGTCAGCGTCCGGGAGCAGGCCGAGGTGGTCGTGGGCCGGCTCAGGACGGCGGGCGAGGCGACCTTCGACCAGCTCACCGCGGACGCCCCGGACACCCTGACGGTCGTGGCGCGCTTCCTGGCCCTGCTGGAGCTCTACCGCGAGAAGGCCGTCGCCCTGGACCAGGGCGAGGCGCTGGGGGCCCTGACGGTCCGCTGGACGGGCGGCACGGACGACGCCGCCCCGCTGGTGACCGACGAGTTCGACCGCGCCCCGGAGAACGACCCGGAGACCGCCCCGCAGACCGAGCCCGAGGAGAGCGCACGGTGACCGAGACCACGTACCCCGAGGAGGCCCCCACGGGCGTGGCCGGGCTCGCCCTGAAGCCCGCGCTGGAGGCCGTCCTCATGGTCGTCGACGAGCCGGCCACCGACGAGCACCTCGCCAAGGTCCTCGACCGGCCCCGCCGCGAGATCGCCGCCGCGCTGCTGGAGCTGGCCGACGAGTACACGACCCAGGGGCGCGGCTTCGAGCTGCGCCAGGTGGCGGGCGGCTGGCGCTTCTTCACCCGCCCCGAGTACGCCGACGCCGTCGAGGCCTTCGTCCTCGACGGCCAGCAGGCCCGGCTCACCCAGGCCGCGCTGGAGACTCTGGCCGTGGTCGCGTACCGTCAGCCGGTCAGCCGTTCGCGGGTCTCGGCCGTACGCGGAGTGAACTGCGACGGCGTCATGCGCACCCTCCTCCAGCGGGGCCTGGTGGAGGAGGCGGGGACGGAACCCGAAACAGGTGCGATCCTGTACAGGACGACGAACTACTTTCTGGAGCGGATGGGCCTGCGCGGCCTGGACGAGCTCCCCGAGCTCGCCCCGTTCCTCCCCGAGGCGGAAGCGGTCGAGGGCGACTCCCCGGAAGGGTTGCCGTCATTCGATCCGGATGCCCCGGACACCGAAGCGGACGACAAGACGGAACTTTGATGCGAAGCAGCGGCAGGAACAGCGGAAGCGGCAACCGGGACGACCGGGGCGGTCGGGGCGGGTCTCCCCGTCCGGCGTCCGGGGGATCCGGATCGAATGACGGC
>NZ_JAILXP010000062.1 GCF_020740895.1 Streptomyces sp. UNOB3_S3 | reverse complement strand
GAGGTGCGGGGGGAGCGGGAAGGGACGTTCAGATCGTCGGCCGGTAGCGCATCGGATGCCCTTCCGGTACCTCCACCACCGCGATGCGCACGCCGTCCGGGTCCGCGATCCACATCTCGATCAGTCCCCACGGCTTCTTCTCCGGCGGCTCCAGCACCACCACGCCCCGCTCCAGGAACTCCGTGTACGCCGCCGCCGCGTCCGCCACCTGGAACCAGAGCTCCAGCCCGGGCGCGGGAGGGGTCTCCGACCTGCCCGACACCTCCAGGAAGCCGCCGCCCAGGAAGTAGACGACACCGCGCTCCGGGCCCGTGCCGAACTCCCGGTAGACCGCGAGCCCCAGGGTCTCGCCGTAGAACCGCCGCGACCGCTCCGGATCGGTCGGTCTCAGTAACAACCTGCTGCTCAGTACATGCACCATGCCCGCGACTGTACGCACACCCCCTCCGTTAGGGTCGTTCATACGCCCGAAACCCACCAGGACGCGCGTATCAGGGCGCGCGCACCGGACGGGCGGGAACCGCAGGAGAGGACCAGGGAGCCCATGGAGACCGCCAGCCGCCCCACCACCGAGCCGGCCTTCCGGATCGCGACCGCCGACGACGTGCCGGCGCTCGTCCGGCTGGTCGAGTCGGCCTACCGGGGCGATGAGAGCCGGGCCGGCTGGACGACCGAGGCGGATCTGCTCGACGGTCAGCGGACCGACCCCGAGGGCGTGCTCGCCGTGATCACCGACGGGAACAGCCGGCTGATGATCGCGGAGCGCGACGGCGAACCGCTCGCCTGCTGCCAGCTGGAGCACCGGGGCGACCACGTCTACTTCGGCATGTTCGCGGTCCGGCCCACCGCCCAGGGCGGCGGCCTGGGCAAGCTCGTCATGGCGGAGGCCGAGCGCGTCGCCCGCGCCGAGTGGGGCGCCCGCGCCATGCATATGACCGTGATCAGGCAGCGCGACGAGCTGATCGCCTGGTACGAGCGCCGTGGCTACCGGCGCACCGGCGAGATGAGCCCCTTCCCCTACGGCGACGAGCGCTTCGGCGTCCCGCAGCGCGACGACCTGGAGTTCGAGCTGCTGATCAAGGAACTCGCGGCCTGAGCGCCACGGCCCCGGCGCGCGGCCCCCTGGCGATCACCGGGGGCCGCGCCCGAAGATGGCCGGAACACGCCTAGAACGGCCCCGGTGGCGGCAGGGGCGGGGGCGGCGGATGATCGGAGCTGATGCCCCGGACGGAGGAGGCCGACAGGAAAAACAGCGGCGTCACCGGGGGGTCGGCAGGATAATTTATGGCTGCACCTCTTGAGCCGGAGAACCTCGCATGGATACGGTGTCTTAACGCCAGGTTCTCCAGAGGAGGGTTAGTCGTGACGGAAATCTTTGCGTCGACGGCAACGCAAGCCGACATTTTGTCTGTGGATCGTGTTGTCGAGCATCCCGCGTGGGCTGCCCTCAAGAGCGCCGTGGAGACAATCAGGCCCTGGCAGTCCGCCGACGGCTCCATCGACCTCACCGCGGAGGGCGCACCACCGGGCGAGGCGGTCCGCGCCGAGGTCGAGGTGGTCATAGCCGCCGTGGAGCAGCTCTCGCCGCTCCTGCCGCACGACGCGGCCTACCACGCCGCGCTCGTCGCCGACCTGCGCCGCTGGGCCGACGGCGGCTTCGGCGTGCCGGACTTCCTGGAGGCGCTGCTGGCCTTCCAGCCCGCCGCCCAGCGCGCCGACGGCCTCCAGCACCTCGTCGTCTTCCCCATGTACACGCAGAACGGCAACCCCGACCGCAACTTCGAGGCGGTCGTGCTGCGCGTGGTCTGGCCGGAGTGGCTCGCCGAGCTGGAGCGCACCCGCTACGACAACCCGCTGTTCCTCGGCATCACCTTCGAGGACTTCACCGCGGGCTACGACACCAACTCCGCCGTCCTCTTCCCGGAGACCATCGCCGTGCGCGAGGCCCCCGAGCGCTTCACCTGGGGCGGCATCTTCTGCGACCGCGAGGCCGCCCGCTTCCGCCGGGTCACCGAGGCCGCCGTGGAGACCCTCAGGCTGGAGCTCCCCGACGACATCGCCGCCATGCTGCACGACCAGCAGCGCTGCCAGGAGGCCTTCGTCCTGTGGGACATGGTCCACGACCGCACCCACAGCCACGGCGACCTGCCCTTCGACCCCTTCATGATCAAGCAGCGGCAGCCGTTCTGGATGTACGGCCTGGAGGAGCTGCGCTGCGACCTCACCGCCTTCAAGGAGGCCGTGAAGCTGGAGGCCGACGGCTACGCCCAGGGCCGTGACGTGCAGTACGCCGTGCTCTTCGACCGGATGTTCCGCTTCCCGCTCACCGGCGACCGCGTCCGCAACTACGACGGCCTCGGCGGCCAGCTCCTCTTCGCGTACCTCCACAAGCACGACGTCGTACGCTGGACGGACAACACCCTGCACATCGACTGGGACCGTGCCCCGCAGGTCACCAACCAGCTGTGCGGCGAGATCGAGAAGCTCTACCGCGACGGCATCGACCGCCCCAAGCTCGTCCACTGGTTCGCCGCCTACGAGCTCGTCTCGGCCTACCTCGCGCCGCACCCCGGCTCCGTGTGGGCCAAGGGCCCCGACGCCCTCGACCTCACCCTCCCCCCGCGCAAGCTGGTGGACGAGGTGCTCTCGGACGAATTCCCGCTCAGCATGTTCTTCGAGGCCCTTGCCAAGAAGCTGCGCGGCGTGATCGCCTCGACCAAGGGGATCACCGCGGCCGGCGCTGAGCAGGTGGCCGCGTGAGCGAGCGCGAGAAGGAGGCGACGGGCATGAGCATTCCGACGAACGGTAACGGCGGCTCGCTGGACGGTGCCGTCGTGGCGGTGGCCGGAGCGGCCGGCCCGGCGGGCCGGGCGACCCTGCTGCGGCTCGCCGAGGCCGGAGCGACCGTCGTCGCCGCCGACGCGGACGCCGCGCGCCTCGCCGAGGCCGTGGACGCCGCCCGCTACGCCCACGGCGGCGCCACCGTCACCGGCGACACCGTGGACCTGCTCGACCTCGACGCCTCCCGGGCCTGGGCGGACCGCACCGAGAAGGAGTTCGGGCGGATCGACGGCCTGGTCCACCTGGTCGGCGGCTGGCGCGGCTCGGCGACCTTCGCCGAGACCGACCTCGCCGACTGGGAGCTGCTGGAGAAGCTGCTCATCAGGACCGTCCAGCACACCTCGCTGGCCTTCGAGGGCCCCCTGGCCCGCAGCGGCAACGGCCGGTATGTGCTGATCAGCGCCGCGGGCGCCAGCAAGCCCACCGCCGGGAACGCCGCCTACTCCGCCGCCAAGGCCGCCGCCGAGGCCTGGACCCTGGCCCTCGCCGACTCCTTCCGCAAGGCGGGCGGCGAGGGCGCCCCGCCGGCCGCCGCCACCGTCCTGGTGGTCAAGGCGCTGGTGCACGACGCCATGCGCGCCGAACGACCCACCGCGAAATTCGCGGGCTTCACCGACGTCAAGGACCTGGCCCAGGCCATCGCCGGCGTCTGGGACATGCCCGCCCAGGAAGTGAACGGAACCCGTCAGTGGCTGACCCCGCAACCGTGACCCCGCCCGTGACCGACGCGATACGCCGGCACGACCCCGAGGTGCGCGGCTTCGCCAGCGACAACTACGCGGGCGCGCACCCCGAGATCCTCGCGGCGCTCGCCCTCGCCAACGGCGGCCACCAGGTCGCCTACGGCGAGGACGACTACACCGCCCATCTCCAGGACGTGATGCGGGCCCACTTCGGGCCCACCGCCCAGGCCTTCCCCGTCTTCAACGGCACGGGCGCCAATGTCGTCGCCCTCCAGGCGGCGACCGAGCGATGGGGCGCGGTCGTCTGCGCCTCCTCCGCGCACATCAACGTCGACGAGTGCGGGGCGCCCGAGCGCGTCGGCGGGCTGAAGCTGCTCCACGTGCCCACCGAGCACGGCAAGCTCACCCCCGAGCTGATCGACCGCGAGGCGTTCGGCTGGGAGGACGAGCACCGGGCCCAGCCGCAGATCGTCTCGATCACCCAGACCACCGAGCTCGGGACCTGCTACACCCCCGAGGAGATCCGGGAGATCTGCGACCACGCCCACGAGCGGGGCATGAAGGTCCACCTGGACGGCTCGCGGATCGCCAACGCGGCGGCCTCCCTGGGCCTGCCCCTGCGCTCCTTCACCACGGACGCCGGGGTCGACCTGCTCTCCTTCGGCGGCACCAAGAACGGCATGGTCTTCGGCGAGTGCGTCGTCGTCCTCAACCCGGACGCGGTGCGGGCGATGAAGCACCTGCGCAAGATGTCGATGCAGCTCGCGTCGAAGATGCGCTTCGTCTCCGTGCAGTTCGAGGCGCTGCTCTCCGGTGACCTGTGGCTGCGCAGCGCCGAGCACGCCAACGCCATGGCGGCGCGGCTGGCCGAGGGCGTGCGGGGCATCGAGGGCGTCGAGGTGCTGCACCCGGTGCAGTCCAACGCCGTCTTCGCCCGGCTGCCGCACGACGTGAGCGAGCGCCTCCAGAAGCGTTACCGCTTCTACTTCTGGAACGAGGCCGCCGGGGACGTCCGCTGGATGTGCTCCTTCGACACCACCGAGGCCGACATCGACGCCTTCACCGCCGCGATCGCGGAGGAAATGGCCAAGCGGTAGCGGTCGGCGCTGTCGGTACCTACGGGTGCGGGGTACGTACGGTGACGTACGTACCCCGCACCCATTCGCGTAGGTCTTCCGGTCAGCGCCGGCCGTCCGCCCCGGCGACCGCCGGGACGGGGGCCGTGCCACCCAGGTGGGCGGGGATCCACCAGCTGTCGCCGGGGCCCTCGGCGCGGACCGGATAGGCCCGCTGGGCGGCCTCCAGGAGGTCCTGGACCCGGGCGCGGACGCGCTCGGTGAGCTGCTCGGCGGACTCGGCCGGATCCGCGGTCACCGGCTCGCCCACCCGGATGGTCACCGGGATGTGGTTGCGGCGCAGATCGCGCTTGTGGCCCTTGGTCCACAGCCGCTGGGTGCCCCACAGCGCCACCGGCACCAGCGGCACCCCGGCCTCCTGCGCCAGCCGGGCCGCGCCCGACTTGAAGTTCTTCAGCGTGAAGGAGGTGGAGATCGTCGCCTCGGGGAAGACGCCGACGACCTCGCCCGACCGCAGCGCGGAGAGCGCGTGCTTGTAGGCGTCCAGGCCCGCCGAACGATCGACGGGTATGTGCTTCATCGCCCGCATCAGCGGCCCGGAGACCTTGTGGCGGAAGACGGACTCCTTGGCCATGAAGCGCACCAGCCGCTTGGCGGGCCGGGCGGCCAGCCCGGCGAAGACGAAGTCGAGGTAGCCGATGTGGTTGCTCACCAGGACCGCCCCGCCGCGCGACGGGACGTGCTCGCTGCCCTGGATGTCGAAGCGCAGGTCGAGCGCCTTGAACATGGTGCGGGCCATACCGATCACCGGGGGGTAGACGAGGTCTGCCATATCGGGAAGATCCTTCCGGCCTGGGGAGGGTGCTCCCGGCTGAAACGCTGAAACGCTGGAGGGCCTAAGTTACGCGGACGTAGGGTCGGCTTTCGCCAGATCGTGCCCGAATGCCCGCGCAGGAGCCAACTGGGCGGCCCCGGGGCCCACGAGATTCTCGTCACGTCGGGAAATTTCCCGGTGGGCGATGATGCTGCAAGCAACGACCGGAGGTGGACACCGGTTATGGACGAGGGAGGGTGAGCGTGCCCGAAGGGGACGAGCGGGAAGGCGTGCCGGAGCGGCTGAGCGCCGCCGGGCTCGGAGTGGCGGAGCTGGGGGAGCGGGCCACGCTCGTCCAGTTCTCCAGCGCCTTCTGTCAGCCGTGTCGCGCGACGCGGCGCGTCCTCGCGGACGTCGCGGCCATGGTCGACGGCGTCGCGCACGTCGAGATCGACGCGGAGGACCGTCTGGAGCTCGTCCGCGCCCTCGGCGTCACCGCCACGCCCACCACGCTCGTCCTGGACGGCACCGGGCGCGTCGTACGGCGCGCGACCGGGCAGCCGCGGCGGGCCGATGTCATCGCGGCACTGGGCGCGGCGGTCTGACGCGCCGTGCTCCGCTTCATGAGAAGGGCAAACCCATGACAGCCTCTTCCGGACTCGACACCGCGGATCCCGCCGGTCCCGAGCTGCTGCGCTCGGTCTTCCGCAGGCACGCGGCCGGCGTGGCGGTGATCACCGCGCAGGGCGCCCGCCCGGTCGGCTTCACCGCCACCTCCCTGACCTCGGTGGCGGCGGCGCCCCCGCTCGTCTCCTTCGGCGTGGGCACCGGCTCGTCCAGCTGGCCCGTGCTGGCGGAGGCCGAGCACGTCGGCGTCCACATACTCGGCGAGCACCAGCGGGAGCTGGCCGCCACCTTCGCGCGCAGCGGCGCCGACCGTTTCGGCGCGGCCACGGGCTGGCGGCCCGGCCCGCACGGGGTGCCGCTGCTGGAGGGCGTCCTGGCCTGGATGGTCTGCCGCGTCGTGGCCCGGGTGCCCGCCGGGGACCACCGTCTGGTGCTCGCCGAGGCGGTCGCCGGAGACCCCACGGGCACGGGCCGCCCCCTCCTGTACCACCAGGGAGGCTTCAACGCTCTGCGCGACTGAGGAATCCCTTCTCCACGCGTTGGGCAGATCACAGTCGACCGGCCTTGCGTTCGGTCAACAGCCTCGATGTACTGACGAGTAACATTCTGGTCGGGGGCGGGAACCGTACCGACCGGGGTCCGCCCCACCAGGCGCCTATGCTGCCTGCGAAGGCAGCTTTGATAGAGACGATTGCAGTAGGAGAGCCGGCGTGAGCTTGAGGATCGTTGTCACTGTGAAGTACGTGCCTGACGCCACCGGCGACCGGCACTTCGCCGAAGACCTGACCGTCGACCGCGACGACGTGGACGGCCTGCTCTCGGAGCTCGACGAGTACGCGGTCGAGCAGGCGCTGCAGATCAAGGAGGCGGCGGACGACGACGCGGAGATCACCGTCCTGACCGTCGGCCCGGAGGACGCCAAGGACGCCCTCCGCAAGGCGCTGTCCATGGGTGCGGACAAGGCCGTCCACGTCGAGGACGACGACCTCCACGGCACCGACGCGCTGGGCACCTCGCTGGTGCTGGCCAAGGCCCTGGAGCACGTCGGCTACGACCTGGTGGTCTCGGGCATGGCCTCCACCGACGGCGGCATGGGCGTCGTCCCGGCGATGCTCGCCGAGCGCCTGGGCGTGCCGCAGGTGACCCTGCTCTCCGAGGTGGCCGTCGAGGGCGGCAAGGTGACCGGCCGCCGTGACGGCGACGCCGCGAGCGAGCGGCTGGAGGCGTCCCTCCCGGCCGTCGTGTCCGTCACGGACCAGTCCGGAGAGGCCCGCTACCCGTCCTTCAAGGGCATCATGGCCGCCAAGAAGAAGCCGGTGGAGTCCCTGGACCTCTCCGACCTGGGCATCGAGGCCGACGAGGTCGGCCTGGACGGCGCCTGGACCACGGTCGACGAGGCCACGGAGCGCCCGGCCCGCACGGCCGGCACGATCGTCAAGGACGAGGGCGAGGGCGGCAAGCAGCTCGCCGAGTTCCTCGCGGGCCAGAAGTTCATCTGAGCCCTGCCGTCCACCGTTCCTTCGCACTTGCAGGAGAGCAACACCATGGCTGAAGTTCTGGTCTACGTCGACCACGTGGACGGCGCCGTCCGCAAGCCCACCCTCGAGCTGCTGACCCTGGCCCGCCGCGTCGGCGAGCCCGTCGCCGTGCACCTCGGCGCCGGCGCGGACACCGCCGCCGCGACGCTGGCCGAGTACGGCGCGGTCAAGGTCCTCACCGCCGACGCCCCCGAGTTCGCCGACTACCTCGTCGTACCGAAGGTGGACGCGCTCGAGGCCGCGTACAAGGCCGTCTCCCCGGCCGCCGTGCTCGTCCCCTCCTCCGCCGAGGGCAAGGAGATCGCGGCCCGCCTCGCCGTCCGCATCGGCTCCGGCATCATCACCGACGCCGTCGACCTGGAGGCCGGCGACGAGGGCCCGGTGGCCACGCAGTCCGTCTTCGCGGCCTCGTACTCCACCAAGTCCCGTGTCACCAAGGGCACCCCGGTCATCACCGTCAAGCCCAACTCCGCCGCCCCGGAGGCCGCCCCGGCCGCCGGCACGGTCGAGCAGCTGGCCGTCTCCTTCGGCGAGCAGTCCACCGGCACCAAGGTCGTCTCCCGCACCCCGCGCGAGTCCACCGGCCGCCCCGAGCTGACCGAGGCCGCGATCGTGGTCTCCGGCGGCCGCGGCGTCAACGGCGCCGAGAACTTCACCATCGTCGAGGCCCTCGCCGACTCCCTCGGCGCGGCGGTCGGCGCCTCCCGCGCCGCCGTCGACGCCGGCTGGTACCCGCACACCAACCAGGTCGGCCAGACCGGCAAGTCCGTCTCGCCGCAGCTCTACATCGCGGCGGGCATCTCCGGTGCCATCCAGCACCGCGCCGGCATGCAGACCTCGAAGACGATCGTCGCCATCAACAAGGACGCCGAGGCCCCGATCTTCGAGCTCGTCGACTACGGCGTCGTGGGCGACCTCTTCGAGGTCGTCCCGCAGCTGACGGAGGAGATCAAGGCCCGCAAGGGCTGATCGGTCCCTCAGCGGTTCCGGTAACGACCGAGCCCCCGCTCCCGGCTTTCGCCGGGGCGGGGGCTCTTTCGCGTGCAAGTACGCCGGACATGAGGAAGCCTCGTCGAGCAACCGCTTCGACGAGGCTTCCGTGCCTATTCGGTTGTGGTCAGTGCCTTACCGCTGTCACACCCAGGGCTGGTCCGGGAGTTCGTCCACATGTTTCTGGACCACGTCGGTCACGGCCTGCATCACGGCCACGAGCTGGTCACGGGAGAGCGTGTCCGTCTTGAAGGACTCCCATGCCGTCTCAAGCCGCTCGTGCTGTTCCAGCAGCACCTCCAGGAGATCCAGCAGATCTCCTTCCGAGTGGGACGGCGACTTGGTGCCGACCTCTGAGAACCACCAGGTGATGCGGACGTCGTACGTGATGATCCGTCCGGCGAGCTCTCTGCATCGGTAGTCCATGGGGCGTGGCCGTGCGAGGAGCTCGACCATCATCTGGGTGAACGAGAGATGCTCGATCATCACTATTTATCGCCTTCCGGGAAATGATCCTTGATCCAGGGAACCACGTACCTCCCTGTGGGCGGCCCTTCTCCGCCGCCGGCCTCGATGACCCTGCTGCAATAGGTGAGGCAGTTATTGGTCAACCGCTCATATGCTCCTTGCCCCTTGCTGCCCCGGTGTGCCTTCTTGGCATAAGCGATCGCAGCCTCCGCGTCCGGCAGTTCGAAATCCACGGATCCTTCATACGTTCCCACGTACGAATCGGTGTGCGGCATCGGCTTGAGGATCCCGTGAGGGTTCATCGCATGGGTGTTGAACGACTCCCCCGACGCCGTCCGGATCTCCAACGTGTAGTGGGGGCCGTTTGTGAGCTGATACTTGCTGACCGTCGCCGTCCCGCAGTTGTGCACCAGAACCGACGCGTCCCCGGCGACCACGTAGTACGTGTGCAGCCCGTCGACCGTGAGGTCGTACGTGACCGCGTCCGCGTGGTACAGCCGGACCGCCGTGACCTCGACGTTGCCCGTCTCGGTCTGGAGAAGGTCACCCTCGTGGAGATCCTTCGCCTCGACGAACGACGACTGCGTCTGGTCGTAGAACGGGTGGTGGTAGGTGGTGGTGATGGTCGACGCCGAGGGCGTCGACGCGGTGGCCGCGGTCGGGGTCAGGACCGCCGCGGCGGTGGCCACGGCGGCGACGCCGGCGGCGGCCTTCTTCAGGATGCGGGCTCCCAGGCCGCCGGTCTTGGTGGTCGGGGCGACCGTGACGTCCACGAAGTCGCGGTCGGTGCGGGTGACGATGACCTTGTCGACCTTGTGGGTCTCCGTGGCCCCGGCCTTGCCCGGCACCGCGTTCCTGACCTCGTCGCCGGCCTTGATCTCGTCGATCCGCTTGGCCGAGCCGTCGGCCATGGCCACACGGGTCTCGCCGGTGAAGCTGTGCGGACCCGCCTTCACGCCCGTCGGGCAGGCAGGCTCCGTGGGCTCCGCCTCACCGCGTCCGCCGCTGACGCGGCCCTTGACGCGAGCCCCCGCCGCGAAGGCGGCACTGCCGGCGCCTCCGATGACCGCGCCTGCCGCCGCACCGCCGGCCGCCGCCTCGCCCGCTCCGGACCAGGAGCAGCCCGCTCCGCTGCGGGAGCAGCTGATGCCGTACTCGGCCGCGCCGACCGCGCCACCCGATATGCCGCCGATGGCGGCGCCTTCGAGGGTGCTGGAGACGACCTTCGGCAGGATATGGCCGATGGCGGACTCGGCGAGCTTGCCGCCGAGCGCGCCGCCCAGGGCGCCACCGATCGCGCCGCCGACGGCACCGATGCCGACCGCGCCCGCGAAGGCGCCCACCGAGCAGCCGCCGGCCTGGCCGGACATGCACTTCGCGCCCTGGTTGATCGCGCCGCCGACCGCACCGGCCAGCGCGCCGCAGCCCGCCGCGCCGACGACCGCGCCGACACCGCCGGTGGCGGCACCGAGGGCGGCCTCGCAGCCGATGAAGACGGCGGTGGAGGCGACGAACGAGGCGATGGTCGCGGCGTGGTTCTTGATGTAGACCGCGGCCGTACGGACCGCTGTGGCCGTCGCGTGGTAGGCGGTCCGCACCGCTTGGACGGACTGGTGGTACGCGTGGCTCACCACGTGTTTTGTCACGTGATAGGCGTGACTCGCGGTGCGTCTGACGTACCGGTAGCCGTCATGGATAGCCCGGCTCGCCCGGGACACCTGCCGGTGCACATAGCGCGACGCCGCATGGTACGTGTGCTTCACGTACGACGAGGCACGGTGGTACGAGCTGGAAACCCAGCTGGAGGTGTGCTCGTAGGCGCTGGTCGCCCAGGACGACACGGTGCTGACGGCGCTGCTCGTCCAGGACGAGACGCTGTTCCAGCCGCTCGACACGGCGGACGTCGTGCTGCTCCAGGCGCTGGACGCCTTCTTCTTGAGGTTGCCCCACCAGCCGTGGCCGGACGGGTCGGTGCCCTTGAGGGGGTTGTCGTCGACGTAGGCGAACGGGTTGGCCGTGACCGAGTTCGGGACCGGGTCGAAGGCCATCGTGTCGCGGTTCATGAACTGGCCGGCGGCCGGGTTGTACCAGCGGGCGGCCATGTTGACCTTGCCCGTGGCGTTGTCCGTCCAGCCCGACTGGTAGCCGAGCCGGCCCAGCGGGGCGCCGGTCGTGCCGGTGGGGTTGCCCAGCGGGTCGTAGCCGACCGAGCCGGACAGCTCCGTGGCTGTCGCCGTGAAGTTGCCGATGACGTCGTCGTGCTGGTCGGTGAGGGCGAGTACGCCGGGGACGGAGCCGCCGGGGGTGCCGATGCCGATCAGGCCGTTGTCAGGCGTCCAGGTGTAGGTGTTGCCGCCGTCGGAGGCCAGGGTGTTGCCCGTGCCGGTGTAGGCGAAGGTGGCCGTGGTCCCGTTCGTGCCGGTGTTCGTGACGACACGGCCGAGGGCGTCGGTGACGTACGTCTGGGTGCCCTGCTTGAGTTGCTGGTCGAAGGCGTCGGAGGCGAAGGCGGTCGGCGTGCCGGTGGCCGTCGACTGCTGGATGAGGGTGCCTCGGGCGCTGTACCGGTAGGTGTTGGCTCCGTCGCTGGTCAGCTGGTCGCGGGCGTCGTACGCGTAGACGTTCGAGCCGACCCGGATGCGGTTGCCCGAGTCGTCGTAGCCGTACGCGGTCGTGGTGCTGCCGTTGTTCCAGGAGGTGAGGCGGTCGGCCCAGTCGTAGGTGTAGGTGTTGTTCGACGGGCCGGCCAGGCCGGTGGTGTTCTTGCCGGTCAGGTTGCCGTTGGTGTCGTAGCCGTAGCCGATGGAGGCGACGGTGCTGCCCGCGGCGGTCTTGAGGGTGTCGTTGGTCAGCCGGTGCAGCTTGTCGTAGCCGAAGCTGCGGACGTTGCCGTCCTTGCCGCCCTGCGTGTACTGGATACGGGTCGGCTTGGAGAGGCTGTCGTAGGTGTAGGTGAGCTGTGTGCCGGTGGCGGGGTCGCTCAGGGTGGACAGGCGGCCGGCGTTGTCGTAGCCGTAGCCGGTGGTGCCGGCGGCGTCGGTACGGGTCGTGACGAGGCCGTCGCCGTTGTAGGCGAAGGAGCTGGAGCCGGATGTTCCGGCAGCGGTCAGCAGCAGGCTCCGGTCGTTGTAGGTGAAGGTGTTCGATGTCGCGGGGACGGGTGTCCCGGATATCGCGCTGGTCGCGGCGGAGGTCATCCGGCCCTCGGCGTCGTAGCCGAAGCTACGGGTCGCCGTGCCGATCTCCGCCCCGGTGCCGGACTGCGTCGTCACATTGCCCAGCGCGTCGTAGTCGGAGGTGACCTTGACCCCGCCGGGCGCGGTCTGCGTCACGGCACGGCCGGCCGCGTCGTAGGACGTGGTGAACGTCGAGTCCGCGGCGCTGGTGTAGCTGTACGTGGACGTCGAGACCGGCGGCTCGATGACCGACTCGGGCAGGTTCCACGCGTTGAAGGTGTAGTAGCGGGCGTTGCCGCGACCATCGGTGAACCGGGTCCGGTGGCCGGCCTGGTCGTAGCCGAAGCCGGTCGTGATCGAGTGCGTCGCGTCGACCGGCTGGACCTCACCGGTGACCTGGCCGAGCGCGTCGCGCGTGAACGTGGTGGTGTGCTGGTTGGCGTCCGTGGACGACAGCAGGTGACCGGCGGCGCTGTAGGTCGCCGACCGCGTCGAGAGCACCGTCTTCTTGTCGGTGTCCAGCGACTGCGTCTGGACGGGGTTGCCCAGCTGGTCGTAGGTGACGGTGCTCCAGGTGCCGTCGGGCAGACCGACGGCCGTCTTCTGGCCCTTCAGGTCGTAGGTGTTCTGGGTGGTGTTCCCCGCCGCGTCGGTGACCTGGGTGATCTCACCGACCCGGTTGTAGCCGTAGCTGGCGGTCACACCGTTCTGCGAGGTGGTGGAGGCCAGGAAGGCGCCACCGGGGTTGGCGGCGGAGGCCGCGTAGGAGTGGGTGGTCGTCGAGGTGGTCGGGTTCGGGAAACGGTCCAGGATCGTCGTGGTGAGCTTGCGCCCCATGAAGTCGTACGTCGCCTGGGTCTGCGCGCCCGACGGTGACGTCACCGAGAGGGCGTCGCCGTTGGCGTCGTAGACGGTGCGGGTGACGCCCTTGTTGGCGTCCGTGACCTGGACGACATCACCGAGCTGGTCGTAGCCGTAGCCGGTGGTGTGCCGCAGCGGATCGGTGACCAGCGTGACGTTGCCGAGCGCGTCGTACGTCCAGTTGGTCGTGGCGCCGACCAGCGGAGTGCTGGAGCCGGGCGGCGTGTAGTCGGGCAGGACCTGGGCGGTCTTGCGGCCCTCGGCGTCGTAGGCCGTGGTGACCGTGTTGCCGTTCGGGTCCTGCGACTCCGTCCGTTCGCCGAAGGTGTTGTAGCCGGCGGTCACGGTCGGGTGCACCAGGGCAGGCGCCCCGCCGTTGATCTCCGCGTTGACCGCCGGAGCGACGGTGACGGTCTCGTGACCGGCCTCGTCATAGGCGTAGCCGGTGACGTTGCCGTCGGCGTCGGTCATGCTGACCGGCAGGCCCCGCTTGTCCAGCTTCCAGCTGGTGGTCGCCTGGCCGCTGGACGCCGTGGTGCCGCCGGAGCGGTCGGCGCCGTAGAGGCGGGTGACCTCGTCGCCGGTGAGGGCGCGCGGGTAGGTCTGGACGTTGTCGAGGGCGCCGCCGAACTGGTTGTACAGGCCGCCGCTGGTCGTGTGGACCGCGCCGAAGGTCGTCTGACCGGGGGCGTTCCACGGGCTGGAGTTCGTCGCCGTGCCGGCCGGCTGGCCGTTGACGTAGAGCTTCATCGCGCCCGTGCCCGAGTCGAACGTCGCGACCAGGTGCGTCCAGGTGCCGGCGGCCGCGCTGCCCGCCGGTGAGAACGCGACCGGGTAGTCGGCGGTGGAGCCGTCGTTGGTGCTGGTGACGAAGGCCCAGGCCTTGGTGCTCGCCCTGTAGTTGAGGTAGAAGGACTGGTGGTCGGCACCGCCCTGGCCGATGAGGGTCTGGCTGTCGGCCGTCTGGCTGTTCAGCTTGACCCAGGTGGAGACGGAGTACGACGACGCCGTGTTGAGCGCGGGACCGTTGGTGCCGATCACGCTGGTGGTGCCGTTGAACGAGGCCGCTCCGTCGTTCCAGGTGACATCGGTGGCCACGGCGGTCCTGCCGGTGCCGGAGGCGTCGGTGACGGTGGTGCCGGACGTCTGGTTCAGCGGCCACCAGCCGGTCGGACGGCCGACGCCGTCCTGCCGTACGGAGCGGCTGGTCAGGTTGCCCATCGCGTCATAGGCGGAGCTGGTGGTGTGCGTGGTGCCGCTGCCGTCGCTCAGGGTGCTGGTGGCGACCCTGTCGTCCGGCGTGTACGACACGCTGGTCGTGCGGTTGACGCCCGTCGGGTCGATGGTCGTCGCGATCACGCGGTCCGCCGCGTCGACGGTGGATTTCGTGACCGTGGCGCCGTTGTTGGTCGCCTGTTCGATCAGGTTGCCGGCGGCGTCATAGGTGTTGGCCTGCTGGACGAAGGTGTTCTTCCCCGACGGGTCGGACTTGGTGATCGTCGCCGTGAGGTCGTTGTCCGTGTAGGTGTACGAGGTGGTGTTGCCCATCGCGTCGGTGATGGACGCGAGCCGCCCCGCCGGGTCGTAGGCCCGGGAGGACTGGACCAGGTCCTTCGCCGGCGAGGGGTTGGCCGGGTCACCCGTGTAGCCCTTGAGGGTCTGGGTGAGCAGGTGCCCCTCGGCGTCGTAGGCGAAGGCGAGGGTATTGCCGAGCGCGTCGCGTTCGGTCGCCTTGTTGCCGTACGCGTCGTACGTGAACGAGGTGCTCGACTTCGTCGCGTCGGTGTTCGTCTCCAGCTGGTTGTACCGGTTGTACGTGGAGGAGACGGTGCGCGGCGCGTCGCCGCCGGAGAGGTCGGCGACGGTCTGGGACGTGACCAGTCCGTCCGTGTCGTAGACCGTGCTGGTCCTCGCCTGGTGGACGGCACCGGTGACGCGGTTGGTCACCGCCGGGTCCGTCTGCTCGACGACCTGGGATTCGGCGTCGTACTTGTACTGCGTGACGAGGCCATTGGGGAAGGTGTCGGAGACGACCTTCTTGGTGACCGGCCGGCCGAGGTTGTCGTAGGTGAAGCCGCTGACCTGACCGTTGGGGTCGGTGGTGGAGGCGACGTCACCATTCTTGAGGTAGGTGATCGTCGTCGTGGCACCGCCCGGGGAGACCGTCTTGTACGGCAGCCCCTTCGGCGCGAACCCGCCGTCGGCCGCCGCGACCGACGTGCCGTCGGTGTAGGCGACCGTGGTCGTCCGGCCATTGGGGGAGCCCGGCACGGCCGGGGTCGTCACGCCGGTCTTGTTTCCGGCCGCGTCGTAGGAGAACGACGTCAGATACGTGTTGTCCGTCGCGGAGGACGAGCGGCCGTCGCGCACGGTGGCCGGCAGGTCGTTCTGCGGGTTCGGGGTCAGCTGGGCGCTGGTGTCGTCGGGCAGATAGGTCGTGTACGTCGTGGAGCAGGCCTGGGCCGCCTGGTTCTGGCAGGTGGTCCTGGTGACCTCATTGCCCCGGACGTCGTGACCGGTGGTGACGACGTTGCCGTTGGGGTCGGTGACCGTGTGCTGGAAACCGGCGGTGTCGTAACCGTAGGTGGTCTTGTACCCACGGCCGTCGATCTGCGCCACGGCGCGGTTGCCGTTCCACAGGTCGTACTGGTGGGTGACCGTCCTGGTACCGGGGTCGGTGACCTTGACGACCTTCAGCGGGGACAGCCCGTTGGAGCTGCGCCCGGCGGACCAGTGGGCCGCCGCGTCGCCGCCGCTGAGCTCGGTCCGGTAGAAGGCGGCTTCCGCGATCGAACCGGAGAAGTAACCGAGCGCGTTGGTGGGACGGGCCGGCCAGCCGTTGGACTCACCCGCGCCGATGTAGTTGTACCCGGCGGCCGAGCCCTTGAGCGCGGCGGTGGTGGAACCGGCCTGTACGCCGTCGACGTACAGGTGCTGGCCCTTGGCGGAGCCGGTCAGCAGGGTGTGGTGCCACTTGCCGTCGTTCACGGGCGCGGACGAGACCATGCCGCCGCCGACGCCGTTGGTGTCCCAGAACTTGCCGTGGACCTTACCGTCGGTGCCGACGTACAGCGCCGGGGTCCAGTCGTTGGCGGTCGGGTTCGGCCCGTTCACGGCCGCACCCGACTGGCTGAAGAGCACACCGCCGGCCGTGCTGCCGGGCGGGGTCTTGAACCACATCTCGACGGAGTTGGGCCCGGTCTGCACCTGCTGGCTCGCGGGGAGCTGGACGAACGAGGACGAACCGTTGAAGGCCGCCCCGGTCGTGTCGGTGAAGGGGCCCTCGGAGCCGAGGGTGGCGTTGGCGTACGTCGCCGCGCCGGAGTTCACCTCGTTGACCGCCTGGCCCGCGCCGGCCGGGTCACCGAGCCGGTAGTAGGCGGCCGGGGCGGTGCCGAGCACCGACGCGCGGTAGACCTCGCTGGAGCCCTGCACCGTGGGAGCGCCCATGGCCCAGGTGCCGCCGTTGGAGTCGGTCAGCCGGGTGACGTCGGCGGTGACCGGGTCGTACGAGACCGAGGCGAAGGTCTTGCCGGAGGGGCGCGTGACCGAGCTCAGCAGGCCGGCGGGCCTGGTGGCGGCACGGTACAGGTCGCTGACCTCGGGCTGGCCCAGCGGCTTCCCGTAGTAGGAGACGTTGGAGAGGGAGCCCTTGAAATAGCTGCCGTAGAACGTCGTCGAGTTGGGGTGCGGCTGGTCGGGCCAGGTGTAGCCCAGGTAGCCGGTGCCCAGGTAGACGTTGCGGTACAGCCAGGGCATGGCGCTGCCGTTGGGATTCGTGGACTGGTAGCCGGGGGCGGTGCCCACCTTGTTGCCGTCCAGCCACATGGTCTGCGCGGTCCAGGAGCCGGCGAGCACGACGTGGTGCCATTTGCCGTCGGCGACCGACCCGGCGGTGCTGATGGGCTTGGTCTGCGTGTCGTACCAGAACAGGCCGTTGAGCCTGCCGGAGCTGCCGACGTACAGCGCGGGCATGAAGTTGCCTTTGGTGGCCGTGTCCTTGACCGCCATGTCGGAGTACGAGAAGAGCACCCCGGGCGTCGTCGAGGAGGTCTTGAACCACAGCGAGACCGACTGGGACGACGAGGCGTACAGGCCCAGGTTCGGCAGTTTCACCGACGAGGACGTGCCGTTGAAGTCGGCCGCGGTCATCCCGCTGCTGGCCAGGGGGCCGGCCTGGCCGAGGGTGACGTTGCTGTAGGTGGCGTTGTCACCACCGGCGCGGGCGAGGACGGCGCTGGCGGCCGTGGTACCGGAGCCCTCGGCGAGCGGCCAGTACGACGTGGGGCCCTGGTCGAGCACCTGGTTGTGGTACTGGGAACCGGAGGTGTAGCCGTAGCGGGCGCAGCCGGTGGTGTCGACCGGTGAGCAGACCTGGTCGAGCTGGTCGCCGGTGTAGGAGTACGTCCAGGTGGACGCGGTCGAGGGCTGGCCGGCGGTCGCCGGGTCGGTGGCCACGGTCGCCACGTGCGCCGCGGTGGCACCGGACGGCGTGGACCAGGTCATGTAGAGGGACCGGCCGGAGACGGCCGAGGTCATCGTCGTGACGCGGCCCGAGGACCAGACGAGTTTCGTGGCACGGCTGTTGGCGTCCGTGATCGACGTCAGACCGTACGCGCCCGAGCCGAGGGACTGGGTGAAGGAGTAGACCGTGGCGCTCTTGTCGGTCAGCGTGTAGCCGCCGCCGGAGACGGGCGCGAAGGTGGCGAAACGTCCCTGCGGAGGGGCGAACGAGCCGTCCGGGTTCTTGCCGTAGCCGACGGCGGAGCCGTCGGGGTAGGTCACCTGGACGCTGGTCACGGCGCCGGAGGAGTCGTACTGCTCGGCGGCCCTGGCGTCGAAGACGCTCGACCAGCCCGCACCGAAGGCACCGGTCACCCGGGGGTCACGGGAGTTGTAGTCGCGGGTGACCGTCAGGGACGGGCCCGGCGTCGAGACGTTCGCGTCGGTGGCCGAGGTGGTGTAGTTGCCGATCGCCGGGCTGTAGCCGTGGCCGTCCGTGTTCTGGGACAGACTGGAGGTCACCGTCGGCTGCGGCACCTGCGTGGTCATCAGCTGCCAGTTCGGGCCGGCCGAGTAGTTGGTGCCGTCGAACGCCTGCACCTCCCAGTAGTACGACTTACCCCACTTCAGCTTGCCCGCCGGCACGTTGTAGGAGCTGGAGCCGATCAGGCCCGAGTCGGCCAGCTTGTTGCCGTCGGTGTCGTAGACCTGGAAGTTGAACTTCGGCATGGTGCCGAGGTTGGAGTCCGTGGAGGCGGCGGCTGCCAGCTGCGGGGTGAGGGTGTTCACCGGGGCGTTGTTCGCCGGTGACGTGGAGACCACCTGGGGCAGTGTGGCGCCGGTGTAGGTGAGCTTCAGGGAAGGGTAGGCGTCGATGTTGTTCATCGACCCGAACTGCTTCCAGTGGAGGTTGTCCGAGGTGGACGCGTACACCGCCAGGCCGTAGTCGTTGGTGGTCCCGGGGGCCGAGGCCCAGTTGTTGAAGACGCCCGTCGACAGGGGCACCGTCAGCCGGTCGCCCTTGGCCATGTCGCCCTTGGTGTTGGCGCAGCTGTTGGGCACGTTCGGCGTCAGGTTGCCGATCGAGGACCCGTACGAGGGGCCCGGCCAGCCGGTGACCTGCTGGGGTGCCCACGCCTTGGTGACCGGCGCGACGTCGAAGCGCTGCGGGGCGCACGTGGAGGACCAGATGGCGAACAGGCTCAGCTCGGCGGCCGAGACCGTCGCCCGGGAGTTGTCCAGGCCCAGGTTGGGGAACTGGAGGTAGGACACCGCGGAGTGCGGGCCCGAGTCGTAGGAGCCGACCTTCATGGTCAGCTCCATCGAGTGGTCGCCGGGCTCACCGGACTCCGCGTAGGTGGTGATGGCGTTCTCGTTGTTGACCGACGGGTCGACCACGACGGGGAAGACGCGCTCCTTGGCGCGCAGCCAGGACGCGTCGAGGGTCATGCGCAGCGCCGTCCTGCCGCCGGATTCCACCAGTCGGTAGGTGACGGCGTGGGTGGTGGCGTGCTCGCCGGAGGCGCGGTCGACGTGGGAGTCGTAGGCGTAGGCGGGCGGGATCACCACCGAGGCCTTGCCGGAGCCGTCCAGCATCCGGACGGAGCCGTCCTTGGCCAGGACGGGCCGAAGGCCCTGGGTGTCCAGGGGGAACGTCCACTCGTTGCCGGCCTTGGCCGAGCGCAGGACCAGCGCTTCCTTCAGGCCGATCGGGCCCGAGCGCAGTTCCAGATCGGTGTCCGGCAGGACGTCGCGGTAGTGCGCGGTGGAGCCGGAGACCTCCGGCTCGACGGCCGCGGCCCCCTGCAGGCCGTAGGCCAGCGCGTGCTTGTCGTCGGGCGCGACACGGGCCAGTGCCGCGTCCGCAGCGCGTGGCGCGAAGTCGACCGCCATGGAGTTCGCGCCCTGGTGCAGACGCCCGTCGGAGCCCTTGCGCACCGTGGCGTCGATGCGCTGCCAGTCGCCCTGGGAGTCGCGGTAATTGACGGGCGCCGGCGCGAGCTGCCGGGTGAAGGACCCGTCCTCGTTCTCGTAGTAGTCCGAGGTCGCCGTGGACTTCGAGGCGACGCGCTTGCTGGTCCTGGCGTTGAAGCCCAGCCCGCCCGCGCTCGGGCCCTTGGCGGCCTTGCGCGCGTAGGGCTCGTAGGCCGGCAGCTCGCCCTTGCCGCGCTGCGGCTCGTGGCCGGCGCCGTGGCCGGCGCGGGTCGAGGCGGCCGACGCGTTGTGACCGCGATCGGCCGCGCTGCCCGACGTCTGCTGGGGCGTGTGGCCCCAGTGCGGGGCCTTACGGCCGGTGAACCAGGAGGTCAGGCCGGACAGGCCGGGCTGGGGCAGCGGCTCGAGCCGCGCTCCCATGGCCACGGCCTGTTCACAGGTCAGAACCATGGCGAGGACCGCGAGGAGGGCCATCGCCGCGGCGCGTAGGAGATTTGGATGGCTATGTCTCCACCGGCCTGGCCGATGGAGAGTTCGGGGACGCATGAAAACGACTCCATTGAAGAAGATCAACTGCAAAACAGCTGATCTTCGAACAAAAGGGTCGTTTCACACCAGGGTCATGATCATGATCTTAGCTGTTCTTTACTTCCATGGATGCGCGGTGACCTGCGGAAATAGGGTGAATCACAGGCGATCCCCATTAATCGGTCGCCCCTCAGTCGTCCTTCACCGCGTCCTTCACCACCCGTGCGACGGCGGCCCGGACGCCCTCCGCCTGCGGAATCACCGTCAGATTGCCCTTGGTGCCGCCCTCCCCGACGACCGCGAACCGCGTCTTCGGGGTCCGCCCGGCGACCTCCCGCGTTGCCGCCACCTGCGTCCCGCCGACCGCGATCACGACATCGCACCGCCGCTGGACGAGGGTGTTCACATACGGCACGGCGTTCGCCACGGTGTCCGGGCCGGACACCGGCAGGTTCATCACCTTCGCCTTGGTGGCGAGGGAGGCGTCCTCCATGCCCGCCCAGACCGGGGCCGCCTCACTTCCCGTCACCCCGTGCTCGCCGGTCAGCAGACAGGCGCTGTGGGCGCTGTACTGACGGGCTCTCGGCGCGGGGGCCTCGTCGTCGTCCCCGCTCAGCACGACGGCCGCGATCACCCCTCCCACCAGCACCACTGCTCCGGCTCCGGTGGCCAGCCATGACGTGCGACGCATCGCGCGCTTCCTCTCGCGTGGGACCGGGCCCGCTGCCCGGTCATGGATCCGCGCGAGCATAGGCACAGGGGGGATCCGCGGCTCCGGCCGGGGGAGCCGTCACACGCTGTCACACACCGTCAGGCGCAGTCCGTGCCGCCCGGGCCGCCGTGGAAGAAGTACTCGTTCCAGGGGGGATCGGCGTGGTTCACCTCGCAGGTGAAGCAGTTCGGGGAGGGCTGGGACGGTGTCAGGGAGGCCTGCACCCCGCCGCCCGCGGTGGGGTAGTAGACGACGTCGCGGTGGTACGCGGCCCACTGCCAGCCCGACGAGGCGAACATGCCGCTGCCCATCGGCGGCCAGGCCGTGTTGTCCACGACCTCGCCGCCGTAGTCGACGTCCGACGCCGCGCCGGTGGCGAGAGGTCCGCTGCCGAACAGCGACCCCGGGTAGTAGCCCACGGCGTTGCTCGCGCTGGTGCCCCCGAGGTAGAGCCACCAGTTGCCGCCGTTGAAGTAAAAGGCCACTTCCAGCTCGTACTGCGCGCCGCCCAGCACGCTCACCGGGCCCAGCGTGCCGCCGAAGGCCCAGTTGGGGTTCGTCTGGACGAAGGCGGAGCAGTCGTGGTTGTAACAGCCGGTGTTCTGGTATCCGTCGGCGGTCCAGTAGATGAAGAGGCACGGCTGGGTGGTGCCGTACTTCCCCGGGTAGACCTGCCAGCCGCACTCGACCGTCTGCACCGGTGAGCCCGCGGCGTACCAGTGCTGGGAGAGGGAGAAGATCTGCGACCCGACGGTGGGGTCCCAGATATTGATGAAGCTGTGGCCACCGAGGTTGCCGGCGATCTGAAAGGCGTGGGCGTATTTATGGATACCCGCCTGCACACTGGGCGGGCTGAGCCGGGGGTGGCGGCCGGTGCCCAGCGGGCTCTTCTGGAAGAAGTTCCGGAGAGTGCTCCTCCGGGCCAGCTCGTCGAGGGTGATCCGGCGCAGGGCGATCGTGCCCGGCGGACACGCCATCGCGTGCCCGAACTTGTCGATGCGGTCCGACCGCAGCTGCGGCCGCAGCGGCACGCCCTGCGAGGCGGTGCGGGGACCGGGCGCGGCCGGGGCGTCGGGCGGCGCGGGCGGGGCTTCGGTGGCGCCCCGGAGAGCGGGCTGGCTCCTGATGGGGACGCAGTCGAAGATCTGGTCGTTGTCGTCCACGAAGCTGTGGGGGACCGTCTCGATACCGGCATAGAGGGACTGGATGTGAGCCCTCATCCCGTCGAATTCCTCGGCGCCCACGCGCAGGGCGGGGCGGGCGGTGGTGAATCGCGCGTGCTCCGCGGAGTTCACACGGTCGATGAAGGTGGAGAAATCAGGAAAGTGCGGCTCGTTTCGCGAGGGCATGATCGGGCTCTCCGTTCCGTTCGGTGCGGGCGTGCCATGCGCGGCCCTTACGTGGTGGATTCCCGCCGGTCCAGCCGTTCAGCGGAAAAGTCACCCGAACGGTCCAGTCCGGTCCGGGGCGGCACCGGCGCCGGCCCTTTGCCGGAACCCGCGTTCACCGGAACCGCCGTTCATCGGGACCGCCGCCGTCCGGGTGATGTGGGCGGGGGCCGGGGTGTCCGCCGTGGCCGGGCGTTGGAAGAGATACGGCATGCAGACTGACACCGTGACGCGGTTCCTCCATGCCCTGAGCCCCGCGAGCCGAGAAGACGTCGAACAGCTGCCGCGCGAGCAGCAGGAGAAGATGGCCGAGGAGTGGGAGAGGTATCTGCGCGACGACACCGATCTGCTGTCGCTGAGCGAACTCGACCCGGCCGTGGCCGAGAACCGGGCGGCCGAGCACGTGATCCGGGACTACTTCTGAACGAGGGACCGCCCCGGTGCGCGGAGGTGTTGACCCGCCGCCGTTCCGCTGACTAACTTCGCGACACGGATGGTCGATTCCGTTCAGCGGAAGTCACGGCAGCGGACGTCGTGGTGGGCGGGGAGGGGCACCCATGGGGCAGCGGACGACGGTCGCGACGACCTTCACCAGCGCGGTGCGGGAGGGCGTCGGCAAATCCCTCGCGGCGGTCGACGCCGAGCTCGCCCGGCGCTATCCGGGCGACGCCGGCACCCGCCAGCCCGTGCACACCGTCTACGTCCCGGCCGACGCCTTCACCGCCGGCACCGTACGCGACTGGGGCGACCGGGCGCTCGCCGCCCTCGACGAGCACGCCCCCGACGCGGAGGCGTTCGCCGCCGTGCTCGGGCTGCCCGGCGAACTCGCCGGGCCCGTGTACGAGCGGACGCGGGCCAAGCTGGAGCGCGAGCCCGTCGAGGACCTGCGGATCGACTTCGAGGACGGGTACGGGCCGCGCCCGGACGCCGAGGAGGACGCGGCCGCCGCCCGCGCGGCCCGGCTGGTGGCGGAGGCATACGCCGGCGGCACGGCGGCCCCCTACATGGGCGTGCGCGTCAAGTGCATGGAGGCGGCCGTCCGCGACCGGGGCATCCGCACCCTCGACATCTTCCTCACCGGCCTGATGGAGGCCGGCGGACTGCCCGACGGGCTGATGCTCACCCTGCCCAAGGTCACCTACCCCGAACAGGTCGTCGCGATGACGCGGCTGGCCCGGGAGTTCGAGACGGCGCACGGGCTGGCGGAGGGCCGGATCCGCTTCGAGATACAGATCGAGACCACCCAGGCCGTCCTCGGGGCCGACGGCCGGGCCACCGTCGCCCGGCTGATCGACGCGGGCGGCGGACGCGTCACCGCGCTCCACTACGGCACCTTCGACTACAGCGCGGCGTGTGGCGTCGGCGCCGCCCACCAGGCCCCCGACCACCCGGTGGCCGACCACGCCAAGGCCGTCATGCAGGTCGCGGCCGCCGGCACGGGCGTCCGCCTCTCGGACGGTTCGACGAACGTGCTGCCCGTCGGCACCACCGCGCGCGTCCACGAGGCGTGGCGGCTGCACCACGGGCTCGTCCGCCGGTCGCTGGCCCGCGCGTACTACCAGGGCTGGGACATGCACCCCGGACACCTGCCCACCCGCTACGCCGCCGTGTACGCCTACTACCGCGAGGGGCTGGAGCGGGCGGCCGCCCGCCTCGTCGCGTACACGGAGGAACGGGCCGGGGGCGACGTGCTCGACGAACCCGCCACCGCCCGGGCGCTCGGCGGCCACCTGCTGCGCGGGCTGGACTGCGGGGCCGTGGACACGGCGGAGGTGACCGGCCTCACCGGGCTCGACCGGGACGCGCTGGAGCGGCTGGCGGGGCGGGGCGTCTGACGCCGGCGCTGGTCTTACGTGCCTTTCCCGCCTGGGCGGGCTTGTGCCGGCCGGGCGCCCCCGCGCGGACTACGGCTCCACCGGCGGGAATTCGCCCGAGCCTCGGACGATCAGACGGGTCGGCAGCTCGGCGTGGCGCGGCGCGTCCTCCGCCCCGTCCAGCCGGCGGAACAGCAGTTCCGCCGCCGTGCGGCCGAGGCGGGCCGCGTCCTGCGCGACGACCGTGACTCCGGGGGAGAGCAGGTCGGCCAGTTCGAGGTCGTCGAAGCCGACGAGCGCCACCGGGTGGGGCAACTGTGCGATGACACGCAGAATCGTGACCGTCACCCGGTTGTTTCCTGTGAAGAACGCTGTCACAGGGTGTTCCCCCGTCAGCATGCGCTCCGCCTCGGCCCGTACGCGCTCGGGGGTGGTCGGGCCGAGGGAGACCCAGGCGTCCGCGACCGGCAGCCCCGCGTCGGCCATCGCGGCGCGATACCCCCGCAGCCGCTCCCCGGCGGTGTGGATGCGCGGCCGGTCGCCGATGAAGCCGATGCGGCGGTGGCCGTGGGCGATCAGATGGGCGACACCGGCACGGGCGCCGCCGTGGTTGTCGGAGAGCACCGCGTCGGCGGCTATCCGCCCGGCCGGGCGGTCGGCGAAGACGGTGGCGACGCCGGCGGCGATCTCGGGTTCGAGGTAACGGTGGTCGTGGCCCGCCGGGATGACGATCAGGCCGTCGACGCGGCGGGCGCAGAACGCCAGGGCGAGCTCCCGTTCCCGCTCCGGGTCCTCGGCGCTGGAGCCGTTGATGAGCAGCGCGCCATGGGCGCGGGCGACCTCCTCGACGGCACGGTTCAGCGGCGCGTAGAAGGGGTCGGCGAGGTCCTCCAGGACGAGGCCCACCGTCGAGGTGCGGCCCTTGCGCAGGACACGGGCGCTGTCGTTGCGCCGGAAGCCGAGCGCGGTGATCGCCTCCTGGACGCGCCGTTCGGTGTCCTGGGTGACACCGGGCTCGCCGTTCACCACGCGGGAGACGGTCTTCAGGCCCACCCCGGCGCGGGCCGCGACGTCCTTCATGGTGGGCCGGGTGCCGTAGCGGGGGAGCCGGCCGGTGGCGGCGTCGTTCACAATCGCTGGTCCTTTGCGCGGAGGGGCGGTTGAGCCATGCGTCCGATGTGCGGAGTGACGTCGAGCATAGGGCCTGGACAACGTTGTCAACCCCGGAGAGACTGACGTCCCGAAAACCCTGCGGCGGCCTTGCGGTGAGCTTGTGGCGGTCGCGGCGAGCCGGTCGCGATTGCGGCAGCCTTGCGGTGAGCCCTTCGGGCAGGAACCGTGGAACAGGAGAGAGACCGGCACCGTGCAGACCGACTCCGGCGACCTCGTCGCCGCTCTCGACATCGGCGGCACCAAGATCGCCGGCGCGCTGGTGGACGGTGCGGGGCGGCTGCGCGTCCGTGCCCGCCGGCCCACCCCGGCCCGGGAGGACGGCGCGACGGTCATGGCCGCCGTGGCCGCCGTCCTCGACGAGCTGGCCGGGTCCGCCGATTGGCCGCTGGTCCGGGCGGTGGGCATCGGCAGCGCGGGCCCCGTCGACGCGTCCGCGGGGACCGTCAGCCCCGTCAACGTGCCCGGGTGGCGCGGGTTTCCGCTGGTCGCCGAGGTGACGGGGCGGGTCGGCGGACTGCCCGTGACGCTGGTGGGCGACGGCGTCGCGATGACCGCCGCCGAGCACTGGCAGGGCGCCGCCCGGGGGCGGGCCGACGCGCTCTGCATGGTGGTTTCCACGGGGGTCGGCGGGGGGCT
>NZ_JAILXP010000619.1 GCF_020740895.1 Streptomyces sp. UNOB3_S3 | reverse complement strand
CCACCGCACCCCGCGCCCCCCGCGCTGGGGAATGCGGCTGGCCACGGTCGCCGCGGTGGCCGTGCTGGGCACGAGCGGCATCGGGCACGCGGTGGTCTCCGGGCTCTCCGGCGGGATCGGCCGGGTCGACGCCTTCGAGGGCCTGTCGAACCGGCCGGACGGCGGCCGGGGCATGAACGTCCTGCTCGTCGGCACCGACGGCCGCGACCGGATCACCGAGGACGAGCGCAGGCGCTACCGGCTGGGCGGCACCGCCTGTCACTGCACCGACACGATCCTGCTGGTGCACCTGTCCGCCGACCGCGAGCGGGCCACCGTGGTCGGCCTGCCGCGCGACACCTACACCGAGATCCCCGAGCGCGCGGACGAGTTCGGCCGGGTGCGCCCGGCCCATCCGCAGAAGCTCAACGCGGCCTACGCCGAGGGCGGCCCCGGGCTGACCGTGCGCTCCGTGGAGCGGCTGACCGGGCTCCACGTCGATCACTACATGGAGGTCGACTTCACCAGCTTCATGCGGACCGTCGACGCGGTGGGCGGGGTACGGGTGTGCACCGTGCGCCCGCTCAGGGATGCCTACTCCGGGCTCGACCTGCCCGCCGGCACCAGCAATCTCGACGGCGGCCAGGCCCTCCAGTACGTGCGCTCCCGCCATCTCGACGGGGCCGCCGACCTGGGCCGGATGCAGCGGCAGCAGCGGTTCCTCGCCTCGCTGATGCACAAGGCAGCCGACGGCGGGGTGCTGCTGAACCCGGTGAAGTTCCAGGAGGTCGCCTCCTCCGTGGTCGGCTCGGTCCGCGCGGACCGGGGCTTCGGCACCGACGAGCTCGTCGACCTCGGCAGGGCGATGCGGAACCTCAGCCCCGCCTCCACCGAGTTCATGTCCGTGCCGATCGCCGTGGCGGACTACCCCGTGCCGAACGTCGGCTCGACCGTGCGCTGGGACGACGCGGCGGCCGGCAAGCTCTTCCAGGCGCTGCGCGAGGACCGGCTCGTGGGCACGGCGCCGGGCTCCCCGCACCACACCCAGGACGCCAAGCCGCCCGCCGAGGGCAACCGGCCCCGGGCCGCGGCCGTCGACGTCGCCCCCGAGCGGATCCGGGTCCAGGTCCTCAACGGCAGCGGCCGCCCGGGGCTGGCCCGGGGAGCCGACCAGGCGCTGCGGGCCACCGGCTTCCTCACCACCGGGGTGCCCGTCGATGCCCCGCCGCCCGCGATCAAGCACACGACGATCACCTACGACCCGCGCTGGGACCGCTCGGCCCGCTCGCTCGCCACCGCCCTGCCGGGCGCCGGGCTCCGGCCGGTGGCCGGGCAGGGGCCGCTGATGAAGGTGGTCCTCGGCGCGGACTTCACCGAGGTCCGGCCCGTCCGGGCCAAGGAGGAGACCGGCCCGCAGGACCGGATCCCGGTGGTCACCGGCGACCAGGCGGTCTGCCCGGAGCAGACCTGAGCCCGGCCGCGCTCCCCGTACTCAGTCCTCGATGCCCTCGGCGGCCCGGTTCTGGCGGAGCTCCATGATCGCGCGGCGCCGGGCGAGCCGGTGCGTCCGCCGGATCTGCGCCTCCTGGTAGCGCCGCCGGTCCCGCTCGGTCTCCGGGAGCACCGGCGGCACCGGCCGGGGCTTGCCGTCGCCGTCGACGGCCGCGAAGACGAGATAGGCGCTGCCGACCTGGACAGCGGGCGTGGACTCGTTCCACCGCTCGGCCAGCACCCGCACACCGACCTCCATGGAGGACCGGCCGGTCCAGTTCACCTGGGCCTTCACATGCACCAGATCGCCCACGCGGACCGGCTCCAGGAAGGCCATCTCGTCCATGGAGGCGGTGACCGCGGGCCCACCGGAGTGCCGCCCGGCGACCGCGCCCGCCACGTCGTCCACCAGCTTCATGATCACGCCACCGTGGACGGTGCCCAGCAGATTGGTGTCATTGCCGGTCATGATGTGGGAGAGCGTCGTACGGGCGGCCGATGTCGGCTTGCCGGATATCGCCGGATCCGTGCCCCGGTCCTGAGTGGTCATGTCCACCAGTATGCGCGGGCCGCCGGACACCCCGCCGGGCGCCCGGATGTGCATCAGCTCTGCAACAGGACCGCACCGGTTTCCCAGGCACCCTGTGTGCCCGGCCGGCGGGCGGGCACACTCGGTGGCATGAATGACTGGCCCGATCGGCGGAACGGCGCACCCGAAGAGCGGTACGGCCGCGGCAGCACCGGCACCGAGCCGGAAGGCGTCCGCGCGATGCCGCACGTCCGG
>NZ_JAILXP010000618.1 GCF_020740895.1 Streptomyces sp. UNOB3_S3 | reverse complement strand
CCCCTGGGGCCCGCCCGGCGACACCAGCCCCGAGACCCTTGACACCACTGGTGTCTCACGCACTACTTAACACTGCGCGACATGGGTGACAACGTTGTCTGAGTCGTCCGGCCGGCAGTGCCGGGTTCAGCGGAGAGGCAGAGGGATGCGAACGGGATTCGGGTACCGCAGATGGCGTACGCTCGCCCGTCCCACGGCCCTCCTGGTGGCCGCCGCGCTGATGACGGGGGCTCAGGTCACCCAGGGCCGGACCGTCGCGGCGTCGCCGGCCCGGGCCGGCGCGGCCGCCCCAACCGGCGACCGCTTCGCCTCCTCCTTCGAGCCCGGCGACCCGCGGCCCGACTGGACCGACACCGTCGAGACCGGCCGCGACGGCCGGCCGCGCGCCGCCGGGGTCGACGGCGACGACACCAGCGGCATCCCCGGCAATGTCACCGACCGGGTCACCGCCGTCCGCGCCAGCGGCGAACACGCCGAGGCGGGCGAGGTCAAGGAGAACCTCGTCGACGGCGAGAGCGCGACCAAGTGGCTCGCCTTCGAGCGCACCGCCTGGCTGGAATTCGAGCTGGACCGGCCCGTCCAGGCCGTGCGCTACGCCCTGACCTCCGCCAACGACGCCCCCGGCCGCGACCCCCGGGACTGGGTGCTCAAGGGGTCGGACGACGGC
This sequence comes from Streptomyces sp. UNOB3_S3, assembly GCF_020740895.1. Classification (GTDB taxonomy): domain Bacteria; phylum Actinomycetota; class Actinomycetes; order Streptomycetales; family Streptomycetaceae; genus Streptomyces. The sequence goes on along the minus strand of NZ_JAILXP010000618.1, from coordinate 1,627 downwards.
AGCGGCTGGCAGGTGCTCGACACCCGCCAGGGCGAGGTCTTCGAAAAGCGGCTCCACACCCGGGAGTTCTCCTTCACCGGCACCCGCCCCTACCGCCAGTACCGGCTGGAGATAACCCGCAACAACGGCGAGCCCGTCACCCAGCTCGCCGAGTTCCAGCTGGCGGCGGGCGACACCGGAACCCCGCCGCCCGCCGACATGCGCAGCCACGTCGACCGGGGCCCCACCGGCTCCCCCACCGCCAAGGCCCGCGCCGGCTTCACCGGCACCCACGCGCTGCGCTACGGGGGCATGCACCAGGCGACCGGCCACGCCTACTCGTACAACAAGGTCTTCCGGACCCGGCTGCGCGTCACCCCGAGGACCCTGCTCTCCTACAAGATCTTCCCCGCCCTCCCCGAGCCGGACGCCCGCTACCCCGCCACCCATGTCGCGCTCGACCTCGCCTTCACCGACGGCACCTACCTCAGCGAGCTCGGCGCGGTCGACCAGCACGGCGCGCGGCTGACCCCGCAGGGCCAGGCCGCCTCCAGAACGCTCTACGTCAACCAGTGGAACAACAAGGAGTCGCGCATCGGGGCCGTCGCCTCGGGCAAGACCGTGGAGCGGGTGCTGATCGCGTACGACTCGCCCGTGGGCCCGGCGAAGTTCCGCGGCTGGATCGACGACATCTCCCTCGCCCCGGCCCCCGAGGAGCCGCCCGTCGCCCATCCGGCCGACCGGGCCGTCACCACCCGCGGCACCCACTCCAGCTCGAACTTCTCCCGCGGCAACACCTTCCCGGCCACCGCCGTCCCCCACGGCTTCAACTTCTGGACGCCCGTCACCAACGCGGGCGCCACGGACTGGCTCTACCAGTACGCGGCGACCAACAACGCCGACAACCTCCCCACCCTCCAGGCCCTCTCCGCCGGCCACCAGCCCAGCCCCTGGATGGGCGACCGGCAGACCTTCCAGCTCATGCCCTCGGCGTCCCCGGGCGTCCCGCCCGCCTCCCGTAGCGCCCGCGCCCTGCCCTTCCGGCACGAGAACGAGACCGCCCGGCCCCACTACTACGCCGTCACCTTCGAGAACGGTCTCAAGGCGGAGATCACCCCCAGCGACCACGCCGCGATGATCCGCTTCACCTTCCCCTCGGACCAGGCGAGCGTCCTCCTCGACAACGTCAAGGACCGGGGCGGGCTGACCCTCGACCCCGAGCACCGCTCCTTCAGCGCCTACTCGGACGTCCGCAGCGGACTGTCCACCGGTGCCGGGCGCCTCTTCGTCCACGGCGTCTTCGACGCGCCCGTCGTCGCGAGCGGCAAGCTCAAGGGCGACACGGGGAGCGACGCCGTCACCGGCTATCTGCGCTTCGCGCCCGGCAAGAGCCGTACGGTCACCCTGCGCGTGGCGACCTCCCTCATCGGCACCGACCAGGCCCGGGCCAACCTGGAGCGGGAGATCCCGGCGAGCACCGGTTTCGACCAGGTCATGACCCGTGCCCGGACCGCCTGGGACACCCTCCTGGGCCGGGTCGAGGTCGAGGGCGCGACCCGCGACCAGCTCACCACCCTCTACTCCAGCCTCTACCGGCTCTACCTGTATCCCAACTCCGGATTCGAGAACACCGGCACCACCACCCACC
>NZ_JAILXP010000617.1 GCF_020740895.1 Streptomyces sp. UNOB3_S3 | reverse complement strand
GTCCACCCCCTGACCGCCCGCGGCCCGCTCGCCGGGGCGCTGCGCGCCACCGGCCTCGCCGGATCCGCCCACCTCGCCGAGAAGCCCCGGCTGGAGGTGATCCCCACCCTGTCGACCCGGACCGTGGCCGTCGCCGACGACCCCACCACCCACCTCAAGCTGCCGCTCGCCACCGCCACCCTGGGCCTGCGCAACCGGCGCACCATCAAGCCCGGCACCCTGCTCGACGGCGAGACCGGCCAGCGGCTCCTGGAGGAGATCATCGCCCGCGAGCCGCGCTTCGCCGGCAGCGTGCTCCTCGCCGACGAACGCACCCACCTCGGCGCCGGCCACGAACTGCTGGCCGCCCTGGTCCGCCGCTACCCGGCGGGCCTGGGGAACGCCCATGTGGTCACCGTCGCCGGGCTGCTCGCCCGCACCCCCGACGGGCGGCTGGTCGCCGACGCCCTCGCCGAGCGCTACTACGGCGGCTCCCTCGTCGCCCTGGTCGACGCCTATCTGACCCTGCTCCTGGACTGGCACACCACCCTCTTCTCCTACGGCATAGCCCTGGAGTCCCACCAGCAGAACACCTCCGTGGTCCTCGACGAGACCGACGGACGGCCCCGGATGCGGCTGCTGCTGAAGGACAACGACGGGCCGCGCGTGCACTCCGTCCGGCTGGCCGCCCGGCTCGGCGGCGAGGCCGCCGACCTCCTCGGCTTCGACGACCGGCGCATCCTCGTGGCCGGCGACGGCCCGGTCGCCGACGTCTTCGCCACCATCACCGTCCATCTGTGCGCGGGCGCCCTGGCCTTCGAACTGGCCCACCTGGGCCGCGGCGGCCTGGAGCCCTGGCTGCGGCAGCTGCGCGAGCGACTCGCCGAGGCGCTCGGCCGGATCGCGCCCGGCCCAGCCGCCGTGCTGCGCGCGAGGGTCCTGGACGCCGACCGGCTGCCGGTCAAGGCCATGATCACCGCCGGCACCCTGCTGACCAAGGAGCGCTCGGGCGCCGCCGACATCAACAAGCACTACGTCGACGGGCCCAACTACCTGCGAAGGGCGGCCCGGTGAGCACCGTCCTCGCACCCGCGCGGCGGCGGGAGCCCGCCGTCCTGCGCACCCGGCAGATCCACGCCGTGGCCGCCTGCTACTTCGTCGCCTCCTTCGCGGCCCTCGGCCTGCCGCCCTATCTCACCGAGATCCTGCCCTCCCTCGGCGACCGCGAGGCCCGCTGGGCCGGGCTGCTGTACATCGTGCCCACCGTCTTCGGCGCGCTGTGCGCCCCCGTGTGGGGCCGGCTGGCCGACCGCTACGGCCGCAAGCGGCTGCTGCTGCGGGCCCAACTGGGCCTCGCCGTCTCCTTCGTCCTCGCCGGCTGGGCGGACAGCCTGCCCGCCTTCGCCGCCGCCCTCGTGCTGCAGGGCGTGCTCGGCGGCACCTTCGCCGCCTCCAACGGCTACCTCGCCGCGGCCATCGACGGCCACCGGCTGTCCTGGGCGCTCACCCTGATGCAGGGCGCCGCCCGGCTCGCCCTCGTGGCCGCGCCCGTCGTGGTGGGCTCCCTCTCGCCCTGGATCACCCCGCACCGGCAGTACGCCGTGCTCGCCGTACTGCCGCTGGCCGCCGCCCTGATGCTGGCCGCCCTCCCCGAACCGCCGCGCACCCGGCGGGACGAACACCCGGCGCCGGACACCGGGGAAACGGCGGGGGACGGCGGGGACACGGCGGCGGACCCGACGAGCCCTGCCACGGGGGCGCTGCGCACCCTCTACGCCCTGGAGTTCGCCTTCGTCCTCGCCACCGTCGTCTCCTACCCGTACCTGATCACCCTGATCGGGCAGCGGCTGCCCGGGCTCGGCTCCGTCGCCGGCGGAGTGCTCTTCGCCCTCCCGCACGTGTGCTACCCGCTGCTCGCCAAGCCCGTGCACACCGCCGTGGCCGGCCGGCCGCTGCTGGGCGCGGTCACCGGATTCGGGCTGGTCGCCGTGGCCCTCGCCGGGCACTGGGGCGCCGGGACCATGGCCTCGTTCGTCGTCCTGCGACTGCTGCTGGGCGCCGGGATGACCCTGGGCCTGGTGAGCCTCTCCGCGCTCGCCGCCGACGCCAGCCGGGGACGCCGGCCCGGCCGGATGTTCGGAACCCTGGAGTTCATATCCAAGGCCGGGGCCGTCGTCGCCGGAGTGGTCGCCGCCCTCTCCAACGACGTCTGGGGCCCGGCCGCCCCCATCGTCGCAGGATCCGCCGTCGCAGCCCTGACGGCGATCGTCAGCACGCCCGTCCTCCTCCGCTGGAGTCGCTGAAATGTCCTCAGCCCCCACTGCCTGTCTCTTATC
>NZ_JAILXP010000616.1 GCF_020740895.1 Streptomyces sp. UNOB3_S3 | reverse complement strand
CCCCGTCCTCACCCCCACCCTCCCCGACGGCATCACCGCCGTCGGCACCCTCCGCCGCAACGAAGGCGGACTCCGCCGCTTCCTCACCTCCACCGCCGAAGCCTTCACCCACGGCGCACCCATCCACTGGCCGACCGTCTTCAACGGCACCGGCGCCCGCCGCACCGACCTCCCCACCTACCCCTTCCAGCGGCGCCACTACTGGCTGATGCCGGACCGGGACGGCGAGGGCCGGCGTTATCACGTCGCCTGGAAGAAGCTGCCGTTCACGGGCTCGGCGCACCTCACCGGCCACTGGCTGCTCATCTCCCCCACCGGCCACGACGCCGACCTCACCCAAACCCTCGCCCGGACCCTGACCACCCACGGCGCCACCGTCACCCACCTCACCATCGACCCCACCACCACGGACCGCGCCACCCTCACCACCCTCCTCACCGAAGCGAACGCCACCACCTCCGCCGGCACCGTCTCCCTCCTCGGCACCGACGAGCGGCCGCACCCCGCCCTCCCCGGCGTCGACTGCGCCACGGCCTCGACCATGCTGCTGGCCCAGGCGCTCGCCGACGTGACCCAGGGCGCGGAGCCGAACGCTGAATCGAACGCGAAACCGAAGCTGTGGACCGTAACGCGCGGGGCCGTGGCCGTTTCCCCGTCCGAGCGGCCGTCCACGGCCGGTGCGCAGGTGTGGGGCCTGGGCCGCTGCGCGGCCCTGGAACTGCCCATGCTGTGGGGCGGTTTGGTGGATCTGCCGGGCGGCGACGCGGAGGTCACCGGCCGGATCGGAGAACAGCTGGTCCAGACGCTGTCGGGGTCCGGCGGCGAGGACCAGGTGGCGCTGCGTTCCTCGGGTGCGTACGGCCGCCGCCTGCTGCCCACGCCCACGCCCACCGGCAACGCGCCCTCCACGGGCTATGCGCCGCGCGGCACCGTGCTGGTGTCCGGTGGCACGGGTGCGCTCGGCGGCCATCTGGCGCGCTGGCTGGCCCGTAACGGCGCCGAGCACCTGGTACTGGTCGGGCGCCGGGGCAAGGACACCCCTCTCGTCGCGGAACTCACGGCGGAGATCGAGGAGTTGGGCGCTGCGGTGACCGTGGCCGCCTGTGACGTGGCGGACCGGGAGGCGCTGCGGGAGCTGCTGGCGTCGCTGCCGGCCGACCGGCCGCTGACGGCGGTGTTCCACGCCGCCGGAATCCCGCACTCGGCAGCGCTCGCCGACACCACTCCGGAGACCCTGGCGCGGGTACTGTCGGCCAAGGTCACCGGTGCCCGCCACCTCCACGACCTCACCCGGGACCGGGAGCTGGACGCGTTCGTCCTGTACGCGTCCGGGGCCGGGGTGTGGGGCAGCGGGGAGCAGAGCGCGTACGGCGCCGCCAACGCCGCGCTGGACGCGCTGGCCGAACAGCGCCGCGCCGAGGGGCTGCCCGCCACCTCGGTCGCCTGGGGGCTGTGGGACGGCGGCGGCATGGGACAGGAGGGCGCGGCGTTCCTCGGCTCGCTCGGGCTGCGGCCGATGGCGCCCGAGGCCGCCCTCGCCGCGCTCCAGGAGACGCTGGACCGGGGCGAGACCTGTGCGACGGTCGTCGATGCCGACTGGTCCCGGTTCGCCCCCGCGTTCACCGCCTTCCGGCCCAGCCCGCTGATCGCGGAGCTGCCCGGCGTCCGGACCGCCGACGGCCCGGTCGTGCGACCGGAGCCCGCCGACGCGCCCGCGGAGCAGGGCGTGGTGGCGCGGCTGCGGCAGGTTCCGGCCGCCGAGGGGCAGGAGCTCCTGCTGGATCTGGTGCGGCGGCACGCCGCGGCCGTGCTCGGCCACCCGGGGCCCGAGCACATCGATCCCGAGGGCGGGTTCCGGGCGCTGGGGTTCAGCTCGGTGACCGCGGTCGAGCTGGCCGGCAAGCTCGGTGCGGCGGTGGGCCGCAAGCTCACCGCCACCTTCGCCTTCGACCACCCCAACGCCCGGGCGGCGGCCGGCCGGCTCGCCGAGTTGCTCGACGTACGGACGGACGGCGCCGGGGACACGGGCGGCCCGGCGGACGGCGACCCCCGCGAGGCCGAGATCCGGCGGGCCCTGCAGACCGTGCCGCTGGCCCGGCTGCGGGACGCCGGACTGCTGGACGGCCTGCTCGAACTCGCCGGACTGCGGCCCGAAGCGGCGGCCCAGGCCGCCATGGACCCGGCCGCCACCACGGACCCGGCGGACCCGGCGGGCTCGGCGGGCTCGGTGAGCCCGGTGAGCCCGGTGACCTCGGTCGACGAGCTGGACGCCGAGGCCCTGGTGAACCTCGTGCTCGGCAGCCCCGACTCCTGACCCCGCCTCCCCCCTACC
>NZ_JAILXP010000615.1 GCF_020740895.1 Streptomyces sp. UNOB3_S3 | reverse complement strand
GGCATCTACCACCTGCCCCTCACCGAGGCCCCCACGGACGTCATGGCCCGCGCCGCCGAGGCCGACTGGCGGGGCGCCAGGCTCCAGCTCACCGGGGTCCACGACAAGGCCGCCTTCCTCGACCGCTGCGCGACGGACCTGGAGTTCCCCGAGTGGTTCGGCCGCAACTGGGACGCCCTCGCCGACTGCCTCACGGACCTGTCGTGGTGGGGCTCCGGCAAGTTCCGCGGCTATCTGCTGCTCGCCGAGGACTGGGAGACCTTCCGCAAGGCGGCACCGGGCGACGCCCGGACGGCGGAGGCCGTGCTCCACGACGCCGTCGACCACTGGACGGGCACGGACTCGCCCCTGGTCGTCCTGCTGGGCTGACCCGGCGATCCCGGCCCCGGGCCGGGATCGCTTCGGAGCCGGTTCCGCCTCAGAGCCAGTTCCGCTTGCCGCCCACCTCGGCGAGCCACTGGTGGAGGTAGGCCGCCCAGTCGGTCTGCTCGTACGTCCCCAGATTCATGGTGAACGAGCGGTAGGTGTCACTGCCCGAGCCGAACAGCCCCGGCTTCTTGTCCATCTCCAGCACGACGTCCATCTCACGGTCGTCCGCGACGAACGACAGCTCCACCTCGTTCAGCCCCCGGTACTGGGCGGGCGCGTGGAACTCGATCTCCTGGTAGAAGGGCAGCCGCTGCCGCGTGCCACTGATGTGGCCGCGCTCGAGATCGGCGGACTTGAAGGAGAAACCGAGCCGGCCGAAGGCGTCGAGGACCGCCTGCTGGGCGGGGAGCGGGTGGACGTTCACCGGATCGAGGTCGCTCGAGTCCACCGCGCGGGCGATGGCGAGGTGGGTCGTCACCCCCACGTTCATTCCGGTGAGGTGCCGGCCCAGGAACACGGTGACCGGCGTCTCCCAGGGGATCTCCAGCCCGAACGGCACCACGTGCACCGCCCCCGCCTGCACCTCGAACGCCCCGCCCAGCCGCATCCGGGTGAACTCCACGTCCCGCTTGTACTCGCCGTCGTCGCCCTCGACCTCGACCCGCGCCTGGAGCCCCACCGACAGCCCCTCGATCCGCTGCGGCACCGAACCGCCCTGGATGCGCACCTCGCCCTGCACCACCCCGCCGGGCACGACGTTCTCCTCGAACAGCACCGTCTCCACCGAGGCCCCGCCCGCACCCAGGCTCGCCATCAGCTTCTTGAACACCATCGCGCTCATCCTCCCCGGACCCGGCCGCCGGGCCCTTCCACTACGCTCGGCCGGCATGACTGCCGCGCCTGACCGTATGCCACTCGACCGGGAGTTCTTCGACCGTCCGGTACTGGAGGTCGCCCCCGAACTCCTGGGTCGCGTTCTCGTCCGGTCGACCCCCGAGGGCCCGATCGAGCTGCGCATCACCGAGGTCGAGGCGTACGCGGGGGAGAAGGACCCCGGCTCCCACGCCTTCCGTGGCCGTACGGAGCGGAACGCGTCGATGTTCGGCCCGCCCGGGCACGCGTACGTGTACTTCATCTACGGCATGTGGTTCAGCCTCAACCTGGTCTGCGGCCCCGAGGGCACGGCCAGCGGAGTCCTGCTGCGCGGCGGCGAAGTGATCGAGGGCGCCGACCTGGCCCGGGCCCGCCGCCCGAAGGCCCGCCACGACCGGGAGCTGGCCCAGGGCCCGGCCCGCCTCGCGACCGCCCTCGATGTGGACCGCTCGCTCAACGGCACGGACATCTGCGCGGGCCCGGACGCACCCCTCTCCGTCCTCCGGGGCACCCCTGTCCCCACGGACCGGGTGCGCAACGGCCCCCGTACGGGCGTGGGCGGCGCGGGCGCCACCCACCCCTGGCGCTTCTGGACGGACGGTGACCCGACGGTCAGCCCGTACCGGGCCCATGTGCCGCGCGACAGGAGCAAGGGCGGACGGCAGGCCGGTGCTTGACTCCTGCGCCGAGAGGTCCTAACGTAGGCAAGCCGCTTGAGACGGACGGCGCCCTGTGCGCATCCGAGACGAGCGGCGACCACCACTACTGCGAGGACATCCCGGATCGGGGTCAATTTCGGCGTGCCGAAATTCGACTGCGATCGGCTCGATTAGGAGCCGCAAGGGAAATCCGCTAACGTAGCGGTCACGCCGAAAGGCAGACCCCGCCAACAGGGGGCCGGAAATGAATTCCGAACCGGGAACGGAACGGAAAACGGATCTGGTAAGGTTGGAAACACCGAAGGGAAGCCCGGAGGAAAGCCCGAAAGGGTGAGTACAAAGGAAGCGTCCGTTCCTTGAGAACTCAACAGCGTGCCAAAAGTCAACGCCAGATATGTTGACACCCCGTCCATCTCGATGGATGAGGTTCCTTTAAAAAAGTCCCGCCGGGTCC
>NZ_JAILXP010000614.1 GCF_020740895.1 Streptomyces sp. UNOB3_S3 | reverse complement strand
GCGGTGTGCGGGGTGGTGGCCACGCTCGGTGCCGCCTGCGCGATGCTGCCGCTGGTCGAGCGGACCCTCTGGATCCTCCAGGCCGCGTTCCTGCTGGGCGTGCAGACGGCGGTCGGCGTGGCGGCCCGCCGGGTGCCGCTGGCCCGGTGGCTGACGGTCGCGGCGCAGGCCCTGGTGGCCCTGCTGCTGCTCACGCTCGTCTTCGCCCGGGAACGGGCCGTCGGCGGGGTGCTGCCGGGCCCCGACGCCTTCGAGGAGTTCGGCCGGCTGCTGCGGCAGGGCGTGGACGACGTCGGGCGGTACGCCATCCCCGCGCCCGCGACGACGGCCATCCGGCTGCTGCTGATCGGCGGCGTCCTGCTGGTCGGACTGGTCGTGGACGCCCTGGCGGTCACCTTCCGCGGCGCCGCCCCGGCGGGCCTGCCCCTGCTCGCGCTCTACTCGGTCGGCGCCGGACTGTCCAAGGGCAGCGCCGACTGGCTGTGGTTCCTCATGGCGGCGGCCGGCTATCTGCTGCTGCTCCTGGCCGAGGGCCGGGACCGGCTCGCGCGCTGGGGCAGGGTGTTCGGCGGCGGGGCCGCCGGCGCCCCGCCCGGCGCCGCCGCGGGCCTCGCGGCGGGCGGCGGCCCGGCCCTGGCCCCGGTGCGCACCGGACGGCGCATCGGGGCGCTCGCGCTGGGGATCGCCCTGGCGCTGCCGGTCGCGCTGCCTTCGATCGGCGGCGGGCTGCTGGCCGCGCGCGGCGCCGGCGAGGGCCCCGGCTCCGAGGGCGGCACCATCTCCACGGTCAATCCGCTGGTGTCGCTCCAGAACAGCCTCAACCAGCCGGAGAACCGGGAGCTGCTGCGCTACCGCACCTCCGCACCGTCCGTCCAGGACCTGTATCTGCGCATCGTCGCCCTCGACCGGTTCGACGGTGCGTCATGGCGCGCCTCCGAGCGGCACATCACCGATGTGCCCGACCCGCTGCCCGCCCCCGCCGGCCTGACCACCGGGATCCGTACGACCGGGATCGGCGTCTCCGTCGCGGCCGCCGACGGCTACGGCCAGAACTATCTGCCCCTGCCCTATCCGGCCGAGCGGGTGCGGGTCCCGGGTCAGTGGCGGTACGAGCCGGAGGGCCGGGCGCTGGTCGGCGACCACGGCCAGACCACGCGGGGGGTGCGCTATCAGGTGTCGGCGCTGCTCGTGGAGCCGACGGCCGCTCAGCTCGCGGCCGCGCCCGCGCCCCCGGAGCAACTGCTGCGCGAATACACGCGGGTGCCCTCCGTGATGCCCAAGGTCGTGGCGGACACGGCCCGGAAGGTGACCGCCGGGGCGACCGACGCCTACCAGCAGGCGGTGAAGCTCCAGGACTGGTTCGCCGCGAGCGGTGGCTTCCGCTATGACACGGAGGTGCGTTCGGGCAGCGGCCCCGACGCCATAGCGCGCTTCCTGGAGGAGAAGCAGGGCTTCTGCGTCCACTTCTCCTTCGCCATGGCGGCCATGGCGAGGACGCTGGGCATCCCCGCGCGGGTGGCGGTCGGCTTCACCCCGGGCACCCCGCAGCCGGACGGCACGGTGTCGGTCGGCACCAAGGACGCCCACGCCTGGCCCGAGCTGTACTTCGAGGGCGCCGGGTGGACCCGGTTCGAGCCCACGCCGAGCCGTGGCACCCCGCCCGAGTACACGGTCGCGCAGGCTCCTTCCGCCCCCGACCCGGACGTCCCGGCCCCGGCGCCCGGCCGGACCGGGGCGCCACGGCCGGCGCCCTCGGCGGACGGCGGCTGCCCGCCCGAGCTGAAGAAGCTCGACGGCTGCCCCGGCACCGTCCGGGTGGAGGTCGCCGAGGCCTCCGGCGGCACGTCGCCGCTCACCCTGGCCGGCGTCGTCGTGGCTGCGCTGGCCGCCCTGCTGCTGCCCGCGCTGCCCCACCTGTGGCGGAGGCGGGCCCGCGCCCGGCGGCTCGACGGCCGGGCCGGGCCGCGGCCGCTGGCCGCCTGGCGCGAGCTGACCGACTCCGCGTGGGACTACGGCATCCCGCCGGACGACTCCCTGACCCCCAGAATGGCGGCGGCCCGCATCGTCCGGGACGCGCGGCTGGCCGGACCGCCCGCGGAGGCCGTGGGGCGGCTGGCGACGGCGGTCGAGCACGTGCTGTACGCGCCGTCGCCCCCGCCCGCCGGGGCGACGGCCGGCGCCGACGTCGAGGCCGCCCGGGCGGGCCTGCGGGCCTCGGCGGGGCGCTGGGCGCGGGTGCGGGCCGTTGTCGCGCCGCGGTCGGCGGTGCGGGTGGTGTGGGGTTGTGCGCGAGGGTGGTCGTCGGTGGGGGCACGCCTGCGGCGGCTCGTTCCCCGGTCCCGCCCCTTCCCGTAAC
>NZ_JAILXP010000613.1 GCF_020740895.1 Streptomyces sp. UNOB3_S3 | reverse complement strand
GGGTAGAACCGCGCCGAAGGCGCGGAAAACCCCCACCGGCGGGTAGCCGGAAGTCAACGGAACCCCGCGCGGGAGGCGCCGGCGGAGATACGGAACACTTCGCCGGGTGATCGTGATACAGCCCGTCCTGGAGATCTACGCCCCCGACGGCTTCGACCTCTGGCCTGTCGCCGAGATCGAGCCGTTCGGCTTCCTGCCCCTCAGCGGCGGGCTCTCACCCGCTGAGGTCGGGACGGCGGTGATGCGCATCGCGGAGTGCAATGACATCGACCCCGACGGCGACCGCCCGCCTCGTCCGGCCGACGCACTGGGCTCGTTCCTCCACGGACTGCTGACCTTCGACGACCTCTTCGCGGCCGGCGGCCTGCGGGTCACCGACGACTCCACGGGTGTCGCCTTCCTGCCCGGCTGCTGCGACGGACTGGAGGACTGGCGCGACTGGCATCAGCTCGTCGACGACGGCAGTTGCCTCAGCTTCGGCCACGAACCCGTGTCACCGCTCGCGGAGCGCTTCGGCGGCACTGTCCGGCTGACCGTCAATGCCGAGCAGAGCGACAGTCCAGTGATCGAACTGTCCGTCACCGAGCTCCACCACCTGCTCGCCGGTGCCGAGCGCGACCTGGCCGCCTTCCTCGTGCTCGCGGCCGACTGGGCCTCCACGCACCTGCCCGGCCACTGCGCTCCCGTCACAGCCGCCCTCGCGCGCGTACTCGACCTTCCCGCACCGGACGTACCGGCACAGCCGTAGGACGGGTCACAACCTCGCGGGTGCGGTTCCGGGCAATCGGGCGGGTGGGTGGCGGCGGGCAGCCGGAAACGCGAAGAGGGCCCCCGCAAGGGGGCCCTCCGCACGTTGCCGGGAAGGTTACGCGGCAACCTTCTCGCGCTCGGGCTCAGCCGCGGCCTCCGCCGCGACCCCGTTCTCGCGCGGAGTGGGAAGCAGCGCCATGACGGCCGCCGAGATGACGATCGTCGCCGCCCAGCCCAGCCCGTACTTGCCGACGAACGTGCCCGACAGCGGGCCGGCGAACCAGTCGCACTTGGTGAAGGAGATGCCCGCGATCAGGGCGACGGCCCAGGCCGTCATCGCCTGCCAGCAGAAGCCGCCCACGTACCAGTAGCGGCTGGTGCGAGTGGTGTCCATGAGCGCCTCGGCGTCGTAGCGCACCGCGCGGTTGCGGCGGCGGGCCATGTCGACCATGTAGACGCCGATCCAGGCCGAGAAGGAGACGGCCAGCAGGATCAGGAAGGTGATGAACGAGCTCAGGAAGCTCTTCGCGACCAGCATCAGCAGCAGACCGCCGATCAGCGAGATCGCGGCGTTGATGCTCACGGCCATCGCACGCGGCAGCTTGACGCCCATGGTCTGGGCGGTGAAGCCGGCCGAGTACATCGACAGGGAGTTGATCAGCAGCATGCCGACGATCGCGGTGATCAGGTAGGGCACGGCGAGCCAGGTCGGCAGGAGGTCACCGAGGAAGGAGACCGGGTCCGGCGCGTCGGCGAGGCCCGGCGTGGCCACGGCCATCACCGCACCCATCAGCACCATGGGCATCATCACCATGCCGGCGCCGGAGACCGTGACACCCGCGATCTTCTTGCCGGAGGCGGCGTGCGGCAGGTAGCGGGCGAAGTCGGGGCCGGTGGGCACCCAGCTGATGCCGCCCGCGGCGATCGTGCCGATGCCGGCGATCATCATCGCGGTGGTGCCGGCGGGCTTGGAGAAGACGTCGTCCCACTTGATGTGGACGATCAGGTAGCCGAGCACCAGCACGCTGAAGACGCCGAAGAGGTACGTCGACCACGTGTTGCAGACGTTGAGCACCTTGCGGCCCATGCCGCTCACCAGGAACGTGCAGGCGACGAAGACGAACAGCGTGATCACGATCAGCACGTTGTTGCTCTTCACGCCGAAGACCAGATCGAGCACGGTCAGCACCGCGTACGCGCCGGTGACCGCGTTGATCGTCTCCCAGCCGAAGCGGGCGATCCACAGGATCGCGCCCGGGAAGAGGTTGCCGCGTACACCGAAGGTGGCGCGGGAGAGCATCGCGCCCGGCGCGCCGCCCCACTTGCCCGACACGGAGACCACACCGACCAGGCCGAACGACACGAGCGCGGCGCACGCCGCGACGATCAGGACCTGCCAGAAGTTCAGCTTGTTGAAGACCACCAGCGCCGCGCCCATGGTGAGCAGCAGCACGCTGATGTTGGCGGCCACCCAGGTGGGGAAGAGCTCCCGGACCCGGCCGTGGCGTTCGTTGTCGGGTACCGGTTCGATACCGCGGGTCTCGACGGCGCTCTGGGCGCTGTCGGTGCTGGACACGTTGGCGCCTTCGGCAGCGTTGTCCATGGT
>NZ_JAILXP010000612.1 GCF_020740895.1 Streptomyces sp. UNOB3_S3 | reverse complement strand
GGGTCAGGTGCCGGGGCTAGACGGGGCGGCCGTACGCGCGCAGGGTCAGCAGGGCGTCGATGGTCACCATGGGCCGGCACTCGAGGACCGTGCCCGGGGCCCAGGCCCGCCAGCGGACCGGCCAGCCGCCGTCCTCCTGCTGGGCCGCGGCGAGGAAGTCCAGCGACCGCGCCATCTCGGCGTCGGAGAACCAGGCGCGGGCCGTCGAACCGGGCGTGCGCGCGAAGTCGTGGGGGAAGTGGTGCTCGCCGGGCGCGTACCCCTCCGGCAGGGGGTGGTCGGCCGCCCGGTCCGGATCCAGCACGGCCAGCCGCTGTTCCCGTACCGTCCGCCCGAGCCGCTCGGCCGCGGCCCGGGCCCGGGGGCGGTCCGGCGCCCCGTCGAGGAAGGCGACGGCCGCCTCGACCTCGTACGGGTGGGTGCGCGCCCCCCGGCCGAGGGCGTCGACGGCGGCCCAGCAGAAGTCGGTGGCCCGGAACAGCCAGGCGTGCCACACCGCGTTGCGGTGCAGCAGGCCGACCACGGGGCCGGTGGCGAGCAGATCGCTGGGCGGGTCGTCCACCAGCGGGATCCAGGGGGCAGCCGGATATCCGCGCAGCGAGGGGTGGAGGGCGGGCAGCGCCCCGTCGGGGGTGGAGACCGCCGTCAGATAGCGGCACACGGGCTCCACCCGCCGGTCGCGGCAGCGCCCGATCTCGTCGAGCACGCGCAGGGCGTGCGCGGTGTGCAGCGGCTGGCTCACCGGGCCGCGCAGATCCGGCTCCAGGGCGTGGCCGAAGCCCCCGTCGTCGCCCGCGTACGCGTCGAGGGCGGCCTCGACGGCGGCGGCGTGCCCGCCCAGGAAGTGGAACGCGAATCTCCGCTGCTCCAGGACGCGGGCGGTCAGCCAGATGAAGCGCTCGGCGCGGGCGGTGGCGGATGCTCCGGACGGTGCCATGGACAAGACCGTAGGGCGCGGAGCGCCGCCGGTCAGCGGCTCGTGGTCGGCTGCACTCTCAGGGGCGGGATACTGGGCGCATGCGGTTGACGGTCTTCTGGCAGCGAATGGCGGACTATTTCGGCTCGGCGTACGCCGACTCCTTCGCTCGTGATCATGTGATGTCCGAACTCGGCGGGAGGACCGTGCACCAGGCGCTGGACGCCGGCTGGAACGCCAAGGACGTCTGGCGCGCGGTGTGCCGGGCGCTGGAGATCCCCGAGGACCGCCGCTGACCGTGCCCGGCCGACGGCCGCCGACCGGGCACGCCGTGGGTTTCGCCCGATAGGCGACACTTGCCCCGTGGCAGCGACAGACGACACCGCATCCGGCGACTCCCAGCCCTCCCGGCCCGACGACGCGCGGATGCCGCGCTGGCTGCCCAGGGCGGTGGTGGTCACCCTCGCCCTGTTCGCCTGCTTCCAGCTGGCCGGCTGGGCCTTCCACCGGCTCACCGGCCTCTTCGTCGACATCCTGGTCGCGTTCTTCCTCGCGCTGGCCATCGAGCCCGCCGTGGACCGGATGGCCGCGCGCGGCATGCGCCGGGGCCTCGCGACCGGTCTGGTCTTCCTGGGCGTGACCGTCGCCGCGACCGGCTTCGTCGCCCTCCTCGGCTCGATGCTCGCCGGGCAGATCCAGACCATGGTGGAGAACTTCCCCTCCTACCTGGACTCGGTGATCGGCTGGGTCAACCGGACCTTCCACACCAGACTCTCCCGGGTCGAGATCCAGAGCAGCGTGCTCCACTCGGACTGGCTGCGGAAGTACGTCAGCAGCAGCGCCGGCGGTGTGCTGGACGTTTCGGCGACCGTCCTGGGCGGGCTGTTCCGCACCCTGACGGTGGTGCTCTTCGCGTTCTACTTCGCGGCCGACGGGCCCCGGCTGCGCCGCGCGCTGTGCTCGGTGCTGCCCCCGCGGCGGCAGGCGGAGGTGCTGCGCGCCTGGGAGATCGCCGTCGCCAAGACCGGCGGCTACCTCTACTCGCGCGCCCTGATGGCGCTGGTCTCCGGGATCGCGCACTACGTCCTGCTCCAGGCGCTGGGCGTGCCCTACGCCCCGGCGCTCGCGATCTGGGTCGGGCTGGTGTCGCAGTTCGTCCCGACCATCGGCACCTACCTCGCGGGTGCCCTGCCGACGCTGCTCGCCTTCACCGTCGACCCCTGGTACGCGGTGTGGGTGCTGGGCTTCGTCGTGGTCTACCAGCAGTTCGAGAACTATGTGCTCCAGCCCCGGATCACCGCCAGGACGGTCGCCGTCCACCCGGCGGTCGCCTTCGGCTCCGTGATCGCGGGCGCCGCGCTGCTGGGTGCCGTGGGCGCCCTGATCGCCATCCCGGCGACGGCCACGCTCCAGGCGTTCCTGGGCGCGTACGTCAAGCGCTACGAGGTCACGGAGCTCCCGGCGGGGGCGGGCGGACGGGGCGGGGA